>NZ_JCALDW010000004.1:0-326290 GCF_059813065.1 Mycobacterium sp. NGS24
GACGGGCCATTTCCAGCACCATTCGCGCACCCATGGAACTGCCGACGACGTCGATGTCCCCCAGCTCGTGCGCGGCGATGAAGGCCTGCACCGCATCGGTCAGCGACGCGATGGTCGTCTCCCCCGCCAGCGGTGGGCTGTCGCCGAATCCGGGCAGGTCCAACGCGATGACCTCGCGTTGCACCGACAGCTGCGGCAGCACGGATTCCCAGTTGCGCCAACTGGATCCGAGGCCGTGGACCAGCAGCAGCGGTTGCCCTGACCCGCGGCGCACGAAGTTCATCGTCGATCCGTCGATCGTCATGGTCGCCTCCCCTCGACCCGTCTGGCGTACCCCGCCCCGGGCCGTTCAACCCGAGTCGATGATCTGCATGACGCCACCGGACGCCCCGGCGACGAACAATCGGCCGGTGGCCGCGTCGACGGCCAGGCTGTACGGATTCTGCACAGTCGGAAATCGTTGCACCACAACGGGGTTCGTTGTGCTCATGTCGTAGCCGACGACTTCGTTGGTGCCCGACGACGCCACCCAGAGTCGGTCCCGCGACCAGTCGTAGGCGATCCCGTAGGGGCCGCCGGGTTGGTCGATGCCGGCCACCTGGCGCGGCGTCGGCAGCGGGGTGAATACCCGGATTGCGTTGCCGCGGGTATCGGTCGCGATCATGCGTCCATGCCGGTCGGCGACCAGGTGAGTCGGTCCGGCACCGGCCGGGGTGGATCCGGCGATGGTCAGCCGGTCGGCGTCGTAGACGGTGAGGTCGTTCTTGCGCACGTCCAGCACCCCGACCGCGGTGCCGACCGCGGCAGCGCCCGCCGGTTGGACACTGTCGGTGAAGATTTTCACGATCTGCTCACCACGCAGGACCGCGATCGTCCCGCCCAGTTCGTTGGCGACGAAGACGGTCCCATTGGCCGCCGCGGTGGCATCGTGTGGTTCGGTCCCGGTGCGGATCGGCGCGTGCGCCGGCCCCAGCGGCAGGTCGACGCGGACCAACGCGTCGGCCGACTCGACCGGCACCAGCACCGGACCGCCCGCGGCCGCCAACTGGAGATGACGAACTCTGCCCGGCAACGGAATTCGGCCGGTGATCTCGCCGGAGTCCGCGTTGAGCAGCACCAGCTGGTTCGGATCGCTGGTGGCTACCGCGACGGTGCGCGTCGAGGCGTCCACCACAATGCCCTCGGCCGTGTGCCCCACCGGGATGGTGCGTCCGATGGGGGCATCCGGTGCGACCGGGGGTGCGCGCAGCGGTTCGGCTGCGGTCGGCAGCTTTGCAGCCGGCGGCCGGCTGCCTTCGGTGGGGACCCCGGCCGGCAGGAGGCCGGTGGTGGTCATGCCCGTGGACGGCGGGGCGACGCTGCTGTGCCCGCAAGCCGCCACCATGAGCAAAGCCAAACCGGCGCAAAGCTTTCGGATCACCTGCGGGTAGTACCCGCTGCCGGGCGGACCAACACGGCCTGCCGGCCTGGGCACTACCCAGCAGAGCGTGTACCATTTGGTACATGTTTACCGAACACAGTGTCGAGATCGATGCGTCCCCGGAAATCGTCTGGGACGTGTTCAGCGACGTCGAACGCTGGCCCGACTGGACCGATTCGGTGACCTCCCTGGTCGGGCTGGACGGACCTGGCCTCGCGGTCGGCAGCCGGTTTGCGATCAAACAACCGCGGATGGCCAAACTCGTCTGGCAGGTGACTGAAATCGATCCCGGCGTGTCCTGGACCTGGGAGCAACGTGCCCCCGGCGCGGTCGCCGCCGCTCGCCATGCCGTCGTCCCCCGACCCGGCGGCGGCACCCTGGTGCGCCAGCAGATCGATCAGCGAGGTGTGTTCGGCGCCTTGGTCGGCCGCTTGATGGCCAGGCTGACCAGGCGCTATCTCGATATGGAGGCCACCGGTCTCAAACGTCGGGCCGAGGAGCGCAGCCGCGCGCATGGCCCGCACGCCTGACCTGCACCGGCGCGGCGAGCTACTGGAGGCGCTGGTCGAGGAATTCGCGGCACACGGAGTTGGTGACCGGTCCCTGCGCGACGTCGCCGCAGCCGTCGGCACCAGTCATCGAATGTTGCTGCACCACTTCGGTTCTCGGGAAAATATGCTGGTCTGCGTGGTCGAGGAGGTGGAACGGCGGCAAAAGGGCGTGCTGCCGGGTCTGCCGACAAGCAGTCCCGCCGCGGGTTTCGCGGCGATGTGGGCCGACGTTCGCCGGCCCGAGCTACGACGGCTGGAACGCTTGTTCTTCGAGTGCTACTCGCGCGCCGCCCAGGGCGAAAAGCCTTTCGCGCCAATGATTCCCGACGCGGTACACGGCTGGCTGACCGAGGTGGACCCGGCTGCCGAGCAGCCCGCCATGGCCCGTCTCGGTCTGGCCGTCATCCGCGGCTTGTTGCTGGATCTCGTCGCCACCGACGACGAAGACGGCGTCGACGCGGCCGCGCAGGCCTTCGGGGACCTGCTCAGCCGGCTGCCCTGAGGGCGCGGCGGGCGTCTTTGCCCCTGCCCTTGCCCGCGCCGCCCTTGCCCACGCCGAGGAACTGGTACTCCTCCGGTTTCACCGACCGGGTGGCCCGCCAATACTGCCAGGTGTAACCGCCCCACAACACGGTGTTCTTGCCGTGCTCATCCAGATACCAGCTGGCGCAACCTCCGGTGTTCCACACCGAGTGGGTCAGCTTCTCCTGCAGCTCATCGTTGAACCGGTCCTGCGCTTCCCGAGTGGGGGCCAGCGCCTGGGCACCCTTCTTGTCGCAGGTGGCGATTGCATCGGCCACGTAGCGGATCTGCGACTCGATCATGAAGACCACCGAGTTGTGGCCCAGCCCGGTGTTGGGGCCCAGCAGGAAGAACAGGTTCGGCACGTCGGCGACGGTCACGCCGCGATGCGCGCCGATCCCCTCGCGGTTCCACCGGTCCACCAGATCCTCCCCATGCTGACCCTTGATGTCGACGTAGGTGTAGGAGTCGGTGACGTGAAAGCCGGTGGCGTACACAATCACGTCTACTTTTCGTTCCCGGCCGTCTTCGGTGACGATCCCGTCGGGAGTGATGCGCGCGATTCCCTCGGTGATCACTTCGGCGTTCGGGCTGGACAGCGCGGCGTAGTAGGTGGACGAATTCAGGATGCGCTTGCACCCGATGCGGTAGTTCGGGATCAGTTTGCGGCGCAGTTCGCGGTCGCGCACCGATCGGAAGACGTTCCATTTGCAGTACGCCTCAATGAATTTCAGCACATTGGGCCGCTTGGTCATCCCGATCGCCAGCGACTCCTGTCCCCAGTAGATGGCCAGGCGCACCAGCGCGCGCAGCCCCGGCACATTCTGCATCGCGGCGCGCAACGCCTTCGGAATTTCTGGGTTGGAGCGCGGCACCACCCACGGTGGGGTGCGCTGGTAGAGCTGAAGTTCGGCGACGTCCCCGACGATCTCGGGCACGATCTGGATCGCGCTGGCGCCGGTGCCGATGATCGCGACCCGCTTGCCGGTGATGTCGACGCTGTGATCCCACTCCGCGGAATGGAAAGAGGCGCCGATGAATTCGTCGCGGCCGTCGATGTTGGGGAAGGACGGGATGTGCAGCGCCCCGGCCCCCGACACCAGGAACTGCGCAACGTATTCCCGCCCGTCGGCGGTGAAGACATGCCAGCGGTACTCGTCGTCGTCCCAGTGGCCGCGGTCGACCAGCGCGTTGAACTCGATGTGGCGACGCAGTCCGTACTTCTCGGTGACGCCCTTGAGGTAGTCCAGGATCTCGGGCTGGAAGGAGAACGGGTTCTTCCAGTCCGGCTTGGGTTCGAAGGAGAACGAGTACAGGTGCGACGGGATGTCGCAGGCGCAGCCGGGGTAAGTGTTGTCCCGCCAGGTGCCACCGATGTCGTCGGCCTTCTCCAGGATCACGAAATCCACGCCTTGCTTTTGCAGCGCGATCGCCATGCCCAGCCCGGAGAAGCCGGTGCCGATGATGACGACACGGGTGTGCACGGGCGGCTTGTCGGACTTGGGTTTGCCGGATTCGTCTACTGCCGGGGTCACGACGTCGGTCATGGTTATTGATCTTTCCTGTTGTGGTCTGCCCGAAACCAGCCGGATCGACTCGGTCAACGGCGAACCGCAGATACCCAGTACCCGGGGTATCGGGTATTTCGAGTCTTGTCGATCGCTACCGCGATGTCAACGTCGGCGCGAGCCGGCTCACGGAAGGGCCGCGGGCAGTGCCGCGTGTATTGGCTGGTCGGGGTCCATCGCGATGCCCATGGTTTCGGCGGTGCCCACGATGATGCCCATCATGATGGTGGTCAATTGCGCGACGAACTGCTCGCGCGTCATCGACCGCGGGCTGTCCGGCTCGGGACCCAGCCACCATTCGGTGGCCGACGCCGCGCAACCGAACGCGGAGAACGCGGCGAGTTCCATCGCCGCCTTATTGAGTTCCATGTCCCGCAGTTCGTCGTTGAACATCTCGGCGATGGTCAGCGTGATCTCGCGGCCTTCGTTGAGGGTGCGCACCGTCGCCTTCGATTGCGCGCTGGAACCGCCTTGGATGAACACCCGCATTACGTTGGGGTGCTGGTCGAGCAGGCTGACGAACTCCTCGACGGCGCGGTGGATGACCTGTCGCGCCGAGTCGGTGGCCAGGTTGATGGACGGGAAGATCGCCGCCCAGAGCATGTCGCGCAGGCGCTCACCGATGGCCAGGAAGAGGTCGGACTTGTCGGCGAAATGCCGGTAGATCTTCGGCTTGGCAGTGCCGGCCTCCTCGGCGATCTCCCGCACGCTGAGCTCGGGGCCCAGGCGGTCGATGGCGCGGAAGGCCGCCTCGACGATTTCGCTGCGCACCTTCTTGCGGTGTTCGCGCCAACGCTCGCTGCGCGCGTCGACTTTCACCGCCGGCTTCGGGCCGGGGTGCGGCAACGATGGTCGAGGCACTCTCACCACGTCCAGCACTTTACCGCGTGGCCTCGGTTGACCTGGGCAGACTCGACGTTCCCGCCGGCGAGCGTGCACCGGGCGACGGGACACACCGGCATTACGTCGTGAACCGCACGCTCTGCGCCGGCGTCACAACATGCAACTGACGCAACCCTCCACCTCAGTGCCTTCCAGCGCCATCTGCCGCAGCCGGATGTAATACAGCGTCTTGATGCCTTTACGCCAGGCGTAGATCTGCGCCTTGTTCACATCACGCGTGGTGGCGGTGTCCTTGAAGAACAGCGTCAGCGACAATCCCTGGTCCACGTGCTGGGTGGCCGCGGCGTAGGTGTCGATGATCTTCTCGTAGCCGATCTCATACGCGTCCTGGTAATACTCCAGGTTGTCGTTGGTCATGTACGGCGCCGGGTAGTAGACGCGGCCGATCTTGCCTTCCTTGCGGATCTCCACCCGCGACACGATCGGGTGGATCGACGACGTCGAGTGGTTGATGTAGGAGATCGACCCGGTGGGCGGGACGGCCTGCAGGTTCTGGTTGTAGATGCCGTGCTGCTGCACCGACTCCTTGAGCCGTTTCCAGTCGTCCTGGTTGGGGATGCGGATGCCGGCGTCGGCGAAGAGCTGGCGCACCTTTTCGGTCTGCGGCTCCCACACCTGCTCGGTGTACTTGTCGAAGAACTCGCCCGAGGCGTACTTGGACTTCTCGAATCCCTTGAAGTGCGTTCCACGTTCGATCGCAATCCGGTTCGAGGCCCGTAGCGCGTGGTAGAGCACCGAATAGAAGTAGATGTTGGTGAAGTCGATGCCTTCTTCGGAGCCGTAGTAGATGCCCTCCCGCGCCAGGTACCCGTGCAGGTTCATCTGCCCCAGCCCGATCGCGTGCGAGTCGTTGTTGCCCTGCTCGATGGACGGCACCGAGGTGATATGGGTCTGGTCGCTCACCGCGGTCAACGCCCGGATCGACACCTCGATGGTTTGGGCGAAGTCCGGCGAGTCCATCGTCTTGGCGATGTTCAACGAACCTAGGTTGCACGAAATGTCTTTGCCCACATGGGCATACGACAGATCTTCGTTGAACAGCGACGGCGTGGAGACCTGCAGGATCTCCGAGCACAGGTTCGAGTGCGTGATCTTGCCCTCGATGGGGTTGGCGCGATTCACGGTGTCCTCGAACATGATGTACGGGTAGCCGGACTCGAACTGCAATTCGGCCAGCGTCTGGAAGAACTCGCGCGCCTTGATCTTGGTCTTGCGGATGCGGGCGTCGTCGACCATCTCGTAGTACTTCTCGGTCACCGAGATGTCGGCGAACGCCTGCCCGTAGACCCGTTCGACGTCATACGGCGAGAACAGGTACATGTCCTCGTTTTTCTTCGCCAGCTCGAAGGTGATGTCGGGGATCACCACGCCCAGGCTCAGCGTCTTGATCCGGATCTTCTCGTCGGCGTTCTCCCGCTTGGTGTCCAGGAAGCGGTAGATGTCGGGGTGATGCGCGTTGAGGTACACCGCGCCGGCACCCTGACGCGCACCCAACTGGTTCGCGTAGGAGAAGGAGTCCTCCAGCAGCTTCATGATCGGGATGACACCCGAGGACTGGTTCTCGATGTTCTTGATCGGAGCGCCGTGTTCGCGAATGTTGGTCAGCAGCAACGCAACTCCCCCGCCACGCTTGGACAACTGCAGCGCGGAGTTGATGGAGCGCCCAATGGACTCCATGTTGTCTTCGATGCGAAGAAGGAAGCAGTTGTGCACGACGGTGCCACGGATCGTGTAGGTGTGCGTGTCCTCGACATGCAGGTTGTAGACCTTCGCGGGAACGTCCTCGGTCTGCCGTACATGGCGGATTCCGTACACGTGCCGCCCGAGCACAACCTGATAAGTCGTGCGGGACGTCCCTTTCTGGCCGACATAGTTATACAGATTCTTGCCGACGTCGAAGATGAAGTCCTCGTTGGTGCCGGGCAGTCCGGGCACAAACACCTGACCGGTCACATTGCCCGACTGGTTGACGTACTGGCGGACCCTGGACATGATCCCGTTTCGGCGCAGCAGCAGCTGCACCTGATCGACCAGATTCGGATTGACCAGGTCGAGCACCATGCCGCCCTGGGTGCTGCACCCGTCACCGCGGAACAACCCAGCCAGCAATCCACGTTGAAACTCTTCGTCTGCCGTTAAAACGTCGTGGGACAACTGCTTCAGGTGATATTCCGTGCCAACCAGCGAAAGGAACAGCGCCGCAATCACTTTGCTATTGCAGATCATCCGCACCGACTGATCCGACAAGCTCTGATGGACGGCAAGATCCGTGGCGAACACCCGCTTGAAAGCCACCGCGAGCTGTTGCTGGTATTCGAGCTCGTGCGTGCCGATGGTGAAGTGGATGCCATTGGGAAGCCGTCCTGCGGGACCCGATCGCTTGGAGATGTGGCCTTCGGCGACATACCAACCGAGCAGCAGGCCAAGTTCGTAGGACTCTTCAACGTAGCGATTCACCGAGACGAATCGCATGTGATGACGTTGCTTGTTGCGATGCTTCTTATCGGTGTTGACCTTGCGGATCAGACCGTCGACTTCTTCGTATTCGCCCTCGCCGACGTACTCCATCAAGTCATAGGTCCGTCGCGGCCGTCCCTCCAGCGGAGCTGCCGTCACGATGAAATCGGTGGGATGAATGTCTTTGGCGGCCAACCAGACAAATCCGTTGAACGGGTCCGCACCGTCGCCGTCAATGAGTGTCTGCACATCGCGCGAAGTCCACACCAGAATCGGATGCTCCGGCGTGCACATGATTGGTTCTTTATGCCCGAAGTGTGAGATCGAGATCAACGCCTGGTCATTCGGATTCTCGATAAGAGACTCGACGACGGAGAAGGATCCGTCGTGGGACAGCACCCGATCGCCTGCCCGCAGCATCTCGATGGCGCGTGGACCGTCGGGCGTATCTACTGGTGTTCCGGCGGGAAAGCACGACACCGGCTCTCCGCGTTGCTTTTTCCCTGAATTCAGGAACGTCGGTGTGGCCGGTTGGAACCGTCCGTCGATGATCTCGTCGACCAGCTTCTCGGCCAGCGCGGTGTCACCCGCGGCCAGGGTCAGCGACACCATCACCACGCGGTCCTCGAAACGCTCCAGGTAGCGCTTCCCGTCGAAGGTCTTCAGCGTGTAGGACGTGTAGTACTTGAATGCACCCAGGAACGTCGGGAAGCGGAACTTCTTGGCGTAGGCGCGGTCCAGCAGTGTCTTGACGAAGTTGCGCGAATACTGGTCGAGAACCTCACGCTCGTAATAGTTCTCGCGAATCAGGTAGTCAAGTTTCTCGTCCTGGTTATGGAAGAAAACGGTGTTCTGGTTGACGTGCTCCAGAAAGTACTGGCGCGCCGCCAGGATGTCCTTATCGAACTGAATCTTGCCGTCGGCGTCGTACAGATTCAACATCGCGTTGAGCGCGTGGTAATCCGTTTCGTTGATCTGCGACGCGTGCGGGCCGGCGGTTACAGGCTCTGCAGTGACGGTTGGTGGCACGTCTGTTCCTTCCAGAATTGAGCCAGGCCCGCACGGACGGCGTCGACGTCGTCCTGGGTGCCCATGAGTTCGAAGCGGTACAGGTACGGAACGCCACACTTGCGGGACACCACATTGCCGGCGTAGGCGAATTCCATACCGAAGTTGTTGTTGCCCGCGGCGATGACGCCGCGGATCAGGGAGCGGTTGTGCTCGTTGTTCAGAAACGCAATGACCTGCTTGGGGACGTAGCCGCCGTCGTTGATGTCCGGCGTGGCCCGGCCCCCGCCGTAGGTCGGCAGCACCAGCACATACGGGTCGTCGACCTCTATGCGTCCATGCAGCGGGATTCGCGTGGCGGGAACACCCAGCTTCTGCACGAAGCGGTGGGTGTTCTCCGACACGGAGGAGAAATACACCAGGTTGCGCCCCGCGACATCCATGAGAACCGCAACCCTTCCTACTCGACGGTCTATCGCTACGCGCTCATGGCCGATTCGGCGAGCGCCTTGATGCGGTCGGGCCGGAAACCGGACCAGTGCGTGTTGTCCGCCACGACGACGGGCGCCTGCAGGTAGCCCAGCGCCATCACGTAGTCGCGGGCCTCGGTGTCCAGGCTGATGTCGACCTTCTCGTAGGCGATGCCTTGCTTGTCCAGCGCCTTATAGGTGGCGACGCACTGCACGCATGCCGGCTTGCTGTAAACGGTGATGCTCATGGGCGTACCGCTCCTTTGCGGAAGTGGGAAGTAATCGGGACTGGCAACGACGTTGGTGGCACTTCGGCACTATGTACAGCGCCCCGGTAGGCCCCCAGATTCCCGTGTTGCGAACTCCGGGTCGAATGACCCGCGGACGCCGATTCCGGGAAGTTCAACGTGCCCTCACTCGCTGGTCGGGACCCGCTGAACCTGGGATCTGCCGGTCCTCGGAACACTACACCTAGGGGGTCACTCGACGAAGAGATACAAGATGTTCGAAACAACATTCTTGAAATTCGCAGGTCGTAAGCCTGAGTCGGGCGTGTCGCCGGCGTGTCGCAAATCACAACTTCTGCGGCCGGTGTAGAGAGCTGGCACATGCACAGAGGTATATCAGTGGCCACCGACAACCAGGGGCCGCCAGCTCCGCAGCCACTGCGTCAGCAAAGCCGCCGACGCAGCCCGCCGACGGCTTTGACTAGAGCGTTTGTCGAATCAGCTGACTTCGGCAGCGAGCTTGCCCACCACGTCGGAGACGCCGGCCGACAGCTCCGCGTTCGCGGCCGGCGGGTTGCCGCCCAGGGTTTTGAAGGGCACCGAGAGTTTGATCGTCTCCACGACGCGCGCCCCGGCGATACCGAACGACTTGCGGGTCTCGTCGTGTGCCCACACCCCGCCGTACTGGCCCAGCGACCCGCCGATCACCGCCAGCGGCTTGCCCTTCAATGCACCGTTGCCGAACGGCCGGGACAACCAGTCGATCGCGTTCTTCAGGACCGCGGGAATGGAACCGTTGTATTCCGGGGTCACCACCAGCGCAGCATCGGCCTCGCCGGCGGCGGCGCGCAGCGCAGCGACCGCCGGGTGTTCCTCGCCCTCCGCGCCCATCGCGGGGTCGATGTCCTCGTTGTAGAACGGGACGTCGGCCAACCCCTCGAACACGGTGACGGTGACGCCCGCGGGGGCCACCTGCGCGGCCAAGCTTGCGATCTGGCGGTTGATTGATTCCGCGCGCAAGCTGCCGACCAGGGTCAAGATCTTGATCTCTGCCACTTCGTCGTCTCCTTCGCTGACTGGTCTACATCCTTGCACGAGATAAACGGACTTTAGTCCGATTCATTCCCGACGCGCTAGCATTGCAACGGTGACCGGTATCGAGGTGCTGGGCGATGTGCCGGTGACAGCCCTCCAACAGCCGCAGCAGGAGCGCAGCGACGCCGCACGCAACCGCGCGCTGCTGCTCGCGGCGGCGCGCCAACTGGTCCGGGAACGGGGTGCCGACGCGGTCACCATGGACGACGTTGCCGCTGCGGCCGGCGTCGGGAAGGGCACGGTGTTCCGGCGCTTCGGCAACCGGGCCGGCCTGATGATGGTGCTGCTCGACGAGGACGAGAAGGCCAGCCAGCAGGCTTTCCTGTTCGGACCTCCGCCGCTGGGACCCGATGCGCCGCCGTTGGAACGGCTGATCGCCTTCGGCCGGGAACGGATCTGCTTCGTCCACACCCATCACGAGTTGCTGTCGGCCGCCAACCGCGACCCCCACACCCGCCGGGTGGGTGCGGCGGCGGTGCAGCGCCGGCACGTCCAGGTATTGCTGGAGGCAGCACACACCAGCGGTGACCTCAACGCTCAGACCGACGCCCTACTGGCCCTGCTCGCCGTCGACTACGTCGAACATCAGCTCACCGCCGGCGGCCACACCGAGCAGACCTTGGGTGACGCATGGGCGAGTCTGGCCGCCAAGCTGTGCGGGCGGTGACCGGTCGAGGATGCCTGCGCGTTGGGTCCTGCATGTAGACCTCGACCAGTTCCTGGCCTCGGTCGAGTTGCGTCGTCACCCCGGGCTGGTGGGGCTGCCGGTGATCGTCGGCGGCAGTGGCGACCCGACCGAACCACGCAAGGTGGTCACCTGCGCCTCCTATGAGGCGCGCGAATTCGGCGTGCACGCGGGCATGCCGCTGCGCGCCGCGGCCCGGCGCTGCCCGGACGCCACCTTTCTCCCGTCGGATCCCGCCGCATACGACGAGGCGTCCGATCAGGTGATGGGTTTGCTGCGGGATCTGGGACATCCCGTGGAGGTATGGGGCTGGGACGAGGCCTACGTGGGTCTGAACCCGGCTTGCGACCCCGATGCGGTGGCCGCGCAGATTCGCAGCGTCATCCTGGCCGAGACCGGGTTGTCGTGCTCGGTCGGCATCAGCGACAACAAGCAACGCGCCAAAATCGCCACCGGCTTCGCCAAGCCGGCCGGGATTTTCACGGTGGTCGACGACAATTGGATGACGTTGATGGCCGACCGTCCCGTCGACGCGCTCTGGGGGGTTGGCCCAAAGACTGCGAAAAAGCTTGCCGCCCTCGGGATTACGTCGGTACGGCAGCTGGCTCACAGCGACGGTGAGTTGCTGGCGTCGACCTTCGGGCCGCGCACCGGTCTGTGGCTGCTGCTGCTGGCCAAGGGCGGCGGCGATACCGAGGTCAGCGCAGAACCCTGGGTGCCGCGCTCACGCAGTCATGTGGTCACTTTCCCGCAGGACCTCACCGAGCGGTCCGAAATGGACTCGGCGATAACGGAATTGGCCCGGCAAACGCTCCACGATGTGGTCGCCGAGTCGCGCGTCGTGACACGTGTCGCGGTCACGGTGCGTACCTCGACGTTCTACACCCGCACCAAGATCCGCAAGCTCGATCAGCCCGGCACGGACGCCGACGCGATCATCGCGGCCGCGCTGCGCGTCCTGGACCTGTTCGAACTGGACCGCCCGGTCCGACTGCTCGGGGTGCGTCTGGAACTCGATATGCCGCCGGACTAAAGACCCCGGGTCGGCGGGCCCGGCCGCAGCGCGCGGGTGAAGATGCCGTTGACCTGGCGCATCGCCACGCTGTAGGGCCACCACGCGAGCCGTTTGAACGCATACAGCGCCCGGATGTCCGGCGAGGTGTAGATCAGGTAGCGGTTCTTAGCCACGCCGGCCAGGATTTTCTCGGCGGCCCGCTCCGGGGACACGGCGTGCCCACTGAACCGGTCGACCCAGCGCGCGACCTGCGGGTCGTCGCGATCCACGCCGGCGATCTCAACCGTGTTGACCAGCGGCGTCTGTACAGCACCGGGCACCACGACGTTCACCCCGATGCGATGCTTGGCCAGGTCGAATCGCAGCACCTCGGACAATCCGCGCAGCCCGTACTTACTGGCGCTGTAGGCCGCGTGCCACGGCAGTGCGACGATCCCGGCCGCCGATGACACGTTCACCACGTGCCCGCCCCGACCGGCCGCGACCATCTGTGGAACGAACGACTCGATCACGTGGATCGGCCCCATCAGATTGATCGCGATCAGCTTGCTCCACTGGTCGTGCGTGAGCCGGTCCACGGTCCCCCACGCCGAGATTCCGGCGATGTTGAACACCGCGTCCATGCTGCCGTGCGTGGTGTGGATGTCGACGGAGAAGGCGGCCACCTGGTCATAGTCGGAAATGTCCAGCACCCGGTACGCCGGGACCTGTGCCCCGAGGGCCCGGGCATCGGCGACCGTGCGGGCCAGGCCGTCCGCGTCGCGATCGGTCAGGAACAGCTCTGCGCCGTGCGCGGCCAGCCGTAGTGCGCAGGCGCGTCCGATCCCGCTGGCCGCACCTGTGACAAAACACCGTTTTCCCGCGAAATAATCTCCGGAATCGCCCATGGACGTGACCCTACCGGCGGTCCTGGCGACTACCGCGCTGGTCCGCCCCACAGCGCGTTGAGCCACAACTGCTCGAGCACCCGGACACGTCGCTCAACGTCATTGTCGTGCCCGGCCAGGATCGGGTCTCCGGTCAGTACCAGCGCGGTGGTCCCTGCCAGGGTGCGGATCAGCGTCGGAAGGTCGTCGCTGATGGGCTGCGCAGTCCCGGCTTTCACCTCCGCGTCGACGACGGCGACGATCTGACGAAGCACCATCTCGAACTGCTTGTCGAGAATCTCGCGGATCTCGACGTCGTTCTGGCGCGCCGCATTACATGCAGTCATCACCGGGTCGTTGTTCGCGTAAACCACTGCGGCGCTGCCGACCATCCGGGTGGCGAACTGCTCCGGGGACTCGCCGGGCTGGCGCGGCGCGAAATACTGGGTGAGCTCCTCGAGTTCTTCGGCGGCCTCGGCCAGGATCTGCGCCAGCACCGAATATTTGGAATCGAAATAGAAGTAGAAACCCGAGCGGGCCACGCCCGCCCGCAGGCTGATGGTGCTGACCGAGAGTTCGGAGAACGGCCTCTCCTGGAGCAGGTCGCGGACCGCCTGCATGATCGCCACCCGGTGCTTGTCGCCGCGCCGGCGCAGGACGGGGCCGGCGTCGTCCTGACCGGCTGCGTTGCTATTCACTGTCGATCACCACTCGACCATTGCATCATGCCGCCCCGAAGAAAAACTTGACAGGCGTCAACTTCATCCCGAAATATAGACGACAGTGACGGCCGCCACAGCCGGTAAAGGAGCATGTCAATGGTGACAAGCAGAGCCACCATCAGCACCCCCGCGTACTTGCTTGATCAAGCTCAGCGACGGTTGACGCCGTCGTTCAATAATTTCCCCGGCATGGGCCTCATCGAACGCAAGCTGCGAGATGTCCAGTTTCCGGAGACACAGCTCGCCGATCCCCCACCGGGCAGCGGGCTGCAACCCGTGGTCGGTGACCGAGGACTGCCGATCCTGGGGCACATGATCGAGATGCTGCGTGGCGGTCCGGACTACCTGATGTTCCTCTACGAGAACAAGGGCCCGGTGGTGTTCGCCGACTCACCGGTGATGCCGTTCGTCGTGGCGCTGGGCCCCGACGCCGCGCAGGCCATCTACTCCAACCGCAACAAGGACTTCTCGCAGCAGGGTTGGACGCCGGTGATCGGTCCGTTCTTCCGTCGCGGTCTGATGCTCCTCGATTTCGAAGAGCACATGTTTCATCGCCGGATCATGCAGGAGGCGTTCATCCGCTCCCGGCTGGTCGGTTACGTCGAGCACATCGATCAGGTCGTGTCGCAGGTTGTCTCCCACGACTGGGTCACCGACGACTCGCGCTTCCTGCTCTACCCGGCGATGAAGGAGCTCACCCTTGACATCGCCTCCATGGTGTTCATGGGCCACGAACCCGGCACCGACCACGAACTCGTCACGAAGGTGAATAAGGCGTTCACCACGACCACCCGCGCCGGAAACGCCGTGATCCGAACCGCGGTGCCACCGTTCACCTGGTGGCGGGGCATCAAGGCCCGCGAGCTGCTGGAGAACTACTTCGCCGACCGGGTCAAAGAGCAGCGCGGCAAAGAAGGCAACGACCTGCTAAGCGTGCTGTGTCAGACCGAGGACGAAGAGGGCAACCGCTTCTCCGACGACGACATCATCAACCACATGATCTTCCTGATGATGGCCGCCCACGATACGTCCACCTCGACGGCCACCACGATGATCTACTACCTGGCCAAACATCCGGAATGGCAACAGCGCTGCCGCGACGAGTCCGACCGGCTCGGTGACGGACCGCTGGATATCGAGTCGCTGGAGAAACTGGAGTCGCTCGACCTGGTGCTCAACGAGTCGATCCGCTTGGTGACGCCCGTGCAATGGGCGATGCGCCAGACCGTACGCGACACCGACCTGTTGGGTTACTACCTGCCCAAGGGCACCAACGTCACCGCGTTCCCCGGAATGAATCACCGCCTGCCCGAATTCTGGACTGACCCAATGAAATTCGACCCCGAGCGGTTCACCGAGCCACGCAACGAGCACAAGAGACACCGGTATGCGTTCACTCCGTTCGGCGGTGGCGCCCACAAGTGCATCGGGATGGTGTTCGGCCAGCTCGAGGTCAAGACGATCCTGCACCGGCTGCTGCGCCGTTACCGCCTGGAACTTCCCCACCCCGGCTACCAGCCGCGCTGGGACTACGGCGGCATGCCCGTCCCGATGGACGGAATGCATATCGTTCTGCGCCCGCTGTGAATCAGCCCGCCAGCCGGTTGGCGCACGCGATCACCGCCCGCAGCGCCGACTGAATCGGGTCCGGCGCCCAGCCCATCGCCCACTCCGCGCGGGCACCATTGGTGCCGTAGACGAAGGTGACCGTGTCGCCGCCCGCGCTGATTTGGTGAAAGTTCAACGTTTCCACCATGATTCCGCGCGCGTGCAGCATCGCCGTGAGCGCTGCGACGGGTCCGCTCGCCGACGCTTCGGAGGTGCTGATGCGGTCGCCGACTGCGATCACCGCGCGGAAGTTGCGGGCCTGCGGACCCAACCGGGTGGTCCGGCGCTGCGGGTCGGTGCATGCCCACTGCCCGAGGCGCAGGGGCCCGGCCGTCGGACCGTAGGTGGCCGCGAAGTCCGCCCAGGACGTAGCGGTGGCCTGTTCGCGCAGGCCGCGCGGTAGGGAGACACCGAAGTGGTCCTCGAACCAGGTGTCAGCCCATTTGTCGGGCAGATCGATGGAAGTGGAAAGCGTCATGATGCCGGTCTTCTCTGGCTCGAAGGAGCGACCGACGGTAGTAGCGTCCGACCCACAGCGGGGGGTCGGTCTGGATCAGACCCCGCTGCGGGTGCTGGCTACTACGGCACGCTCGAGAAGATGCACGATCGGTGACATTAGACCGCCACGACCGTCAGACGCAAGTTTTGTCGCCCACCGTGCCGCCGTTATCGCGCTGTGCGAGACCTGCCCAAGGACGTGGGATCCGACTGGTGATATTGGATATTCGACTGCCAGATAACTAGCGAATGTAGTTGCCGGACGGAGAAACCCGGAAAAGAAATTCAGCTATTGGCACACCCCAGGGAGGCAATATTTCCAAATTGCCAATGCTTTTCGACACCGTCGCTAACATCAAACGCGTTCGTCGAAGAACCAATATGCGGACAAGGAAAGGTCAGGAAGATGAGGACCAGGAAAAAGGTCGCGACCGCGATTGCAGCCGTGCTTTTCGCAGCCTATGCACTGTTGGCAACCGGCTGCAACAAAGTGACGTCGAGTGTCCCGATCGACCCGGAGATCACCGCGGTTCCGCAATAGCCGAGCCTCAGCAGGTCAGCAACATGCATCCCGCGACGGGACCGCCGCCGACCGACACCACCCCGACTTCGGGACGCTGCGCTACCTGACGCTCCCCGGCCTCGCCGCGCAGCTGTAGACATGCTTCGTGCAACGCCCAATAGCCGTGCATGCGCCCGGCGGAGAGCTGGCCCCCGTAAGTGTTCAGCGGCAGTTGGCCGTCGCGGGCGATGCGGGCGCCGCCCTCGACGAATGGACCGGCCTCGCCGTCGCCGCACACTCCGATGGCTTCCAGCCAGGCCAGCGTCAGGTAGGTGAATCCGTCATACAGCTGTGCGACCTGGATGTCGTCGGGCGTCAGTTCGGTGCGCGACCACATCTGGGCGGTCGCATCCGACATCGCCATCTTGGGATAGTCGGCACGGTGGAACCAGCCGCCCGCCCCGTCGGAACCGCCGATCGCCGCCACGCGCACGGCGCGGTGCGGACAGTCGTCGGCGTACTCCGCGTGCGAAACCACCACCGCGATCGAACCGTCAATGGGCACATCGCAATCCAGTAGTCCGAACGGCGTAGACACCAGGCGCGCACCCAGGTAGTCGGCCATCGTCATCGGATCGCGATACACCGCCCGAGGATTCAGCGCCGCGTTGCGACGGCCGTTGAGAGCGACCCAGCCCAGCTGCTCCTTGGTGGTTCCGTACAGCTCCATGTGCCGGCGACAATTCAGCGCCAGCCAGTTTGCCGCCGAATAGGCATGCGCCGCAATGAGATCGTTGATGTCGTCCATCGCACCGACCGCGGGGGCGTCCGCACCTTCGGGTGTCTCGAACATGCGTGCCAGCGGCGGAGCCGGCGCATCCTTAACCTGCTGCAACACGGTGCCGCCCAGCATCTGGATGGTCCGGTAGATCACCACATGGCGGGCACGTCGTTCAGCGACCGCACGGCACGCCGACATCACCGGACTCAGCAGGCCGCCGGTACCGAACCCGCTACCGCAGTCCCCCGCCTCGATCTGCAATTCGGCGTTGACCTCGGCGGCAGGCGTGTCACCCAGCGTGGCGATGCCGTCGATGTCGGTGGGCCGCAATCCGGCGTCGCCGATGGCGGCGCGCACCGCCTCCATGGTCAATTCCCGTCCCGCAATGCCGGTGCGACGCCCGATTCGGGAAATACCGATGCCGGACAGGATCGCGTCTTTTTCGAAGTACTCCATCGGCACCGTCCGTCGCGCGCATCTGAGAAGGGATCCGGTAGAGCGTACTGTATTGCCCGTGACAACCGAGCCAACCACCTCCCCGCTGCTCGTCGAACACTGCGACGACTGCGCGCGCTGGGTGCATCCCGCGACCGGTAGCTGCCGGGATTGCGGAGCCGAGCTGACGGCGAAACCGGTCTCCGGACGAGGGACGGTGTTCACCTACACGGTCAACCATCACCCGTACAACCCGGAGATCCCGACGCCGTACGTCATCGCCCTGATCGAGCTCAGTGAGCAGCCCGGACTGCGTGTTGCCGCCAATATTGTCGACTGCGAACCAGATTCGGTGATCTGCGGAATGGCCGTGCAGGTCCAGCCGGCGAAGAGTTCCGGCGGCGCACCGCTGTTCGCCCCGGCCTGACCGGTATCCGCGCGGTGCGCCTCAGTTGATCAGCGGGTCACGGGGCATACCGAGGATTCGCTCGGCGATCTGGTTGCGGGTCACCTCTGAGGTGCCGCCGGCAATCGCCATGCCGCGGGCCCCCATCACCATCCGGCCCGCCAGCGCGCCGGCGCCGTCCAGCAGCACCGTCTCGGGTCCGGCCAGCGCCGTCGAGATGGCCGCGCCCTCGATCATGTGATCGGCCAGCTTGAGCTTGGTGACATTGCCTTCCGGCCCCGGGCCCGCGCCTTCCACGCTGCGCGCCGCGCGGCGCAGGTTCAGCAACCGCAGCGCATTCTCCTCGGCGAGGTAGCGGCCTACCCGAATAACGATGCCCGCCAACTCATTTGAGCGTTGTTGAGCCAGTTTGACCAGCTCGGGTGCCAGCGCCTCGTAGAACGAACCGCTGCCGCCGATGCTGACCCGTTCGTTGCCCAGCGTGGCCCGCGCGACCGTCCAACCCGAATTGGGTGCCCCCACCACGTCCTCGTCCGGCACGAACAGGTCATTGAAGAACACCTCGTTGAAGTCCGAACCCCCGGTGATCTGCCGCAGCGGGCGCACTTCCACCTCGGGGGCGTTCATGTCGACGATCACCGCGGTGATTCCGGCGTGCTTGGGCGCCTCCGGGTCGGTGCGCACGGTGGCCAGGCCGCGCGCGCAATAGTGCGCCCCACTCGTCCACACCTTCTGGCCGTTGATCTTCCAGCCACCGTCAACGCGGGTGGCCCGGGTCTTGACGGCCGCCGCGTCCGAACCGGCGTCGGGTTCGGAGAACAACTGGCACCAGATCTCGTCCTTACGCAGCGCCTTCTCCACGAATCTTTCGATCTGCCAGTCGGTTCCATGCTGAATCAACGTCAGGATGACCCAGCCGGTGATGCCGTAGTCGGGACGCTTGATCCCCGCCTCGCGGAATTCCTCTTCGATGACCAACTGCGCCACCGCATCCGCGGCCCGGCCCCATGGCTTGGGCCAGTGCGGCATCACGTAACCCGTCGCGATCAGTTTGTCGCGCTGCGCTTTCTTGTCCAGCGCGGCGAGTTCGGCTGCGTCGGCGCGGATCTGGGTGCGCAGCTCCTCAGCCTCCGGCGGCAGATCGAGGCTGTTGTCCCGGGCGACACCGGCGGCCGTCAGATCGAAGACATCCTGCGCCGGCGCGTCCCCACCCAGGACCGCCGAGGACACCAGTGCGCGGCGTAGGTGCAGATGCGCGTCGTGCTCCCAGGTGAAGCCGATCCCACCGTGCACCTGGATGTTGAGTTCGGAGTTACGGGCGTAGGCGGGGAAGGCCAGCGCAGCAGCGACCGCGGCGACGAGCCGGAACTGCTGTTCGTCCTCACCCGCCGCCCGCGCGGCGTCCCACACCGCGGCCAGCGCCGACTCGGCAGCCACCAGCATGTTCGCGCAGTGGTGCTTCACGGCTTGGAAAGTCGCGATGGTACGGCCGAACTGCTTGCGCACCTTGGCGTATTCGACCGCGGACTCCACGCAGTCGGTCGCTCCGCCGACGGCCTCCGCGGCCAGCAACGTCCGGGCGCGGGCCAGAGCCGCCGCGCTGGCGCCCGGCAGGATGTCGTCGGCACTCACCTTGACGTTGTCCAGCCGAACCCGCCCGGAGCGCCGGGTCGGATCCAGGTTCTCGGGTACCTGCACCGACACCCCGTCGCGGTCGCGTTCCAGCACCAGCACGTCGTCACCGGCCGTGATCAGCAGTAGTTCGGCCAGCCCGGCACCCAGCACCACACCCGCCGCGCCGTCGGCAACGCCGTCGGAGACCTGCACGGCGCCACCGAACCCGACACCGGCGGTGACGGTGCCGTCGAGCAGTCCGGGTAACAGTCTTGACTGCTGCTCGTCGCTGCCGTCGTGGGCGATCACCGCCGAGGCGATCACGGTCGGCACAAACGGTCCGGGCGCCACCGCACGGCCGAGTTCCTCGACCACGACCACCAACTCGGGCAGGCCGTAGCCGGAGCCGCCCTGCTCCTCGTCGATGTGCAGACCGAGCCAACCCAGTTCGACGATGCCCTGCCAAAACCCGGGCCGTGCCTCCTCCGGCGAGTCCAGCAGTGACCGCGCGGCGGCCCGCGCCTTCTGCGACGTCAGGAACGCGCGGGCTACCTCGGCGAGTTCGCGATGGTCGTCGGTCAGTGCGATACCCATGCGGGCCCTCCTCGCGGCACTGCAGGACCCGCACCGTCGCGGGCTCCTGGATCAGTTACAGAGACTACTCACCGCCGGTGACGCGACCGGTGGGTCACTACTTGGGCGCGAACCGCTGTCCGGCGTCCAGGCGCAGGCATTGCCCGTTGAGCATCGGGTTGTCCACGATGGCCGCAACCAGTTTCGCGTACTCCTCGGGCCGGCCCAGGCGCTTGGGGAAGGCCGCGTCCTTGGTCAGGGCAGTGGCGAACTCGTCCGGAATGCCCTTGGTGAGGCCGGTGGCGAACAGGCTCGGGGCGATGGCCAGCACCCGGATGCCGAGCGATCCCAGGTCACGCGCCATGGTCAGGCACATGCCCGCGATGCCCGCCTTGGCGGCGGTGTAGGCGACCTGCCCGATCTGACCCTCGAAGGCCGCGATGGACGCGGTGTTGATGATGACGCCGCGCTCGTCGTCCTCGGGCTCGTTCTTGCTCATGTGCGCGGCGGCCAACCGGCTGATGTTGAAGGTGCCGATCAGGTTGAGATCGATGACGGACTGGAAAGACTCGAGGTCGTGCGGGCCGGTCTTGGTCATGGTGCGCTTGGCGATACCGCCGCCGGCGGTGGTGACGGTGACGTGCAGCCCACCGAGGTCGTCGACGGCGGCCTGCAAGGTCTGCTCGGTGCCGGCGAAGTCGGTGACGTCGACGGGGTAGAACTTGCCGCCGATCGCTTCGGCGACCTCCTTGCCGTCCGAGTTCTCCCGGTCGAACACGGCCACCTGCGCGCCGCGTTCATGCAGCAGTTCGGCGCTGGCACGTCCCATCCCCGAAGCACCGCCGATGACGACGACCTTCTTCCCGCTGATCTCCATCCGGACCTCCGTTTGTTGGGTTGTCATATTCCCGTGAATTTGTAACGTTACCGAGGCACGCTAGCCGGTCTGTCCGGCGGGGTTGTCGGTGAGTCGTGTCAAGCTCAGCACTGTGCTCCTTCTCGAGTTGGCCAGCACGTCGATTGACGTCGGCGGCACTTCCTCGCGGCTGACCAAGGTCGCCCACATCGCCGACCTGTTGCGGCGCGCCGCTCCGGACGCCGAGCTGGTCGCAATCGTCGTGTCGTGGCTTTCCGGGGTGCTGCGGCAACGGCAGATCGGCGTGGGCTGGGCCGCGCTCCGGTCGCCGCCGCCGGCGGCGTCGGACCCGGTGCTGACGGTCGGTCAGGTCGACACCGTCTTCACCGAGATCGGTGGCATTTCCGGTAAGGGCTCCCAGGCGCGCCGCGCGGCACTGCTGAACGGCCTGTTCACCGCGGCGACCGACACCGAGCAGACTTTTCTGCTGCGGCTGCTCGGCGGCGAGCTTCGCCAGGGCGCACTGGCTGGCATCATGGCCGACGCGGTGGCCAAAGCGGCCGGCCTGCCCCCTGCCGCGGTCCAGCGTGCGGCGATGCTGGGCGGGGATCTGCCGGCGGTCGCCGCCGCGGCGCTCAGTGGCGGGTCGTTGGACGCGTTCACGCTGCGGGTGGGCCGCCCAGTCGGACCGATGCTGGCCCAAACCGCGGCGAGCATCCCCGAAGCACTCGAAAAGCACGGCGGCACAACGATATTCGAGGCCAAGCTGGACGGCGCCCGGGTTCAGATCCATCGCGCCGGCGAGCAGGTCACCGTCTATACCCGCAGCCTGGACGACGTCACCGCCCGGCTACCGGAGGTGGTGGAGGCCACCCTGGCGTTACCGGTGCACGAATTGATCGCCGACGGCGAGGCGATCGCGCTGCGGCCGGACAACCGTCCGCACCGGTTCCAGGTCACCGCATCGCGGTTCGGCCGCTCGGTGGACGTCGCCGCCGCCCGCGCCAAGCAGCCGCTGTCGGTGTTCTTCTTCGACATCCTGCACCGAGACGGCACTGACCTGCTGGACGCGCCGACCAGCGAAAGGCTGGCGTCGCTGGACGGGTTGGTGCCGGCGTCCCAGCGCGTCGACCGCCTGCACACCTCCGACCCTGCTGCGGCGGCGGCGTTCCTGGAGGCGACGCTGGCCGCCGGTCACGAGGGGGTGATGGCCAAGGCCCCGGACGCGCCGTATCAGGCGGGCCGACGGGGCGCGGGTTGGGTGAAGGTCAAACCGGTGCACACCCTCGACCTGGTGGTGCTGGCCGTGGAATGGGGTTCGGGGCGGCGCCGCGGCAAGCTGTCCAACATCCACCTCGGTGCCCGCGATCCCGACACCGGCGGATTCGTCATGGTCGGCAAGACGTTCAAGGGCATGACCGACGCCATGCTGGACTGGCAGACCGCGCGGTTCAGCGAACTCGCCACCGGCGGCACCGACGGGTACGTCGTGCACGTGCGGCCCGAGCAGGTCGTCGAGATCGCGCTGGACGGCGTACAGGGCTCGTCGCGGTATCCGGGCGGAGTCGCACTGCGGTTCGCGCGGGTGGTGCGCTACCGCGACGACAAGCGTCCAGCGGAAGCCGACACTATCGACGCCGTGCGCGCGATGTACTGACCCGCCAAGAGCGGGTTCGCCCTTGTAGGGTTCTGGCCGTGGCCGACCAGCAGATCAGCTACATCAACACCGAGCCCGACCTGCCGCCCGTCGCGATCCTCGACCAGTCTCCGATCACGCTGCGCCACAAGGTGTTCTTCGGCCTCATCGCCGTCGTCGGCGCCATCGCCTGGACCGTCATCGCGATCGTCCGGGCCGAGCGGGTGAACGCGGTGTGGGTGGTGGTCGCGGCGGTCTGCACCTACCTCATCGCCTACCGGTTCTATGCGCGGTTGATCGAAAGCAAGATCGTCCGTCCCCGCGACGATCACGCCACCCCGGCCGAGGTCTTCGACGACGGCAGCGACTATGTGCCGACCGACCGGCGCGTGGTGTTCGGTCACCACTTCGCGGCGATCGCCGGCGCCGGCCCGCTCGTCGGCCCGGTGCTGGCCGCCCAGATGGGCTATCTGCCCAGCACCATCTGGATCGTCGTCGGTGCGGTGCTGGCCGGGTGCGTCCAGGACTACCTGGTGCTGTGGATCTCCACCCGACGCCGCGGCCGCTCGCTGGGCCAGATGGTCCGCGATGAATTGGGGGCGACCGCAGGTGCCGCCGCGCTGATCGGCATCCCGATCATCATCACGATCCTGATCGCGGTGCTGGCCCTGGTGGTGGTGCGGGCGCTGGCCAAGAGCCCGTGGGGCGTCTTCTCCATCGCCATGACCATCCCCATCGCCCTGTTCATGGGCTGTTACCTGCGCTTCCTGCGGCCCGGGCGGGTCGCGGAGGTATCTGGGGTCGGCGCGGGGCTGCTGCTGTTCGCGGTGGTCTCCGGCAACTGGGTCGCCAACACCGCGTGGGGTGTCAGGTGGTGCACCCTGTCGCCGGTCACGTTGTGCTGGTTGCTCATCGGCTACGGCTTCGCAGCGTCGGTGCTGCCGGTGTGGTTGCTGCTGGCTCCGCGCGACTACTTGTCGACGTTCATGAAGATCGGCACCATCACGCTGCTCGCGGCCGGCATCTGCATCGCCCACCCGACGATCGCGGCACCAGCGGTCTCCCGCTTCGCCACCCAGACCAACGGTCCGGCGTTCGCCGGCTCCCTGTTCCCGTTCCTGTTCGTCACCGTCGCCTGTGGCGCGCTGTCCGGATTCCACGCTCTCATCTCCTCAGGCACCACGCCCAAGATGTTGGAGAAGGAAGGCCAGATGCGGTTGATCGGCTATGGCGGCATGATGACCGAGTCGTTTGTGGCGGTGATGGCGCTGCTCACCGCCGCGATCTTGGACCAGCACCTGTACTTCACCCTCAACGCGCCGTCGGCCCAGACCCATGACACCGCCGCCGGCGCCGCGCACTACGTCAACGGTCTCGGTCTGCCGGGCGGCCCGGCGACCGCCGCCCAGCTCGACCAGGCCGCCCGTAGCGTCGGGGAACAATCCATCGTGTCGCGCACCGGCGGTGCGCCGACACTGGCCTTCGGCATGTCCGAGATGCTGCAGCGGGTCTTCGGCGGCACCGGTCTCAAGGCGTTCTGGTACCACTTCGCGATCATGTTCGAGGCGCTGTTCATCTTGACCACCGTCGATGCCGGCACCCGCGTCGCCCGGTTCATGATCTCCGATGCGCTCGGCAACATCGGTGGCCCACTGCGCGCGCTGCGCAATCCGAGCTGGCGGCCCGGCGGGTGGCTGTGCAGTGCGGTGGTCGTCGCCGCGTGGGGCGGCATCCTGCTGCTCGGCGTGACCGATCCACTCGGCGGGATCAACACCCTTTTCCCACTCTTCGGCATCGCCAACCAGCTGCTCGCAGCGATTGCGCTCACGCTCATCACCGTCATCGTCATCAAGGCGGGCAGAGTCAAGTGGGCGTGGATACCGGGCATACCGTTGCTGTGGGACTTAGCCGTGACCTTGAGCGCGTCATGGCAGAAGATCTTCTCCGGGGACCCCGCCGTCGGGTACTGGACGCAGCACGCCCAGTACACAGCCGCCAAGAAGGCCGGGAAGACCGCGTTCGGGTCGGCGACCGACGTCCATCAACTCGACGCCGTCGTCCGCAACACCTTGATCCAATGCACCCTGTCGGCCATCTTCGCGATGGTCGTCGTGGTGGTATTCGCTGCCGGAATCATCATGGCAGTCAAGGTGATTCGCGGTTCCGGGCGGCCTTCGAGCGAGGACGATCCGGTGTCGTCGAAGCGATTCGCGCCGGCGGGTCTGATTCCCACCGCCGCCGAGCGGGATGTGCAAAGTCAGTGGGATGCCCTGCCCCGCAACGGCTAGGCGTGCCAGCTGGTCAGGTCTCGCATCGGAATTCCGTTACCGACACAGTAATTGGCATAACGCTCGAGGGAAGTCTGGTGGTTTTCCTGCCGGAGGATCTTGTCGCCATCGAGGAAGAGCAGTTCGCCGATCATGTAGAAGAACACCTCGGTGTCCTCGAAGCTTTCGGGCGTGTGCGACGAGCCCGCGACTTCATAGAGGGTGTCACCCGCGCGAGATACCCAGTCGCTTTCCCGATAGCGCCACGCTCCGCTAACGGTGTGCGCTACAACAATTCCGGTGTGGTAGTGGGTTCCCCATTCCACGCCGGGCGGGAACTTCATCGAGACGATGACCTCGGCACGCACCGCGGGCAGTCGGATCCTGCAGTGGCCGCCACTGGGGCTCCATGTCGGCAGAATGTAGCCCTGATGTGTTGCAGGCACATCGCCCCTAGAATCGGGTCTGATGAGAGTCGGTATCGACTTCGGCACCACCCACACCGTCGCTGCGATCGTCGACCGTGGCAATTACCCGGTCGTCGCCTTCGACGGCGTCGATGCATGGCCGTCTCTGATCGCCGCCAACGCGGCCGGGGACCTGCGGTTCGGCCCGGACGCCGCCGCGGTCCGCCACGAACCCGGGTGGCAAAAACTGCGCTCGGTGAAAAGGCTGCTCAACGACGCCGGACCGCGCACCCAGGTCACCTTGGCCGGCCGCAGCTATGCGCTGGCCGATCTGCTCACCGGCTTCCTCGCACAGCTCAGGCACGACCTCTATCACCGGTCCAACGCCGGCTTCGGCCCTGACGACCCCGTCGAGACCGCGATCAGCGTGCCGGCCAACGCCACCAGCGCACAGCGGTTCCTCACCCTGGATGCGTTCGCGGCGGCAGGATTTGACGTCGTCGCGTTGCTGAACGAACCGTCGGCCGCCGGCCTGGAGTACGCCCACCGATACCGCTCGACGATCACGGCCAAGCGTGAGTACGTCCTCATCTACGACCTCGGCGGCGGCACCTTCGACGCGTCGCTGCTGAAGATGGCGGGCCACGTCAACGAGGTCGTAGTCAGCGAAGGCATCCAACGGCTCGGCGGTGACGACTTCGACGAGGCGATCGCGCAACTGGTGTTGGCCGGCTGCGAGCTGCCGCCGCTGGACAGCGCCGGCTATGAGCTGCTGTTGGAGGAATGCGCCGCCCGCAAAGAGGCCGTCGGGCCGCAGACCCGGCGTTTCCTGGCGGATGTGACTTTCGACGGGATCGAGCGAGCCCCGTTCTCCTGCGGTATCGACGACGTCTATGCGGCGTGCGCGCCGCTGGTCGCCGAGACTGCCGGCCTGCTGTCCCGCGTGCTGCGCGACCCGGCCGGCGACGGCCGGGACGTGCCATGGTCGGAAGTGGCCGGCATCTACGTGGTGGGCGGGGCAGGCAGCTTCCCACTCGTCGCGCGCATGCTGCGCAGCAATTTCGGCGACAAGCGCGTCAAACGGTCGCCGCACCCGTTCGCGGCAACCGCCATCGGTCTTGCGGTCTTCCTGGACATCAACTCCGGTTTTGTTCTCTCCGAACGCTTCTCGCGACATTTCGGGGTCTTCCGGGAGGCCAGGGCAGGCGCCGACGTCGTCTTCGATCCGATCGTGCCCAAGGATGTACCGCTGCCCGTCGACGGTCATACACCGCTGGTGGTCAGCCGGACCTACCGTGCGGCCCACAACATCGGACATTTCCGGTTCGTGGAGTGCAGCCGGCTGGTCGACGGCCGGCCCGACGGCGACGTCACACCCTACGACCCGGTGTTCTTCCCGTTCGACCCCGCACTGCACGACCGGGACAATCTCGGTCACCAGCCGATCGACCGGTGGAGCGAGGGACCCGACGTGGAGGAACGCTACGTTGTCGCGCCAGGTGGTGCGGTGGAAGTCACCGTGACGACGCAGCCGGCCGGCTTCCAACGCACCTTCCGGCTCACGCGGGCCGCTGCACGGTTGTGATAGTCGCGATCGCTACCGGGTAATTCGGGATCATGCCCGACATCGATCTGGACGACCTGTCCACTCCCGAGCACGGCTACACCGTCGACGACAGCGATGACGACGACCCGGTGCTGCTCGACCGCGACGGCAACCCGGTCGCCACCTGGCGGGAGCGATACCCCTACGACGAGCGCATGCCCCGCGACGAGTACGACCGGCTCAAGCGGCGATTGCAGATCGAGTTGCTCAAGCTGCAGAACCACAGCCGCCAGACCGGTGCCCGGCATCTGATTTTGTTCGAGGGCCGCGACGCCGCCGGCAAGGGTGGGACCATCCAGCGTTTCACCGAGCATCTCAACCCGCGCACCGCCCGAGTGGTCGCACTGGAGAAGCCGAGCGATCGGGAGAAGACTCAGTGGTATTTCCAGCGCTATGTGTCCCATCTCCCGGCCGCCGGCGACATCGTCTTATTCGACCGCTCCTGGTACAACCGCGCCGGCGTGGAGAAGGTGATGGGTTTTTGCACCGCCGAACAACATGCCCAATTCCTGGAACAGACACCGTCTTTCGAGCGCCTGCTGGTCGACGACGGCATCAACCTGACCAAACTCTGGTTCTCGGTGTCGCCGGCTGAGCAACGCACCCGGTTCGCCATCCGGCTCGTGGACCCGGTCAAGCAGTGGAAGTTCTCCCCGATGGACGTGGAGGCCATTCACCGGTGGGAGGCCTACACCGCGGCCAAGGAGGAGATGTTCGCTGCCACTGACACCGACTTCGCCCCGTGGATCGTGGTCAAGAGCAACGACAAGAAGCGTGCCCGCATCAACGCGATGCGCCATCTGCTCGCCAAGTTCGACTACGCGGACAAAGACCACGAATTGGTCGGCGAGCCCGACCCGCTCATCGTCGGACGCGCGTTGGCGGACTAGCTCACAGAATATAGTTATCCATTTTGGGTAATATGATTCTCATGACGAAGCCAGCGATTGTCGACGTCGATTCCGACCTACCGGGGCATGTGCACGGCGCCGCGGACCCCCGTTTTTCCTGCGCGGTCCGCACCTTCGCCAAGCTGTTCAACGGCGATCCGCGATTCGGCGGCGGTTCCCTGTCGGTCTACGTCCACGGCGAACCGGTCGTCGACATCTGGACAGGCTGGTCAGACCGGGACGGCAAGATCCCGTGGACGGCCGATACCGGCGCCATGGTCTTCTCGGCCAGCAAGGGGGTCGCCGCGACGATCCTGCACCGCCTGGTCGACCGCGGCCAATTGGCCTACGACGAACCGGTCGCGCGGTACTGGCCCGAGTTCGGCGCCAACGGCAAGTCCGCGATCACCGTGCGCGACATGCTCGGGCACAAGACCGGGCTGTCCCACCTCAAGGGCGTGACCAAGGAGCAACTGCTCGACCACCGGTTGATGGAGGAACGACTCGCCGCCGCGCCCGTCGACCGCCACGCCGGCCGGGCGGCCTACCACGCGTTCACCTACGGTTGGCTCACCTCCGGACTGGCCCGCGCCATCACCGGCAAGGGCATGCGCCAGTTGTTCCGCACCGAGGTCGCCCAACCACTCGACACCGATGGCCTGCACTTGGGCCGTCCGCCGGCGGACGCGCCCACCACGGCCGCGCAAATCATGTTCCCGCAGACGACCCGGGCGAACCCGCTGTTCGACCGGCTCGCACCCTGGCTGTCGGAACTCCCGGTCGCCGGCGGTCTGGGCGCGATCTACGTCCCCGGCATCACCTCGTTGATCCAGGGCGACACTCCCCTGCTCGACGGTGAGATCCCGTCCGTCAACGCCGTGGTGACGGCGCGCGGTCTGGCGCGCATGTACGGAGCGCTGGCCAACGACGGCCACACCGGCCAAACACAATTACTGTCAACGGAATTGGCGCGCGATCTGCTCGGCAAAACCAGTCTGCGACCAGACCTCAATCTGGTGGTGCCGATGTCGTTCCACCTCGGCTACCACGGCTCGCCGGTGCCCGGCTTGCTCCGCGGATTCGGGCACGCCGGCCTGGGCGGGACGATCGGCTGGGCCGACCCGGTGACCAAGAGTTCGTTCGCCTTCGTGCACAACCGGCTCATCACGCCGATCATGCTGGACCAGATCCTGTTCGTGCCGCTGATCCTGCCGATCCGACGCGCGGCCGCCGCCGCCCACGCCGACGGCTTCCAGGCGGTGCCGAACTTCGGAGCGTCGTACTCCTGACTCAGACCGCCTTGGTGGACCCGACGTAGGACAACACCACATCAGACTCGTCGGTGATGCGGGTCAGGGTCGAGTACGAGCGGACAAAGGACTGCCCGACGCAGCCGTCGATCTTCATGTGGAACTCGTTGATCATGATCCACGGGTTCGGGCCTTTGAACTCTTTGCGGACCACCGGGACCACCACCACGAATCCGGGTTTGAGCCCGACACTGACCACGCTGTTGTACTGCGCGCCGACGATCGGTAGCAGCTGGAACGGCTCCCCGGGCCCGAACGGCACCACCGCGCCGAGCGAAGGCGAGACACCGGCGCCGTTGGCCATGGTGACGCCGTTGGCCGTGCTCATGTCGATGCCGCAACCGATCTCGTACCCCACTTCGAGCACACCGTGCGGAGGTTCGGGCCCGGTCAGCGAAGCCACGAACACTCCGCTGGACAGGTATTCGCGCGACGAGACCGCAGTCGTCAGCGGCGCCACCGGAACGTGCCGCTCGTCTTTGGCGCCGAGCGCCAGGATCCAGCCGTCGGGCGTCGTGATCCGGACAGGAACGCCCGGGGGTACGGCTCCGCCAGCGACCGCTCCTGCCGGTTCGGCGTCCGGCTGGGCAGCCGCCGAGGGTGTGGTCATGGACGTGACCAGGCACACAGCGACGGCCGCGGCACGACGAACCACGGCGGACATCGGCATCACGCGCTTCACGGTATGCACGGCCTGGTTTGCCAAACGCTTTGCTGGCCGCCGCAATCAGAGTTGTTGTGAGTTTGTGGCCGGTTTGCGACGAAGACTCGGCAGGCTCGGATCGCACATCAGTTCGCGGGTACGCTTGATGCCGGCCCGTGATTCGCGTCACAAGCAGAGAGGGCGACCGATGAGCCTTCCTAAGTTCGCTTCGGCACTTGCCGCCGGTCTGATGACCGTTGCGGCCCTGGTCGGCGGAACCGGCGTAGCCGCAGCGGACCCCGAAGACACATCCCCACCGTTGATCGAGGATTTCCTGACCGTCATTCAACCGGGCATGGCGCAGGATTTCCGCTCGACGGACACGCCCAACAACTTCGGTGTGCCCGGCGCCAAAGACTGGACCGGCAGCGGGATGTTTTGCCAGAATCGGACCGCCAAGTGCCGAAAGATGGGCTTCTAGCATTGGCGTCGGCGAAATCGTCTGCTTGTCAAGATAATTGGTAGTTCCGGTCGGCTCGCTGGCGATCGTGACCGAAAGGAACCACTGGGTTGTCCACCTGGCTCATCACCGGCTGTTCGACCGGCCTCGGCCGCGCCCTGGCCGAGGCTGTCATCGCAGCCGGTCATAACGCAGTCGTCACCGCCCGCGATGTGTCCAGCGTGGAAAAGCTGGCCGAGGCCACGGCCGAACGGGTGCTCGCAGTCGCCCTGGACGTCACCGACCCCGAGCAGATCGCGTCGGCCTTCGAGCAGGCACAGGACCGTTTCGGCGGCGTGGACGTGCTGGTCAACAATGCCGGCTACGGTTACCGCGCGGCGATCGAGGAGGGTGAGGACGCGGACGTGCGCGCGTTGTTCGAGACGCACTTCTTCGGCACCGTCGCCATGATCAAGGCCGTGCTGCCCAGCATGCGGGAGCGCGGCTCAGGCGCCATCGTCAACATCTCCTCGATCGGCGTGCAACTGACCCCGGTCGGCTCCGGCTACTATTCGGCGGCCAAGGCTGCGGTGGAGGCGATGAGCGGGGCATTGCACGGCGAGCTTGCGCCCCTGGGCATTTCGGTCACCGTCGTCGAACCCGGCGCGTTCCGCACCGACTTCGCCGGCCGGTCCCTGAAGCAGACGTCCACCGTCATCGACGACTACGCCGACACCGCCGGTCGGCGCCGCAAAGAGAACGACACCATGCACGGCGCCCAGGTCGGTGACCCCGCGAAAGCCGGTGCGGCGATCATGGCCGCCGTCGAGGCCGACGAACCTCCGGCGTTTCTGCTGCTCGGCCAAGACGCGCTGTTTTCGTACCGCTTCATCGCCGAGCGCCGCGCCAAGGAGATTTCGGCCTGGGAGAAGACCACCACGAGCACCGACCTCGACGCCTGATTATCCTTGCGGGCGTTGAGCTTTCGCAGTTCGAATCGTGTCGACGGCATACCTGCCCGGACCCAGGAACACCAGCAGGAAGAATCCGAAGCAGAACAGTATCGCCGGGGTTCCGCCGTTGCCACCCGGTGCCTCACCGATCGGCCAGAGCGCATTCGGTTGGTGCATCCAGAAGTACGCGACGGCCATCGTGCCAGAAGCCAGGAATGCGGCGGCACGGGTGAACAGCCCCGCCGCGACCAACACCCCTGTCACCAGCTCGATCAGTCCGGCATACCAACCCGGCCAGTCGCCGACCCCGACGTGGTGCCCGGTGGCGACGGGCCAGCCGAACAGAATCATCGAACCGTGACCGGCGAAAAGCAGGCCATAAACCAAGCGGAACAGGCTCAACACTGCCGGCGAATAGCCGACGAGGCGGTGCGTCAGATTCTCGGTCATGCCCCTACGTTACGGAGGTCGGACTTCGTGTAGGTCTGTAGATGTACAGCTGCCCGAGGAGACCAATGCTGGCCTATCTGTTCCTGTTCGTCGCGATCTTCGCCGAGGTCGGAGCGACGAGCCTGCTCAAGAGCACCGACGGGTTCACCCGGTTGTGGCCCACCGCGGTGTGCCTGCTCGGTTATGCCGCGTCGTTTGCGTTGCTGTCGTTGTCGATCGCGCGGGGCATGCAGACCGACGTCGCCTACGCGCTGTGGTCGGCGGTCGGCACCGCCGCGATAGTGCTGATCGCGGTCATGTTTCTCGGTTCTCCGGTGTCGGCAGGCAAGGTGGTCGGCGTCGGCCTGATCATTGCCGGGGTGATCACCTTGAATTTCGCCGGTGCCCATTGACCCGCGCGACCGACGAACTGCGCTCAGAACAGGCCTATGTCGACGGCCTGTACGCACGGCTGGACGATGAACGCGCCCGCGCCCAGGCCAGGTACCGCGCGGCGTTGCGCGCAGAGACTGAAACACCGATGGACCGCGACGTGGAGGTGCGTGCGCTGGCCAAGCGGATCAAGCGCCTCGACGTCGCCGACGACGGCCTGTGCTTCGGCCGGTTGGACAGCGTCGCAGGCCACCTGACCTACATCGGCCGCATCGGGCTGCTCGACGAGTCCGACGAGTACGAGCCGCTGCTGCTCGATTGGCGGGCGCCGGCGGCCAGGGCGTTCTACACAGCCACCGCGGCCCACCCCGAGGGCATGCGTCGGCGCCGCCAGTTTCACACCCGCGGCCGTCGGATCGTCGCCTTCACCGACGAAGTGCTCGGCCGCCCGGACCCGGCCGAATCCGGTGACGGACACCAAAGCTCAAGCGACACCGCGCTGCTGGCGGCGATCAATGCGCCGCGTGGCGACGGAATGCGCGACATCGTGGCGACCATCCAGGCCGAGCAGGACGAGATCATCCGCCTGGACCACGCCGGCGTCCTGGTCGTCGAAGGCGGTCCAGGCACCGGCAAGACGGTGGTCGCGCTGCACCGCGTCGCCTACCTGCTCTACACCCAGCGGGCGCGGATGGAACGCCACGGGGTGCTGGTGATCGGACCCAGCCCGGCCTTCCTCAACCACATCAGCCAGGTGCTGCCGTCGCTGGGCGAGTCGACGGTGGTGTTCATGACCACCGGCGATCTGGTGCCGGGGCTGTCCGTCACCGCTGAGGACGAACCGGAGGCGGCAGCCCTGAAGGGATCGCTGCAGATCCTGGACGTACTCACCGCGGCCATCGCCGACCGCCAACAGCTGCCGCAGGATCCGTTGTTGATCAAGTTGTCCGACGTGACGATGCGCATCGACGCCGAAACCGCGCAGTGGGCGCGAGAGGAGGCGCGCGCCACCAAGCTGCCACACAACGCTGCCCGCGCCGCATTCACCGACATCGTCACCTATGTGCTGACCGAGCGGGCGATCGCCAAGATCGGGCGGGGCTGGCTGACCCGTTCGGACCGGGACGCGTGGGAGAAGCTGCGGGACGAGCTGATCGAGGAGCTCGCCGACAACGAGGCCTTCGCCGCTGCGCTCGACGAGCTCTGGCCGATCCTGACGCCGCAGGCACTGCTGTCCGCGCTCTTGGAGTCCCCCGAGAGACTGCGCGCGGCGGGTGCCGATCCGGCGCTGCTGCGCGCCGTCGGCGACGCGTGGACGGTGTCGGACGTGCCGCTGCTGGACGAACTCGTCGACCTGCTGGGCACCAACAAGGAAGCCGAAGAACTGGCCAGGCAGCAGGCCGAACGCGAGCAACGTGAGGAGGCCGCGTACGCCGCGGGCGTGCTGGATCTGATGGTCAGCCGCGAGGACCTGATGGACGACGAGGATCAGCTGCTGGCCCAGGATCTGCTCTACGGCGAGGACCTGGCCGAGCGGTTCGTCGAAGGCGACGCTCGTGAGCTGGCCGAGCGCGCCGCCGCCGACCGTACCTGGACCTACCGGCATGTGGTGGTCGACGAGGCCCAGGAGCTTTCTGAGATGGACTGGCGGGTGTTGATGCGGCGCTGCTCGGCACGGTCTTTCACCGTGGTCGGTGATCTGGCCCAGCGCCGGTCGGCGGCCGGTGCGAGGTCCTGGGAATCGGTGCTGGCGCCCTACGTTCCCGGCCGGTGGGTTTACCGGTCGCTGTCGGTGAATTACCGGACCCCGGCAGAGATCATGGCGGTGGCCGCCGGGTTGCTGGCCGAGTTCGCGCCCGATACCGCGCCCCCGGAGTCGGTCCGGGCCAGCGGCGTACCGCCCTGGTCCAAGCAGCTCGATGCCCACGAAATACCCGCTGCGATAGCGGAATTCGTTCGTGACGAGGCCGGCCGCGAGGGTACCAGCGTGGTGATCGGGCCCGCCGATGTGCCGGGCACGGTGCCGCCGTCGCAGGCCAAGGGTTTGGAGTTCGACGCGGTCCTGGTCGTGGAGCCGCAACGGATCCTGGCCGAGAATCCCCGCGGGGCGGCCGAACTCTACGTCGCCCTGACCCGGGCGACGCAACGCCTGGGTGTGCTACATCAGGGGCCGTTGCCGCGCGCGCTGCGCAGCCTGGCCGTCGACGGCGCGTCGTAAGGACGTGGCGTGCCGTTCACGTTTTTGACGGCGATCGGGAAGGCAAAAGCATGCCGGGTGTGCGAGCATCGCTGCCAGACCCACTTTCTGCTGCCGCCGGGCAAGTCGGTGCGACTGTCGAAGAATCTCGAGAGAGTAGGACTCACCATGACCGACCTCGACCGCACCACCAACGACGCCGGCGCGCGCTCGGAGCTGAACGAGCACTCGCGCACCGGAATGGGTGCGGCCGCCCTGCAACGGGCGATCACCGACCATCTGCGGTATTCGATCGGACGTCCGGCCGCCGCCCTGCGGCCCGAGCACTATTACCGCGCGCTCGCCCTGGCTGTGCGTGACCGCATGCAGGACCGCCGGGTGGCCTCCACGCAGGTCTCCCTGGATCTCGGTCGCAAGGTGACCTGCTATCTGTCCGCCGAGTTCCTGATGGGCCCGCAACTGGGCAACAATCTGTTGAACCTCGGTCTGGAGCGGGCGGCCAAGACCGCGCTGGCCGCGATGGGCCAGCGCCTCGACGAGGTTCTGGCGTGCGAGGAGGAACCGGGCCTGGGCAACGGCGGCCTGGGCCGGCTCGCCGCGTGCTACCTGGACTCGCTGGCCACCCTGGAACGCCCCGCCATCGGATACGGCATCCGCTACGAGTTCGGCATCTTCGACCAGGAGATCCACGACGGCTGGCAGGTCGAGCAGACCGACAATTGGCTGGACAGCGGAAACCCTTGGGAGATAGCCAAACCCGACGTCAACTATCTGGTCAAGTGGGGCGGTCACGTCGAGCACTACACCGACGACAACGACCGCGACCGCGCCCGGTGGGTGCCGGGCCTGATGCTCAAGGGCACCGCCTACGACACCCCCATCCAGGGCTACGGCGTCAACACCTGCAACGTACTGACCCTGTGGAGCGCGCGTGCGGTCAAGTCCTTTGCGTTGGAAGCGTTCAACACCGGCGACTACTACAAGGCCGTCGAGGACGAGGTCACCTCCGAGACGGTCACCAAGGTGCTCTACCCCAACGACGAGCCGGAGGCCGGCAAGCGGCTGCGCCTGCTGCAACAGCACTTCTTCGTCTCCTGTTCGCTGCAGCACGTGCTGCACATCATGGACGACCTGGCCGATGCGGGAGTCCGGGAGCTCCCCCAGCGGTTTGCCTTACAGCTCAACGACACTCATCCGTCCATCGGTGTCGCCGAATTGATGCGCCTGCTGATCGACGAACGTCAGCTGGACTGGGACGAGGCGTGGGACATCACCGTGGCGACCTTCGCCTACACCAACCACACGCTGCTGCCCGAGGCGCTGGAGACCTGGCCGCTGGAGATGTTCGGCCAATCACTGCCGCGGCACCTCGAGATCATCTACGAGATCAACAGCCGGTTCCTCGACGAGGTGCGTATCAAGTTCCTCGGCGACGCCGAGCGGGTACGGCGGATGTCGCTGATCGGTGAGGATGGCGCCAAGTTCGTCCGGATGGCGCATCTGGCCACCGTCGGCAGCCACGCCATCAACGGTGTCGCCGCGCTGCACTCGGAACTGCTAAAAGACAGTGTGCTCAAAGACTTCTACGAAATGTGGCCGGAAAGGTTCAGCAACAAGACCAACGGGGTGACGCCCCGACGCTTCCTGGCGCTGGCCAACCCCGGGTTGCGGGAGCTGTTGGACCGCACCATCGGCGAGGGCTGGCTCAAGGATCTCGACCAGCTGCGCGGGTTGGAGGAGTTCGTCGACAAGAGCGCGTTCCGCGAGCAGTGGCGGGACATCAAGCGCACCAACAAAGCTCGCTTGGCCTCGTTCATCCGCTCGGCGACCGGTGTCGAACTGAACCCGGAATGGATATTCGACATTCAGGTCAAGCGCATCCATGAATACAAGCGCCAGCATCTCAACGTCCTGCACATCATCGCGCTGTACTACCGGCTCAAGCAGAACCCCGGTCTCTCGATTCCGCCGCGGGCCTTCATCTTCGGCGGCAAGGCGGCACCCGGTTATTTCATCGCCAAGCGGATCATCAAGTTGATCAACGCAGTGGCCGAGACCATCAACGCCGACCCGGAAGTCAACAAGTTCCTGAAGGTGGCGTTCATCCCGAACTTCAACGTGCAGAACGCGCACCTGATCTACCCGGCGGCCAATGTGTCCGAACAGATCTCGACTGCGGGCAAGGAGGCATCGGGCACCGGAAACATGAAGTTCATGATCAACGGCGCCCTGACCGTCGGCACCCTCGACGGCGCCAACGTCGAGATCCGCGAGGAGGCGGGCGCGGAGAACTTCTTCCTGTTCGGGATGACCGTGCAGGAGGTCGAGGCCCTCCAGGCCGCCGGGTATCGGCCGGCGGACTACATCGACAGCAACGAGGAGCTCGCGGCGGTCCTGAATTTGATTGACAGCGGGCTGTTTTCACACGGCGACCCGGAGGTGTTCCGGCCGTTGGTGGACAATCTGCGCTACCACGACCCGTTTCTGGTGTGTGCGGACTTCGCGTCCTATGTGGAATGCCAGCAACGGGTCAGCGAAGCGTGGGTGGACCGGGACGCGTGGACCAAGATGTCGATCCTGAACACCGCACGCAGCGGCAAGTTTTCGTCAGATCGCGCGATCGCCGAATACTGCGATGACATCTGGAAGGTCTGGCCGCTGACGGTGAAGATCTGACACCGGCCCGCAATTCGGGTGTCGGCTAACCGATCTCGCGTGTGACGAAGACGGACACATAACCGATCGGGATACCGGTCCGGCTCGCGATGCAGCGGCGGGCCGCCAATTCCACCGCCGCCCGATCCGCGGCACGGGCGACCCCGTCTACCTCGGGTATCCGGATCGACCAACCGTCCGCATCGCGGGCGATATCGATGTCGAAGCACTGGCCAACGGTTACGCATTTCACGCGAGGACTACGAACCCTGCGCACCGAATGTGCGCGCCGCAGAGTGGGCTGAAGAGGCATGGTGTGTTCCTGGGACGACGATGGGCCGCGCGCAAGAATAATGCCGATTGGCGGCAATACCTAATTGAACCGCATCGAGCCGGCCTATCGGGTCTGCGACTGCAGTTCGGCGATGCGGTCGGCCAGCGCCAGGATCCGCTCGGCGTTCCGCACGTGCAGGCTTTCGATCATGCGGCCGTCGACGGTGATGACGCTCTCGCCGGCGGCCTGCGCCTGTTCGTAGGCCTGCACGATCTTCGTGGCGTCGGCGAGCTCGTCCTGCGACGGTCCGAATACGGCGTTGGCCGGATCCACCTGCGAGGGATGGATCAGGGTCTTGCCGTCGAATCCCATCTCGCGGCCCTGGCGCGCTTCGGCGCGGAATCCGGCATCGTCCTTGATGGCGTTGAACACTCCGTCCAGCACGACCTTGCCGGCGGCGCGTGCCCCGAGCACGGCCAGCGCCAACGCGGGCACGACGGGGGCGCGTCCGGGCACGTGCAGTCCGTGCAGCTCGTTCACCAGGTCGTTGGTGCCGACCACCAGCGCGGCCAGCCGGTCGCTGGCCGAGGCGACCTCGTCCATCCGCAGGAACGCCCGCGGCGTCTCGACCATCACCCACAACTGCAGCGACTCCGCGGCACCCAGCTCCTCCAACCGCGCCGTCAGCGCTTGAACCTGTTGGCCTGTCTCGACTTTCGGCACCAGCACGCCGTCGGCGGCCGAACCGGCCACGGCGGCCAGATCGTCGTCGTGCCAGTCGGTATCCAGGCCGTTGATACGCACCACGATCTCGCGGGGCGCATACTCCCCGCTTGCGACAGCTGCACACACCCTGCTGCGTGAGTCGGCCTTCGCATCGGGACCGACCGCGTCCTCGAGGTCGAAGATCAACACATCAGCCGCGAGCGATTTGCCCTTCTCCAGGGCACGGGCGTTGTTGCCCGGGAGGTAGAGGGCCGATCGGCGGGGGCGCAGCGTGGGCGCCATGAGTGTGTTCGCTTTCTGTCCGACAACAGTTCCGGGGGCACCAGTAGCCTAAAGCAGGCTGTCAGAGCAGATCCCGCGCACACGAGGAGCAGAGCATGCCGGTCGTCTTGGTCCATGGCAATCCGGAGACAACGGCGATCTGGGGGCCGCTGGTCGACGTCCTCGGGCGCAACGATGTGGTGTTGCTGTCCCCGCCAGGATTCGGTGCACCGCTGCCCGGCGATTTCCCGGCGACGTACCTGGCTTACCGCGACTGGCTGGCGGGTGAGCTGGAGAACATCGACGGGCCGATCGATCTGGTCGGTCACGACTGGGGTGGCGGCCACGTCGTGAACCTGGTGATGCACCGACCCGAGCTGGTACGCAGCTGGGCCAGCGACATCCTCGGCGTGTTCGACGCCGACTACGTCTGGCACGACATGGCCCAGGTGTGGCAGACACCCGGGCAGGGCGAGGAACTGGTCGACACCATGATGAGCGGAACCGTCGAGGAACGTGCCGCCCTGCTGGCCGGTCTCGGCATCACCCCTGACATCGCGACCGCGCTGGCCCAGGCGCAGGGGCCGGAGATGGGTCGGGCCATCCTGTTGCTCTACCGTTCGGCGGCGCAGCCGGCGACGGCCGAGGCGGGGCGGGCGCTGGAGCACGCGGCGGCGCGCCCGGGACTGTCGATACTGGCGACCGAAGACACCTACGTCGGCTCCCCCGACATCCGCCGGCGTGCCGCCGACCGGGCCGGTGCCCGCACGGAAGTTCTTGACGGCCTTGGTCATTGGTGGATGCTGCAGGATCCGGCGCGCGGGGCCGCCGTCCTCGAGAAGTTCTGGGACTCGCTGCAGTGAGCGGTGCGGCGCCGCAGTCACGCCGTGCCGGGCGACACCGCCCGCGCTGAGGCGACACCACCGGCGCGCGCCATCACGCCGTATTGCGGTAGCGGTCCGTCGGGCGCCCCGCCGTCGTCCATCGACGTGCCCCGGGTGCGGCCGAGGACTCGCCAGGTGCCGTCGTCGGCACGGCGGGCGACCTGGTATTCCACGTCGGCCGCGCTGTCCGCGGGCACCCACGAAACCCGCACGCTGCCGTCAGCGCCACGCTGTGCGTGTACCTGCCGCGGTGCGGGCAACGGGCCTGCCGTAGGCATCGGCGGCGGGACGGGCGAACGCGGCGGCACCAGGGAACGTCCAGTCCGGTCCCGACCGGCGGGCGGCGGATTGGTTCCGGCATCGGAGCGGACCGCCGCCGAGGCCCGCCCGGTGTGCAGCGCGACGACGGCGTAGACCGGGGTCCCCGGCCCCGCGGGAGCCCCGCCGTCGGTTATCGAGACGGCGCCCGTCCGGCCCACCGTGCGCCACGCGCCGTCGGGATCGAGCCGGGTGACTTTGTAGGTGACACCGGCATCGGGCGACCGGTCCCAGCTGATCGTCACGTCGCCGCCGGCCGCCCGGGTCGCCGCGACCCGGGCCGGTCCGGCCAACGGCAACGCGGCCAGGGCCGCTAACGCGCGCGGGTGCCCGGGACAGGCATCAAGCGCAGCCATCAACTGCGCCGCGCGGGAGGTCTGCGGGCCGGCGGCTGCGGCCTGGACGATCCGGTCCGCTTCGGCGACCGCGGCGCGTGCGGCGGCTAACGCCGGCTGGGCGTCGACCGCGCCGTTCGGGTCGGCCAGGTCGGCGGCGACGCGGGTCAGGTGCTCCAACTGGTCGGCCGCGTCGGCGTACCTGCGCGCCTGCAGCGCCGCCGAGGCCGCCCGCCAACGCTGCCGCGCATCGGCGAGCACCGATTCGATCTCGTCGGCCACCGCGGCGATCGACGGTTGTCGTTCCGGCAGCGCGTGCCGGCGGGCATCCTCGGCGAGCCGCTGCGCCGCCACCGGCCGGCCTTCCCGAAGCGCCTTGCGCGCCGCCCGCAACGGTGCCGACCAGTCCGGCTTGGCGGGCGGCGGCGGTACCGGCTCGTGGCGTGGGGGCGGCTGCGACGCAGGTACCGCGGTGTCGACGGGCGCACCGAATTCAGCTGCGAGAGCGACCAATACGCGTGACGCCCGGGCGGCATCCAGCCCCAGATCGACGGCTTCGGCCACCAGATGGGCGTGGTCGTCGACGGTCAGCCGATCCTCCACCAGCACGGCCGCCCGGACCCGGGGCCGCAGCTTGTCCGTCAAGTCGGTCGCCAGGCCGTCCAGGTATGCCTCGCGTAGCGCGGGGCCGGCCTCCAGCAGGTCGCCGACGTGTACGAGCAGCTCGTCGATGACGGTGCGCAGCCGGTCGGACGGCAGCTCACGGGCCCGGGCACGCCACGCAGCGGCCCGCGCCGCGACCTCGGCCTCGTCCGCGTCCGGATCGCAGCCCAGCAACGAAAACAGCGTCGCCGGCGGCGGGGACTCCCAGATCCGGCCGAGTTCTTCTAACAGTGCGCGGATCTGGCGACGGCGATGCTCCGGCACGAGCTCGCCGGCCGGCATCGCGGGCGCGCCGATCACCCGGTGCATCTGCAACCGGGCCGCGACCTCCGCCTCGGTCAGGCCGGAGTCGCGACCGACCTGCTCGAGCTGGGCCAGCTTCTCGTGCGGTATGCCACCGTGTCTGGCCGCGAGCGCGGCCAGCGCAGCGTCGAACAGTTCGTAGCGGGCGGCGTCATGTCCGGCACGTTGCCGGTGGGCCCGTGCGACCAGTTCGGCGCGGGCGCGCGAATCGAGCAGCGCGGCGCTGTTGGCGTCGTGCGCGGCCAGCAGGGCGGCAACCAGCACCCGGTACTTGGGGTGGTCCCGCTGCCGCTGCCAGAACGCCCAGACTTCTGCGATGCGTTCGGAAACTACTTTGTCACTGAGGCTTTCGATGTCCTCGAGCGGAATGTCGTACAACTCGAAGGGATCGGATGTCTGCGGGCCACCCCGGGCCTCGACTGCGGCGAGTACCCGCTTGCGGTACGCGTTCGGTTCGAACGGGTGCAGCCCGGCCGACATTCAGGACCCCGCCGTCATAGCGATCACCGGCCGGCGTCGCGCCGTCGGGAACGCTGGACCTGTTGCCGTTCGCGCTCCACCTCCGCGGCCGACATGGTCGCCCCGGTTTCTGCGGTCAGCACCAGCGGCATGTTGGCCTCGACGTGCCGGGCCGTCACCTGCAGAACTCCGTCGAAGCCCATCGCAAAGGTGATGCGGACCTCGCTGCCTTCGCCGAATCCCGGTGGGATGCCCTCGATCATGCCTGCGATCAACACTTTCGCGTCCTCCGGTCGGGACGACGCCACCTGGCCCTGCTGCTCGACGACGACGAGCCTGATGGCGTCCTGATCGTCGCGGACCGTGCCGAAGCTGCGGTGCACGCAGATGGGCAGTGGGTCGTTGCGGCGTACCAGCCAGGTCGCCTGCAACGACAGCGTGTGCTCCCCGAGCGAGAGGATGCCGAATCCGCGGGAGACCACGGTGTCGACCCGGATCAGCACCGCGCGGCGCACCTGGGCCAGCGGCAGGTCATACGCGTCGGCGACCCTGCTGCAGGCGTCGTTGAGATCGCTGGGGCGTGCGTCCTCCGGTAGTGCGCCCGGCGCCAGCCGGCCACGGGTGATCAGATCGTTGGCGACCATGCGTTCCATTTCGAGCTTCTCGCCGTAGAGCGAGGCTCCGCGGACGACGGAGAGTTCCGGATCGTTGAGCTCGGGGCGCATCCCGAAGTCGGTGTGCAGTGCGGTCGCGACGGCAGGCATGCGCGAGGAACCACCGACCAACAGGATGCGGTCAACGCTGTCTGCGCCGCGGCGACGGGCGGCGGCCAGACAGTCGCGGGTCAGGTCTAAGGTCCGGCGCAGCAGCGTCGAGGTCATCTCCTCCAGCTCGGTGCGGGTGATGTCGATGACCGCGCGGGCACCGTCGTGGGTGACGATCACCTGGGCGACGTCACGGTCGGAGAGTTCATGCTTGGCCCGCTCGGCCGCGATCACCAATTCCTGGGCGCCGGCGGAGTCGTCCAGCGGATCTTCGGCCTGCGGGTTGGCCGCGCAGAACCGCCGGGACAGATGGAGGGCCAGCCGCTCGTCCCAGTCGGCGCCGCCGAGCTGGTGATCGCCCTCCACCGCCAGGACGGTGATCCGGCGGTCGGCGAGCTCAATGACCGTCGCGTCGAAGGTGCCCCCGCCCAGGTCGTACACCAGGACCGTTTCCCGGTGACCCTCCTTGGCCATGCTGTGCTGGCCGTCCAAGCGCCCGAAGCCGTAGGACAGCGCCGCGGCAATGGGCTCGGAGAGCACGCCGGCCACGTCGAGTCCGGCGTGGGTGCCGGCGAGCACGGTCGCGCGGCGTTCCTCGTCGCCGAAGTAGGCGGGCACGGTGATGACAGCCTTACGCACGGGCTCGCCGGTGGCGTATTCGGCGTCGGCGGTGAGGCTGCGCAGGATCAAGGCCGACACGGCCGGGGCCGACCACGCGTTGCCGTTCGCGACGAACCGCCACTCGGCATCGCCCATGCGGCGCTTGACCAGCGTGCACACCCGTTCCGGGTCGAGCCGCGCCTGCCGTCGCGCACCCTCGCCGACCAGGTATTCGTCGCGATTGGTGAACAGGACCACGGAGGGTGTCGTCAGATCGCCGGTGAAACCGCTGAGGACTTCCGGGGATCCGTCGCGACCCGTCCTGGCGATCGCCGAGTTCGTTGTCCCGAGGTCAATCCCATGGATGGTCACTCTGGTGAGCGTAGCGACGACCGTCGGGCGACTGAACGCCTTCCGTACTATCGATGCCCGTGGCCGAGGATGACCTACAGACCGCGATCGTCGAGCGCCTCGACGATCTGGCGCGCGCGCTGCGACGGCAATCCGCCGGCATCGACCGCCTCGCCGAGGATGCGCGCGCTCGCCAGGCCAAAGACGTTGCGGGGGCGGACATCTCGTTGTTGGTGGACTTGTACGCGGTGCACTCCGATGCCACCGCCTGCGCCGCGACGTCGCGCAGCAACCGGGAGCGAGCCGGATTCGAGGCTCTGGCGGCGGCGTTGGAGCGCCTCATCGCGGGCCGCGGCGGCGAAATCGTGGTGCCGGCGCCGGGGACCGATTTCGACCCCGCGACCATGGACGCGGCGGAGGTCCGGCCCGCCCCTTCGGCAGCTGAGGACCGGCTGGTCGCCGCGCTCCTCACGCCGGGGCTGCGGGTGACGACGACCGGGCGCACCGTCCGGGCCGCCCGGGTCGCGGTGTACCGGCACCGGGCCTAGGTCGTTACTTCCGGCCCGGTGTCCAGTCCATGCCCCAACCGTAGGTGCGGTCCAGCAACGACTGGCCGCCGCGGATGTAGCGCACTTCGCGGTTGATCGTGATCTCGCCGTTGGTGTTCGTCAGCATCGCGATGGCGCACATCCGGGAGCCTGGATCGTGCTCGTCGAGCCGGACCTCGATCTGCGGGCCGGTCTGCGGGAAGACGGTCACCACCGCATTGGCGGCGGCCCAGTTCGGGGTGCCTTCGTAGATGTAGGCGAAGATGAGGACCCGGCGGATGTGGTTCGCCCGCGAGAGGTCGATGAACAGGTCTTCCCCGCCCTGACTCGCCCCCGACCGATCGTCGCCGGAGAGCCAGATGATCTTTGATCCACCGGACAGTGGGCTGACCTGAAACTGGTTGCCGAGCGCCTGCACGACGCCCTTGTCGCCATCGACGAACTCGAACAGGCAGCCCAGGTCGAGGTCGATGTCTCCGCCGGATGCGGCGAGCCGCTTGAAGAATCCGCCGCCGGTTTGCCGTTGGGTCCAGTTCAGGTTTGCCCGGATGACGCCCGAACCGCCACTCCCCTTGCTCAACGAGACTGTCGGCGCCTGTTTGGTGAGCGTCACCTTCGACAGACTGACCGGCGGGCCCTGCGGCGGCGCCGGCGGCTGCTGCTGGTACGGCTGCTGCTGGTAGGGCTGCGGCGGATACGGCGGCGCCGGCGGGTACGGCTGCTGCTGGTAGGGCGGCGGGGGCGGCTGATAGGGCGGTTGCTGCTGATATGGCGGAGGCGGCGGTGGTGGCGGGTACGCCGGAGGCGGGGGTGGTGGCTGATAGGGCGGCGCGGGAGGTGGCGGGGGCGGCTGAGCTGGCGGCGGTTGCGACTGCGCCAGTTGCTTGGGCGGCTTGTTGTAATTGATGGGCATGCCGATGACCCTCCTCTTCGACCTCACAGGACGCCGTGGGGGTGCCGGTGGCCGTCCCCCTCAACCGAGGCTACTTCGTAGCCGCCAGGTATTCGCCGGTCGGTTCCGTCCCAGCGCCCGGCATCACCGACGACGGGTGTCGGGCTGGCCCCGCTGTAGCCAATCGCATTGAACACCAGGCACTTTGAATGGCCCCAGAGATCACCGCACGAATTTTGGCCGGGGTCCGCTCGGCGGCCACCCGGTCCCCGATACCGTGACGACGTGGAAATCAATGGAGCGAGCGCGATCGTCACCGGTGGCGCGTCAGGAATCGGAGCGGCGACTGCGCGTCAGTTGGCCGCCAAGGGTGCCCGGGTCGTGGTTGCCGACCTGCAGGCGGACAAGGGCGAGGCTCTCGCCCACGAAATCGGTGGTGTCTTCGTCACCGTCGACGTCACAAACACTGACCAGATCATCGACGCGGTCAAGACCGCCGCGGACCTCGGTCCGCTGCGCGCCCTGGTCAACTCGGCGGGTATCGGATGGGCCCAGCGCACCATCGGCAAGGACGGCGAATTCTCCTCGGCGCACAACCTGGATGCGTACCGGAAGGTGATCGCCATCAACCTGGTCGGCACCTTCGACTGCATCCGGATCGCCGCGACCCAAATGAGCAAGAACGAACCGACCGAGACCGGGGAACGCGGTGCCATCGTCAACATGACCAGTGTCGCGGCGTTCGACGGTCAGATCGGTCAGGCCGCTTACAGCTCGTCCAAGGGCGGCGTGGTGGGTCTGACCCTGCCGGTCGCGCGCGACTTGTCGGCGGTCGGCGTCCGCGTCAATACCGTCGCCCCCGGCCTGATCGACACCCCGATCTACGGCGAGGGTGAAGCCTCGGAGGCATTCAAAGCCAAACTCGGCGAGTCGGTGCTGTTTCCGCACCGTCTCGGCAAACCCGACGAGTTGGCCTCGATGGTCGTCGAGTTGCTCACCAATTCGTACATGAACGCCGAAGTCGTGCGGGTGGACGGCGGCATCCGGATGCCACCGAAGTAGCCGTTTGGCCGGTGCCCGCACAGTCTTGGCCTGCGGGCACCGGTACACGGTCGACGACGGCAGTCAGAGCGACGAATTCTTCTGCGTCAGAACGACATTCGGCGAAGCACCGAGCGCGAACGTCGCCACGGGGCGATCGACTGGGCTGGATTCATATCTGACCCGGCGATTCCGTTCCCCGGGAGAGCCATAGCTGCGAGAAGCCGAACCGTCAACATGCGGCGCGGCCGTAGCCCGAACATCCATCCGCGTTCGCGACCAAGAGCTGCGTGTGTTCCGGCCGGTCCGGGCGCACCTGCGGGTCAACGTCAGTAGCCGTTCGCGTACGGGAAGTTGGAAGTGAACGGGCACCCGTTCCACGCTTCCGGTGACTTTCGGCGCGCTCCAATGACGGCAAGACATGGTGCGCGCGAAGCAGTTTCGGCTCAATTCCGATCCGACGCGCAAGCGACGTTTCGCACGGAAGCCCACAGCTGTTTCTGCAACCCCACCGCTGCCCGGCCGTGAGAGAGTGCCGACGCGAGTCGAGCCCGGCCATCGCCGGGGACATCTACCCGGCGACTCGCCAAATTTTCACGCATGGTGATTTTAACGGTTAACGTCGGGTAAACTGCCCGTGAACTCCTGGCGCACCGCAGCGGCCGACGGGCAACCACAGGTCCCACCCCACAATCTGCCGGGGGCGTAGCAGAAACGGAGCCTCGTCATGTTCACCCGCCTCGCCGTCTCTGCCGGAACCGTGTTGACTTCGATGCTGGCGCTGAGCGGAGCGGCAATTCTGGGTGGCGGTGCAGCATCTGCCGACTCGAGCCAAGACGACCAGTTCCTGGCCCTGCTGAATCAAAAAGGTGTTTCCGCCCTGTCGGGCGTGCCGAGTCTGATCGCCACGGCGCACGAGATCTGCGGCAATCTTGACGCTGGGGTGTCGGCAAATGCCCTGGTGGACGCCCTGGTAGACAACGCGAACAACGTCACTCCGGGTGCCGAGCGAGGCCGACTCGTGCGTACCGAAGGCCGGTTCCTTGCTGCGGCAGTAGAGGCCTACTGTCCCAACAATCTCGGCAGGATAGGTTCTGTCCCTGCCGGCTGGAACAACGCGACGCACCGGGTGGTACTTGCTTCGCGGATCAAAGAGACCAACCCGGACAACCCGTCACCGCCGGTACCAGGTGGACCCGACATCCAGATCCTGACGCCGCCACAGGCGGCGGCTCCCCCTCCAGCACGCAAGGTGGCGCCCCCCGTCGTCGGTCCTCCGCCAGGGGGCGGCGGCGGAGGCGGCGGCACTGGTGGCGGTACCGGCGGAGCGGCCCCGCTACCGCCCGTCGAACCCGGCATCATCGCGCTCGCGCCGTAACAAAACTGCTCGCTCACCCGCAGCCGCGCCTGTGAGCTGCTATTTTGCCGGCGTGGATTAGCGACGCACACGACACGGCGTCGATTCGGTATCAGCTGGCAAACGCTACTTCTTTTCGCAGCAGTCAGATTGTTAACGTCGCGCGATGCAGGACACGTCGGTGAATTCATGCCTCCGACAATCACGTTCATTTTCCCGACGTGAAGTGATGCGCTATGCCGTTGCCATGTCTGTGTTGCCGGGGATCTGCACGGTCTCGGCGTATGGCGGCGTCCCTGAGGCCGCGGCGGCCGCCCCCAAATTAATCGACTTCGCCATGCACCAGATTCCGGCGGAGCACATTCGAGCAGCGGGCTATTCGGGCGTCATCAATTACGTCTCGCTGTCGCGCCCCGGTTCGTCCTTCGACGCCAAGCCGATCACCCGGCCCTACGCCGAACAGCTGAAAGCTGCGGGGCTGATGATCGTCAGCAATTACCAGTACGGCAAGCCCGGCGGGACAGCGCCGTCGGATTTCAAGCGTGGGTTCGACGGTGGTGTCGCCGACGCTCGCACCGCCTGGAAGCTGCACACCGAGGCCGGCGGCGGCCAGAGTGCGCCCATCTTCTTCACTATCGACGAGGACATCAACCGCGACACCTGGAACACCGTGGCGCTGAAGTGGTTTCGCGGTATCAATTCGGTGCTGGGCGTGCAGCGCACCGGCGTCTACGGCGGCATTGACGTGTGCCAGTGGGCCGCTGCCGACGGGGTCATCGGCAACTCGCGCACGCCGGGCCACCGGTGGGCCTGGCAGACCAAGGCGTGGTCGGGCAGTCGAGTCGATCCTGCCGCGGTCCTCTACCAACGAGTGGTCAGCACGGCGTCGAATCCCGGCCCGACCGTCGGGGGGCAGGAAGTCGACGTCAACGACGTCCTCGCCCAGGATTGCGGGCAGTGGAGTCTGCATCCGTGAGCGCGGGGCAACGTCGTTCATCCCCACGGGGTGGAGTTGCGTCCGGCAGGATCTGAAATCCAGCAGCGGGTGCCGGCGAGCACTGCCGCGTGCACCGCTCGCGCGATCCGGGCGCCGACCACAGAGCGGGGCCCACCGTATGCCTTCGCAGTTCCGTCCGTCGGGCAGTGCACGACGATCGCGTCCGAGGCGGTTCCGCTGGCCTGTACTTCAGCCTCGTACAACGCCTGCACTTTCGCCTCCGTCGCAGTAGTTACCGCGTTGACCAGAGCTGCCTCGGACAGCCGCTGCGGCACCTCGACCACAACGTTGATGGTGCCCACCCGGTACTCGTCGCCGGCTAGCAACGGTCGGTAATCGACGGTCTCGAACACGCCACCTTCGCCTGTTCTTACGCCGCAAGGCAATTCGCGGCGAAGGTGCCGGTCAGGTGCTGCTGCCCAGGTCGGGTGCGAGAGCCCGACTGTCGCGGTCGCAACCACGCCGGTGTCTTCGGCCAGCCGGTACCGGGAGACGTCAACGGCGGTGAGCAGCCCGCAACCGGTGCCGGCGAGCTGGAGCGCGGCACCGATCTCCGCCAGGTGACGATCCGGGTCGGTCCGGTCGTAATCGAACGGGACCGTCGCGTTGAGCACCCAGTTCCGGGCGGCGATGCCGCCGCCGAGCGGACCCGACGACACGCACAGCCGAGGCTCGGCGAATTGCCACAGAAGTACCGGCAGCGAACGCGCCTGTTCCACGCGTGCGGTCAACCTGGGATGCATAGCTTCATCCTGGCCTAATATCCAGGTGTCGAAACCAGGGTGCCAGCGAACCTCGTGCTACGCGCATGAGTACGAATCGATTAGGGATCTAGTCGCGCCGGTCGGCTTCATTTTGACGAGAGTCTTGACGCGGATCTTGTCTGGCCCATCGGTAGGTCTGTGACCTGCTTGTATCTGAGTGGAGCTAAGGGGACTCGAACCCCTGACCCCCACACTGCCAGTGTGGTGCGCTACCAGCTGCGCCATAGCCCCAAATGTCGTGCCAGTCGAAGCTACACCACCGGCAACCGTGGTTCAAAGTTGCTGGTCAGGCTGACCCACCACCCGACACCGCCTGCGCCAGCCCGGTCGAGGTATCCGCGGCCGGCCGCGTCTCCGGCCCCAGCAACCACCCGACAGCGGCGATCAGCAGCACGATTCCGCTGATCGCGAAGCTCCATGCGTAGCTCACGTGCCCGGCGACCCATCCCACGGTGGTGGCGCCGACGATGGCACCCAGATCCGACACCATCTGCACCATCGCCACCGGCGCGCCGGCACGTGCCTCACTTCCGAGGATGTCCGCGACCGCGGCCTGCATCGGTGACATGTAGATGCCCGTCGTCACTCCGCCTACGAACGCCGCGACCAGAAACCACAGCAACGACGTCGCAAAGCCCAGCCAGGCGGTCGCCACGCCGGTCGCCGCCAGCCCGACGATCAGCAACGTACGACGCCCTATCCGATCAGAGAGGTCGCCGACGGGCACGACGGGTAACGCATTGCCGACGGCAAATGTCGCCAGCGCCAGACCGATGACCCCGACGCTGCGGCCCATCACGTCGGTGACGAACAACGGGACGAGCGCGACCCGAAGCCCGAACGCCGACCAACCTGTCGCGAAGTTGGCGAGTAGCGACGTCCAGTACGCGCGGACGCGCAGCGCTTGGCGCATCGTCACGGTTGATCGCGTCGGGAGCCCGGGAGCCGTCAACTCCGAGTTCCGCAAGCTGTAGAACAACACCACGACGACAACCAGGAGTGCGGCTCCGTAGGCGAGGAACGGCGCGGCTAGTCCCCCACCGGCGGCCAGACCGCCCACCGCCGGGCCGCCGACCGCACCCACCATGAAGGATGTGGTGAACAACCCGGCGACGCGCCCGCGCGCATCGGGAGGACTGATGTGAATCAGCAAGCCGAGCGCCGAGACGAAGAACATCGTCGAGCCGACACCACTGAGGGCACGCAAAACCGTTAACTGCCAATAAGTTTGAGAAAACGGGCATGCCGCGGTGGTCACCGCCACGATCAGCACACCGGTGATATAGATGCGCCGCTCCCCCAACCGCTGGACCAGCGCACCGCTCATCGGGGCAAACAACATGCGGCTCAACGCGAAAACGGTGACCAGAAAGGTCACCGCATCGATGCTGACGCCGAATGTGCGCGCAAAGGAAGGCATCACCGGCGAGATGACCCCGTAGCCCAGCGCGACCACCACGTTCGCCCCGCTGAGAAGCCAGACTTCGCGCGGCAGCGGGGTAGTCCCGCGACCCCTCGGGCGCGCAAGTCGCAGGGTATTGGTCACCCAATGACTTTATTGACCACCTCGCGAGCCGTTTCCTGCACCTCCGCCAAATGCCTGGGCCCCAGGAACGACTCGGCATAGATTTTGTAGACGTCCTCGGTGCCCGAGGGCCGCGCAGCAAACCAGGCGTTCGCGGTGACCACCTTCAGCCCACCCAGCGGTGCACCGTTGCCCGGCGCGGCGGTCAGCTTGGCTTCGATCGGCTCCCCCGCCAGTTCGGTCGCCGACACCTCCTCGGAAGACAATCGCGACAGCCGGGCCTTCTGCTCCCGGTCGGCCGGCGCATCAACTCGCGCATAAAACGGCTCGCCATACGAACCCACCAGCTCTCGGTACCGCTGCGACGGGGTCCGACCGGTTACCGCCAAGATCTCCGAGGCCAGCAACGCCAGAATGATGCCGTCCTTGTCGGTGGTCCACACCGATCCGTCGCGCCGCAGGAACGACGCCCCCGCCGACTCCTCTCCACCGAAGCCGATGGTGCCGCCGATCAGCCCGTCGACGAACCACTTGAATCCCACCGGCACCTCCACCAGCGAACGCCCGATGCCCGCCACCACCCGGTCGATGATCGACGAACTCACCGCGGTCTTGCCGACCCCCACCTCGCCGGGCCACCCGGGCCGGTGCGTGAACAGGTAGTCGATCGCGACCGCCAGGTAATGGTTCGGATTCAGCAGCCCCCCGTCCGGGGTGACGATGCCGTGCCGGTCGGAGTCGGCATCGTTACCGGTGGCGATCTGATAGTGGTCCCGATTGGCGATCAGCCCGGCCATCGCATCCGGTGAGCTGCAGTCCATCCGGATCTTCCCGTCGTGATCCAGCGTCATGAACCGCCAGGTTGCGTCGACCAGCGGGTTGACCACGGTCAGGTCCAAATCGAAGCGCGATGCGATCTCGCCCCAGTAGTCCACGCTGGCCCCGCCGAGCGGGTCGGCGCCGATGCGCACCCCCGCTGCGCGCACCGCCTCGATGTCCACCACGTTCGGCAGATCTTCGACGTAGGCAGCCAGATAGTCGTGTCGCTGTGCCGAACCCAATGCACGCGCCAACGGCACCCGCCGCACCGCCGACAGCCCGTCACGCAGAATCTCGTTGGCGCGCTTGGCAATCACGCCAGTCGCGTCGCTGTCGGCCGGGCCGCCATTGGGCGGGTTGTACTTGAAGCCACCGTCCGAGGGCGGGTTGTGCGACGGCGTCACCACGATCCCGTCAGCCAACCCGTCCTTGCGTCCGCGGTTGTAGGTCAAGATGGCGTGACTAATCGCCGGAGTCGGGGTGTAGCGGTCGCGGCTGTCTACGGCAGCCAGGACGTCGTTGCCGGCCAGCACCTCCAGCGCCGTGACCCAGGCGGGCTCCGAAAGGCCATGTGTGTCACGGCCGATGAACAACGGACCGGTCGTGCCCTGCCCGGCCCGATACTCCACGATGGCCTGGGTAGTCGCCAGGATGTGCGCCTCGTTGAACGCACTGTTCAATGCCGAGCCCCGATGGCCCGAGGTACCGAACACCACCTGTTGCGCCACATCGTCGGGATCGGGCTGCACCGAGTAATACGCCGTCACCAGATGCGGCAGATCGACGAGGTCATCGGGTTGCGCCGGTCGACCGGCTCGCGGGTGGGCCATGGTCACAATTCTGCCCATAGGCCACGGCACCGCCCTAAGCTGCTAGGCGCACAGTTGGCACACGAGAGGGAAACAACCGGTGGCACGCCACGACTATCGGGAGTTGGCAGCGATTTTCGCCGGCGGCGCGCTGGGCTCGCTGGCCCGCGCCGCCCTCGCCACCCTTGCCGTCCCCGACCCGGCGCGCTGGCCATGGCCGACGTTCGCGGTCAACATCGTCGGCGCTTTCCTGGTCGGTTACTTCACCACCCGACTGCTGGAACGGTTGCCGCTGTCCAGTTATCGCCGCCCGCTGCTCGGCACCGGTCTGTGCGGCGGACTGACCACGTTCTCCACGATGCAGGTCGAGACGGTCCGGATGATCGAGCACGGACACTGGGCGCTGGCCGGCGCGTACACCGTCGTCAGCATCACGCTGGGACTGCTGGCGGTCTACCTGGCTACCGCCCTGGTGCGCCGGGTCCGGCTCCGATGACTACGGTCCTGCTCTGGCTCGCCGTCATGCTCATCGGCGGTGTCGGATCGGTCGCCCGCTTCCTGGTGGACCGTTCGGTCGCGCGCCGAACGCCCGGCCCGTTCCCCTACGGCACTTTGACGGTGAACCTGACCGGCGCGGCGTTGCTCGGCTTCCTGGGCGGTCTGGCGCTGTCCAAGGACGCCGCGCTGCTGGCCGGAACCGCCTTCGTCGGCGCCTACACCACGTTTTCCACCTGGATGCTCGAGACTCAGCGGCTCAGCGAGGAACGGCAGTTGCTCGCGTCGTTCGCCAACATCGCCGTCAGCGTGCTCCTCGGACTGGCCGCAGTCGTGCTCGGCCAGCAGATCGCGGGCCTGATATGAGCGAGCAGAGCCTGAAACTCACCGCGTATTTCGGCGAACGGCAGCGCGCTGTCGGCGCACCGCGCCGGTTCCTGGCCGACGCCATGTTGGATGTGTTCGGCTCTCGCGGCGTCGCCACCAGCGTGATGATGCGCGGCATCTCCGGCTTCGGCTCGAAAGGTGAACTGCGCAGCGATCGTTCGCTCAGCTTGTCCGAAGACCCGCCGGTAACGATCGCCGCCGTTGACGTTTCGTCCAAGATCGGTCCCCTGGTCGACGAGGTCGCTGCGATCACCGGCCGCGGGCTGGTGACGCTGGAACGTGCCCGCCTGGTCACCAAGGACAGCGGACCCGACGCAGCCACCGACTTCGACAGCCGAACCGGGGATGCCGCGAAGCTGACTGTATACGTCGGCCGCCAGGTGCGGGTGGCCGGCCGACCGGCGCACCTCGCCGTTTGCGAACTACTGCATCGGCAAGGATTCGCCGGTGCCACAGTGTTTCTCGGCGTCGACGGCACCGTGCACGGTGAGCGCGAGCGAGCCCGGTTCTTCGGGCGCAACGTCAACGTGCCGCAGATGATCATCGCGGTGGGGTTGCCGGCCCAGGTGTCCGCGGCGATGGCCGAACTGGCGCAACTGTTACCCAACCCGCTGCTGACCGTGGAACGGGTCCGGCTGTGCAAACGCGACGGCGAGATGTTCGCCCGCCCCCAGGAGTTGCCGCCGACCGACAACCAGGGGCGCACCCTGTGGCAGAAACTCATGGTCCACACCGGCGAGGCAACTCTGCACGACGGCCAACCGCTCCACCGCGCCATCGTGCACCGATTGTTGCAGTCCAAGTCCGCGCGTGGCGCCACGGTCCTGCGTGGCACCTGGGGCTTTCAGGGAAACCATAAGCCTCACGGAGACAAGCTTTTTCAGCTTGTCCGCAGCGTGCCAGTGACCACTGTCATCGTGGACACACCCGAGGCGATCGCGCGCAGCTTCGACGTCGTCGACACGGTGACCACCCGGCACGGATTGGTCACCAGCGAGATGGTTCCCGCGGCAATGGCTCTGGACGGAACGCAGAACTGGACCGGAACACCATTGGCGGAGTACGACTACTGACCGATGCCGTTCAGCAGCGCATCCAGCAGTGCGTCCAACCGGGTCGGACTGGCTCCGTGGTTCAGTGCGTGCAGTAGCAACGTGCCGATCAGTGCGTCGGCGACGGCATCCAGATCCGCGTCGTCACGAATTTGCTTGTCGCGCATGCCTTGACGAAGCCGCGTCATCAGTCCTTCGTGTTGCGGCGCGCTCAACTGCTGATACAGCGCGACCCCGTCGGACGAGTTCGCGGCCGCGGCCGCGACCAGAGCTCGGATTAGCGCACCGTTGGGCGCCTCGGCCAGAAAGTTCGCGTGGTCGTTGAGCCAGGAACGCAGATCGGCTCGGATGTCACCGGTGTCGGCGACCGGAAACGAGCCTGACCCGCCATACGCCTCCAGGACCGCTTCGGCCACCAGCGGCGCTTTGGAAGGCCAGCGCCGGTAGACGGTCTTCTTCCCCACCCCGGCATGGGCGGCAACGCTTTCCATGGACAGTTCGGCGTAGCTGCCCGCCGCCAGCAGGTCACGTGCGGCGGTCAGGATCGCGCGGTCGAGTTGCCTGTCGCGTGGGCGGCCTGGTTGCGTTACCGTCATAAGGAAACGATACGTGTCGTATCTTCGCCAAGGCAACGGAAGGATCCGCTGTGACCGCATCGCTCTCGGTGCCCAAGACGTGGGACGACATCACTTCAGGGTGGATGTCGGCGGCGCTGGTCAGCCGGTTCCCCGGCGTCGTCGTGGAGTCGGTCACCGTTGCGGACCGCGACGACGGGACCAACCGGCGCGCGCGTCTGGCGCTGACCTACGCCGCCGGCGCCGGCCCGGCCACGGTGTTCGCCAAAGCCGCCGACCCCGCGCACAAAGAGATGATCCGCATGACCAGCGGCATGTTCCACGAGCCGCGGCTTTTCATCTGCGGCGTCGAATTACCACTCGAGCACCCCGAGGTCTATACCGCCTTGATCGACAAGGACGACTACGACTTCGTGATGATCATGGAGGATCTGAGTGCGCGCGGCGCCGATCCGCGGGACGCGACCCGGCCCATGTCGGTCGAGCAGGTCGCCTCCGGCGTACAAGGGTTGGCCCGGATGCACGGCAGATATTGGGGCCACCGGCTGGCCGCGTACCCCGCACTGGACTGGCTCGAGCCCTTTTTGCCCTGGGACGGAATGCAATACGCGCCGCTGCACGAAGCTCAGGCGCGCCTGGGCGACGACGCGCCCGCCGAGGTGCTGTCGCTCAACGCCGACCAGCTGATCGAATCCATCTGGAAGCCGTACATCCGCACCCTCACCACCACGCCGCAGACCTTGCTGCACGGCGACCCGCACATCGGCAACACTTATCTGCTGGCCGACGGGGAGGTGGGCTTCCTGGATTGGCAGGTCGCCCGCCACGGCAACTGGTCGCTGGACCTGGGCTATTTCCTGCAGGGTGCCCTGACCGTCGCGGATCGCCGCAACAGCGAACGTGAATTGCTGGAGATCTATCGCGGCGCACTCGGACTGCCCGCCGCCGAGTTGCCCAGCAGCGGCGAGGTCTGGCTGCGCTACCGCGCTTCAGTGGCCCACGGGCTGGCCATCTGGTTGTGCACCGCCTCCGCCGGTGACCTGTGGCAACGACCGGACATCGCTATCGCACTGGCACAACGGTATTCAGCGGCCTATGCGGATCTGGACACCGCCGCCGCACTGCGTGAGATCAGTGGGTGATCAAGCCGTCACGGCGCGCCGAGGCCCAACTCGGCAACGGTCAGTAGTGGTAGGTGTCCGACGGTGCCGGTGAATGCCCCTGCTCGTCCTCGAACGTCGACGCCTCGATGCCATACGACCGGGCCAGGTCGAGAATCTTGGTCGCCCGCGCGATGCGGGGCAGATCCGACCCGTTGCGGATCTCTCCCCCGTCGCGTTCGAACTCAGCGAAAAACTCTTTCGCCCAACCGATTTCGTCCTGAGATGGCGACAATCCCTCGTTCACCACAGCACACTGATCCGGCGAGAGACAGATCTTGCCGGTCATGCCGAACTCGACCGACACGGCGCTGGCCTCGATCAGCTTGAGCGGGTTGGACCCGATGGTCGGGCCGTCGATGGCGCTGGGCAGGCCGGCCGCCTTGGCCGCAATGGTGAACCGGGACCGCGCATAAGCCAGCGTGGACGCGTCTTCGCCGAACCCGGTGTCGCGACGAAAGTCGCCGATGCCGAAGGCGAGCCGGAAAGTGCCCTTGGCCGCGGCGATCTCGGTGATGCGCTCCAGCCCTCGGGCTGTTTCTACCAGCGCCACGATCGGCACGTTGGGCAGCCGTTTCGCGGTCTCGGTGACGTGGTCCACCGATTCGACCATCGCCAGCATCACCCCGCCCACCGGGGTACCGGCCAACTGGGCCAAATCATCTGCCCACCAAGGGGTCCCGAAGCCGTTGATCCGAACCCAGTCATTGTTGTCGGCGGACAACCACCGCACCACGTTGTCGCGGGCGCTGACCTTGTCCTTGGGCGCGACCGCGTCCTCGATGTCGAAGACCACGATGTCGGCACGGGAGCGCGCCGCGGCTTCGAACCGATCAGCGTGTGTGCCGTTGACCAGCAACCAACTGCGTGCCAGCACCGGATCGATGCGTGAGCCGATGTCGGTGGGGTCCGTCGTGGTGTCGGTGTTGCCCTGTTCGTACACGTCCCCAACCGTAGCGACACCGCAATCCGGTCAGAGCTGGGCCCACACCGACTTCGTCTTCATGTACATGTCGATGCCCTCGCGGCCGAACTCGTGACCCCAGCCGGACTGCTTGTGACCACCGAAGGGCACATCGTGATCGAACACCAGCTGGCAGTTCACCTGCACGCTGCCCGCCTGCAGCCGCTTGACGATCCGGTGTGCGCGCCCCAGGTTCTCCGTCCAGGCGGTGGCGGCCAGGCCGTAGGTGGTGTCGTTGGCCATGGCCACGGCCTCGTCTTCGTCGTCGAACGGCAGGATGCTGACCACCGGTCCGAAGATCTCCTGCTGGTACAGCCGCATCCCGGGGTCGACGTTGGTCAGCACCGTGGGATGCACGAAGTAGCCTTTGCGGTCCAGACGGTAACCCCCGGCCACCACGTCGACCCCGTCGTTCTTGCCTTCGTCGATGAAGCCCATCACCCGGGTCAGCTGCTTCTGGCTGATCAGCGGGCCGCTGACGCAGCCCTCCTCACTGGGGGCGCCGAGCTTGAACGTGTTGGCCATCATCGAGATGCCTTCCACGACCTGGTCGTACACGCCGCGTTGCGCGAAGATCCGTGACCCGCACACGCAACCCTGCCCGGAGTGCACGAAGATGCCCAGCGACGCCATCAGAATGGTCTTGCTCATGTCGGCGTCGTCGAAAATCAGCACGGGCGACTTTCCGCCGAGTTCGAGGGTCACCTTCTTGAGGTTGCCCGCCGACGCGCGGACGATCTCCTTGCCCACTTCGGTCGAACCGGTGAACGCCACCTTCTCGACGCCGGGGTGCGCGGTGATCGCCGCACCCGCGGTGTGCCCATATCCGGTCAGTAGGTTGACCACACCGTCGGGCACGCCGGCCTCGTGGATCAGCCGATCAAGTAGCAGCGCCGAGAGCGGGGTCTCCTCGGCGGGCTTGACCAGCATGCTGCAGCCGGCGGCCAGCGCGGGCGCCAGCTTCGCACACGCGTTGAAGATCGGACCGTTCCACGGGAAGATCAGCCCGACCACGCCGTAGGGCTCCTTGAGCGTGTAGGCGTGCATGTTGACGAAGGCGTCCGTCGCGATGCCATCGGTTTTGACGTCGTAGGCGACGCCGTTGATCTTGGAACACCAACCGGCGTAGTAGCGGAAGAATTCTGAACAGGTGGACATCTGCAGCTGCGCCTGCATCAGTGGCATGCCGGTGTTGAGCGAGTCGAGTTGCGCGAATTCCTCGGCATGCTCGTCGATCAGATCGGCGATGCGCCACATGACTTTTGCCCGTGCGCGTCCCGGCAACTGGGACCAGACCCCGGAGTCGAAAGCTGCCCGGGCCCGCTCGACGGCGTTGTTGACGGCTTCCTCGCCGCAGTCGGTGAATTCAGTGATCTGTTCTTCGGTCGCCGGATTGATGACCGGGATGACATCTCCGGTGCCGGGGCGTTCACGGATTTCGTCCAGTACCGCATGCAGGGTCATCGTCGATCCTCTTTCGTCTCGAATGCTGAGCACTTGCTTAGCACCGTCAGTGGCGTGGGGTCAAGGCGCCGCCCCGCCCGCCCCCGTTTCGACGGATTCAGTCGTCGAACAGTGCTTGGATAACGAGGTGCCCACCTCCGGCAAGCCGAGGCGCTGCCCGCCGGATCGGCTCGACGATCGGAGAACCCGCATGTCTGACCGCCCCGACATCGTCATCCTGATGACCGACGAGGAGCGCGCGGCGCCGCCCTACGAACCGGCCGAACTGCAGGAGTGGCGCGAGCGGATGCTGCCCGGTCGGCGCTGGTTCGACGACAACGGGGTCAGCTTCACCCGGCATTACACCGGTTCGCTGGCCTGCGTGCCGAGCCGCCCGACGATCTTTACCGGCCAGTATCCCGACCTACACGGCGTCACCCAGACCGACGGAATCGGCAAGCGCTTCGACGATTCGCGGCTGCGCTGGCTGCGCGTGGGCGAGGTGCCGACGCTGGGTAACTGGTTCCGCGCCGCCGGTTACGACACCCATTACGACGGCAAATGGCACATTTCGCATGCCGACCTCACCGATCCGGAGACGGGCGGATCGCTGGCGACCAACGATGACGACGGCGTCGTCGATCCGGTGGCGGTGCAGCGCTACCTGGACGCCGACCCGCTAGCCCCGTACGGCTTCTCGGGCTGGGTGGGTCCCGAACCGCACGGGGCGGGCAACGCCAACAGCGGCTACCGGCGCGACCCGTTGATCGCCGACCGCGTGGTGGCTTGGCTCGAAGATCGCTACGCGCGTCGCCGCGCCGGTGACATCGCCGCCCTGCGCCCGTTCCTGCTGGTGGCCAGCTTCGTCAACCCGCACGACATCGTGCTCTTCCCGGCCTGGGCGCGGCGCAGTCCGGTGCAGCCTGCTCCCCTGGATCCCCCGCATGTGCCGCCGGCACCCACCGCGCAGGAGGACCTGTCCACCAAACCGGCCGCACAGATCGCGTTCCGGGAGGCCTACTACTCCGGGTACGGGCCGGCGCCAGTGATCAGCCGCACCTACAACCGCAACTCGCAGCGCTACCGCGACCTCTACTACCGCCTGCACGCCGAGGTCGATGCGCCGCTCGACCGGGTGCGCCGGGCGGTCACCGACGGTGGCTCCGACAATGCTGTCCTGCTACGCACCTCCGATCACGGCGAACTGCTCGGTGCGCACGGCGGACTGCACCAGAAATGGTTCAACCTGTACGACGAGGCCACCCGGGTGCCGTTGGTGATCGCCCGAATCGGTCACCGCGGCACCGACGCGCGCACCATCGACACGCCGACCTCGCATGTCGACCTGGTCCCGACTCTGCTGGGCGCGGCGGGCATCGACATCGACACCGTCGCCGCAGCACTGGCCGAGTCCTTCTCCGAGGTGCACCCGCTGCCCGGTCGCGACCTGATGCCGATCGTCGACGGAGCCGCCGCCGACGAGACGCGGGCGGTGTATCTGATGACGCGCGACAACGTGCTCGAGGGTGATACCGGCGCTTCAGCATTGTCCCGCCAGTTGGGAAGAAACACGAATCCCCCTGCGCCCCTTCGGATCAGGATTCCAGCCCACGTGGCGTCCAATTTCGAAGGCCTGGTGGTACGCGTCGCTGCTGCCGACGGTGGCGCAGGACATCTCTGGAAGCTGGTGCGCACCTTCGACGATCCGGCCACCTGGACCGAGCCCGGGGTGCGACACCTGGCCGCCAACGGAGTGGGTGGGGAAACCTACCGTACGGACCCGATCGATGATCAGTGGGAGCTGTACGACCTGACTGCCGACCCGGTCGAGACGCAAAACCGTTGGGCTGACCCCGAACTGCTCGAACTACGTCGGCACCTGCGGATGCGACTCAAGCAGATCCGCGCGGAGTCGGTCCCCGAACGCAATCGGCCGTGGCCGTACGCCGACCGGCAACCGCCTGCGGACGGAACGCACGGAGTGCTACGCCGAACGCTTGGGCGGTTGCGCAAACCCGGGTGATTCTGGCACTCCCGTTCAGCAGGGGCGGCGGGTAACCTGTTGACGCGCAGCGTAAATGATCGAGCCTGCGGTATGGAACGGCGTGGAGTCACGGTGGGCGGGTCCGATAGGCAGGTCGGCGGCGCGCCGCAACATCATCTGCGCCAGGGTGCCGTTGGTGCAGTACGGGACGATCAGGACGTTGGCGAGCTGTTCCGCGCCATTCACGCTGATCACGTGCTGCTGCTTATGTTGCCAGCCTTGCCAATTCAAGTCGGGCGGTCGCTGCAGTGGTGGCCAGTTGACGGCGATGCCGGTGACCTCGCCAAGCCGCGCGCTCAGCGCTCCGACCAGCTCCGGCAACTCCGCGCCGATCCGATCGGTACGCGGCCACCACGCCCCGTCGATGTTCTGCCCGAGCTCCAGTGCCAGCGTCAGCCGGATCGGGGTGGCCTGGCGCCGCCCGAGCAACGACGACATCACTGAATCCACGGGGTCGGCGGACCAAACCCCGACCCGGGGCGATGCAGGAGATTTCGTAAGAGCGGTACCGGATTACACACCAGGGGTGTTCCTTCATTCAGCGTCGACGCCCGCGGGTGCGGAACGACGGAGGAATCACATTGCCGGTGTGCGTAGCTTGAGCTGACTACCGCTGACAACGAAACGGCTCGGTCCTGAGGCTACGCCACCGAGGCCGCTGCCGAACAGCTGGATTCAGTTCCGATCAGTGCCGATGCGGCGAATAAGGCAGATGTAGGCGAGTATGGAAAGCATGGCCATAGAAAACTGGTGGGATGCCCCCGAAATCCATCCTTCGGAGATCCGGGTGGGTGATGCCATCGGTACGGTGGACGCCGATCATCTCCGTTACATCGTCAAAATGATCAGCGGCCCGCAATCCGGGCGTCAGCGGTGGACGTTCTTCGGCCGCGACGCGCAGGGCCGGGATCACGCGAGCACGTTCAAAGAAGACGACATGGTTCGCAGGTTCGCCAAAGCGTCCTGAGTTGGCCGGACGCTAATGTAGGCGTACCGCCAAGGACCCACGGGTCCACCAATCGAGCTGGTGACGGCTCCCCGGTGCCGACAGGGGTTGTATGTCTAGGTTTTCGTTGCCCGAGGAAGCGCCGGGGGGTTTGTCGTCGCCGGTGACAGCGAAGGTCATGAAGTATGCGGCCAAGGCGCACGTCGCGATCTTCAAACTCACCAACGGTCGCATCGGCAAGACCTGGCGGGTGGGCGCCGGCTTTCACAAACCGGTGCCGACCCTGCTGCTTGAGCACCGCGGTCGCAAGTCCGGGAAACTGTTCACCACGCCGCTGGTCTATCTGCAGGATGGCGATGATTTCGTCATCGTCGGCTCGCAGGGGGGCATGCCCAAGCACCCGCAGTGGTACCACAATTTGGTCGCCCACCCCGACACCCAGGTGCACGTGACGGGTCAGCGCAATGTCAAGGTGACGGCCCACGTCGCCACTCCGGAGCAGCGCGCGGAGTTGTGGCCCAAGCTGCTCGAGCTCTATGCCGACTTCGCGAAATATCAGACATGGACGGATCGGGAGATCCCGGTCGTCATCCTTTCGCCGCGTTAGCCGTCAGTCGGAACAGCGCGCGATCCAGCGTCGGCAGTATTTCGGTGATGGGGATCTCGCCGGCGGCGAAGCGCGCCACCAGGCCGTAGGCGAGGTTGGAGATGATCGGCGGCAGGTCGTCGATCAAGTCTGGATCAGCGCCGTCCAACGCGGCGGCAGTGGCGGGGATGACTGCGTCCAGACCCCGGCTCACCAACCGCTGGCCGCCCGGGGCGGAGCGGGCCCGGAAGTACGCCCGCAGCATGTCGGGGTGGCGTTCCCATGGCTCGAAAATCGTTCGAAATATTCGCATCAGGCGCTCATAGACAGAGGCGTGCGGATCGGGAGCCTGGCCGGCCAGGCCCGCGTACCGGTTCTCGTTCATCCAGTACTCGAGGGCGGCCAGGATCAGCGCGTCGCGGTTGGGAAACCGCTTGTAGATGGTCGCCAGTGACGTGCGTGCTCGTCTGGCGACCTCGCGCAGTTGCACCGCGTCGTAGCCGTCGGTCTCCAGGATGTCCACCACGATGTCGATGATGCGGTCCCGCCCGCGTTCCGGCCTGGGTTCGGCTTCGCCGGCCGTTCGTTCAGCGCTGACCACATGCACCCTTGCTCTCGTGGAGTAACACGGTTACCGTACCAGGGTGTAACGCCGTTACTCAACGAGGAGATGCAGATGCCAGGTCGGGTTGCAGGCAAAGTCGCGTTCATCACGGGCGCGGCGCGGGGGCAGGGCCGAAGCCATGCCGCGCGGCTGGCTCAGGAGGGTGCGGACATCATCGCGGTCGACGTGTGCCAGCCCTTCGACAACTCCCCGGCGCCGGCGTCCACGGCGGACGACCTCGCCGAGACAGCCGACCTGGTCAAAGGCTTCAATCGCCGGATCGTTACCGCCGAGGTCGATGTCCGTGATTACGACGCACTCAAGGCCGCCCTCGACAGCGGTGTCGAGCAACTAGGCCGGCTCGACATCGTCGTCGCCAATGCCGGCATCGGCACCATCGCCCCCAAGCTGCACCGTATGGACGAGAGCCTCTGGCAGCAGATGATCGACGTCAACCTCAGCGGCGTCTGGAAGTCAGTCAAAGCCGCGGTGCCACATCTGCTTTCATCTGGCGGCGGCTCGATCGTGCTTACCAGTTCAGTCGCCGGACTGAAGGCCTACACCCACACCGGGCACTACAACGCCGCCAAACACGGAGTGGTCGGGTTGATGCGGTCCTTTGCCGTCGAACTCGGCCCGCAGAACATCCGGGTGAACACGGTCCATCCCACCCATGTGAACACGCCACTGTTGATCAACGAGCAGACATTTCACTTGTTCCGGCCCGACTTGGAAAATCCTGGCCCGGACGATCTGGCGCCGATCTGCCAGACCTTCCACACCCTGCCAATCCCCTGGGTCAACGCCGAGGACATCAGCAACGCCGTGCTGTTCCTGGCCTCCGACGAGGCGCGCTACATCACCGGCGTCACCCTTCCCATCGACGCGGGCAGCTGCCTCAAGTGACCATCACCGCCGAAACCGCTGTCTATTACGACCCGTACGACGTCAACATCACCGCCAACCCATACCCGATCTTCAGTCGCCTGCGTGACGAAGCACCGTTGTACTACAACGAGCGCTACAACTTCTGGGCCATCTCGCGGCACGCCGATGTCGAAGCGGCGCTGTCGGATTGGGAGACGTTCTCCAACAGCCGAAGTGACATCCTGGAACTAATCCAGTCCAAGTTCCCGATGCCGCCCGGCGTGATGATGTTCGAGGATCCGCCCAAGCACACCATGCTCCGTGGCGTGATGTCGCGGGTCTTCACCCCGCGGCGGATGGCGGCCATCGAAGACCAGATTCGCCGTTACTGCATCCGGTGCCTGGACCCGCTGGTGGGGTCCGACAGTTTCGACATCATCGCCGAATTGGCTTCGATGATGCCGATGCGGGTGATCGGCATGCTGCTGGGTATCCCCGAGGAAGAGCAGATCGGTGTGCGCGACGCCAACGACGCCAACCTGCGTACCAAAGCCGGCACGCCCATGAAAGTGGCCAACCCCGACGCCATCGCCGATGGCCGCATCTACGCGGACTATGTGGACTGGCGCGCCAAAAATCCCTCCGACGACCTGATGACCTCGTTGCTCAACGTCGAGTTCGAGGACGAAAACGGGGTCACCCGAAAGCTGACCCGCAAAGAGGTGTTGCATTACACCCAGGTGGTCGCCGGGGCGGGCAACGAGACCACAGGTCGGCTGATCGGCTGGCTGGCCAAGGTACTCGCTGAGCACCCCGACCAGCGTCGCGAAATCGCCCAGGACCGTTCCCTTTTGACACGCGCGGTCGACGAGACGTTGCGCTTCGAACCGACCGGCCCCCACGTCGGCCGGTACACGATCCGCGATTTCGAACTCTACGGAACTACGGTGCCGGCTGGCAGCGCGGTGCTGCTGCTATTCGGCGCTGCCAACCGAGACCCGTTGCGCTACAACGATCCTGACATTTTCAACATTCATCGCAACAACATCTCACATCTGACCTTCGGCAAAGGGGTGCACTACTGCCTGGGCGCGAACCTGGCCCGCCTGGAGGGCAGGGTCGCCCTTGACGAACTGCTCAACCGGTGGCCCGAGTGGGAGGTCGACTACGAAAGCCTCAAGCTCGCGCCGACCTCGACGGTGCGCGGCTGGGAACGGTTGCGCATCGTCGTCGGATGACGGGATTCCCTGCCTGTCAGCACCACCGACAACCCGACCAACATGCGAAGCACGCAAACACATTCGGCACGATTCAAGGGAACCGATCGACCCGGATCGCCGCTAGTTCATGAGCGGCCACTGCACACCGACCGGCGCCGAGTTCAGTCGGCCGGCGCCTCGACGGCCGCTCGCCGACTCGGACGGGCCGCACCCCATAGCCCGACGCCGATGCCCACTGCCGCCCCACCGAGCCCGACGAGCCGTTGCGCGGGTTTGAGCTGATCGTGCACGCTCAGCCCGCCGATCAGATCGGCCGCGTCCGCACCGCCGGACGCCAGGAACCAACCGCGGGTGTTCTTGCCGCGCAACGCCGCAGCGGCAAGTAGACCGCCGATCAGCGCGTCGCGATATCCCATGGAGCGCAACAGCAGTTGCGCAGTTGCTGTTTGATCGTCGGGATCGCCCCACAGCTTGTTTGACTTGACCGGGTCGATGAGGAACGACATGCCCGACGCCAGTCGGATGCTGCCCGCAACAAGTGCGGCACGATCGATCGACATGAGCGGAGCTTAGTCTTCCCTCATACCAACGGAGAAGGGGTGCAGAATGACGTGGCAGATTGTGATGGTCGTCTTGTCATTGAGTATCGCGGCCGTCGCAGGATTGGGTTGGATTTTCACCCGCAAAGAACCTGCCCGACAACGCCGCCGGACCGTAGCGCTCGGCTCCCTGGCAGCTGCGGCGATGTTCTTCGTGTTGGGTTCGTTCACGATGGTCGGAACACGCCAGATCGCGATCATCACGACTTTCGGCCGTCCCAACGGGGTGAGTCTGAACAACGGATTTCACGGCAAGTGGCCCTGGCAGGTGGCCCACCAGATGGACGGCGCGGTACAGATCGACAAGTACGTCAAGCACGGTGACCACGACGAACGCATCCTGGTGCGACTGGGCAACCAATCCACCGCCCAGGCCGACGTCAGTATTCGCTGGCAAATCAAACAACACGCCGCGCCCGAACTCTTCCAGCAGTACAAGACGTTCGACAACGTGCGCATCAACCTGATCGAGCGCAATCTGTCGGTCGCCCTCAATGAAGTGTTCGCCGCGTTCAACCCACTGGACTCACAGAATCTCGATGTCTCGCCGCTGCCGAACCTGGCCAAGCGTGCCGCCGACATCATGCGCCAGGATGTGGGCGGCCAGGTCGACATCTTCGACGTTAATGTGCCCACCATCCAGTACGACCAGGGCACCGAGGACAAGATCAACCAGCTGAACCAGCAGCGGGCCCAGACCTCGATCGCGCAGGAGTCACAGCGCACTGCCGAAGCTCAGGCCAGAGCCAACGAAATCCTGTCCCGCTCGATCAGCAACGACCCCAATGTTGTTGTGCAGAACTGTATTACAGCTGCGATAAATAGGGGTATCAGTCCCCTCGGTTGTTGGCCGGGCACTTCCGCCATGCCGACCGTCTCGGTGCCACCCGGCCGGTAGCGAGGGCATAGGGTTGATACCCATGCAGAACCCGTTCGCAGACGCGCTGCGCGGCCGCTGGGTGGGCCGACGAGGGCGGCAGGCGTCCTCGGTCGACGTCGCTGAAGACTTCGAGGACGAAGAAACCAAAGCCACCGACGCCGCGCTCGACGCCGTCGAGCTGCCGTCGGCGGATCCCGCGCTGCTGCTGCAGAAGATGGAGAACCGGCTGGTCCGCAACCACTTGAACAACGACGTCATGAGCGTTGAGCAACTACGCAGACTGCGTTACATCCTCAACTTCGCCCGACTCGCCGACTTCGAACCCGGGGCGGCCGGCCCGGGTGGCAGCCGCGGGCGCGGAGACGTGTCGGTAGGTGCCGAGATCGGGCCTTGGCGGTCCAGGGTCGTCGACGCACTGTATGAACCGTTGCGCGAGGAGTCGGACCCGGTCAAAGCGCTGACAGCGGCTCGGGAGATGTTGCCCGCTCTCAGCGAGGATCAGGACGACCAGCGACGTGTGCTGATCGAACGTCACCGCAACGACTTCTCCGCCGTCGAACTCGACACCGAAGTCGGCTACAAGAAGCTCGTCACAGTCATGGGCGGTGGCGGGGGCGCCGGTTTCGTCTACATCGGCGGGATGCTGCGCCTGTTGGAGGCTGATCAGCTGCCCGACTACATGATCGGTTCGTCCTTCGGCTCGATCATCGGCAGCCTGGTGGCCCGCGAACTGCCGGTGCCGATCGAGGAATATGTCGCGTGGGCCAAGACGGTGTCCTACCGAGCGATCCTCGGCCCTGAGCGGATGCGCCGTCGCCACGGCATGGCTGGTTTGTTCGCGCTGCGATTCGACCAGTTCGCTCAGGCCCTGCTCAGCCGCGAGGACGGCGTACGCCTTCGCATGTCGGACCTGGCAATCCCTTTCGACATCGTGGTCGCGGGGGTACGCAGACAGCCATATTCCGCGCTGCCCTCCCGATTTCGGCGGCCCGAACTAGCGGCATTGCAGGGACGGTCAATCCCGTTCCGCCCCATCGGAATCGGGCCCCTGGTGGCGGCTCGGATGTGGCAGGTCTCGGCATTCATCGACTTGCGGGTCGTCAAGCCGATCGTGATCAGCGGCGACGATCCCGCTCTTGACTTCGACGTGCTCGATGCGGCGTCGTTCTCCTCGGCGATCCCCGGTGTGCTGCATCATGAGTCGAGCGACCCGCGGATGCTGCCACTGCTGGACGAACTGTGCGCGGAACGGGAGGTCGCAGCGCTCGTCGACGGCGGTGCCGCGAGCAATGTGCCGGTCGAGTTGGCCTGGAAACGGATCCGCGACGGGAAGCTTGGCACCAGGAACGCCTGCTATCTGGCATTCGATTGCTTTCACCCGCAATGGGATTCGCGGCACCTGTGGATGGCCCCGATCCTGCAGGCGATCCAGCTGCAGATGCTGCGCAATCTGCCCTACGCCGACCACCTGGTCCGCTTCGAGCCCACCCTGTCGCCGATCAACCTCGCGCCGTCCGCAGCGGCTATCGATCGCGCCTGCAAATGGGGACACAACAGCGTCGGCAAAGCCATTCCGGTCACCACGGCACTCCTGCAGCCGACCTGGTGGGACGGGGACGAACCCGCTGCCGCCGGTTCCAGAGATCGCGTGCGCGCGAAGTCGGTGGCATCGTCGATGAGTTCGGTGATGGCTGCCCTCCAGGCTCCCGGTGGACGGGTGGCACGGTGGCGTGACCGCTACCTGACCTGAGGCCGCGGACCCCGCGGTCTAACATGACCTCATGGTCGACCCGGTCGGGGGCGCTGACTACAACACCGGCGCGCATGCGGACTCGGCGAGTCTTGCATGGTCTAGCGGTACCGAAGTTCCAGACATCCAGAGCGTGCCGCCGGGTGGGGTCCCCGATGATGCACTCGCTGAACCCGCGATCGTGGAACAGTCATGGGGCACCGTATTGGGCAGATCGGTGGCGGTGCTGCTGATCTGCCTCGGGGTGGCTGCGGTGATCGTGGTCGTGGGTCTGGTGCTGCTCCGAGACCCCTCTCCCGACGCTGCCCCGGCGCGCACCACCGCCGCTCCGACGGCGCCGGCCACCACCACGGCCATCGTCTCTGATCCCGAACAGGACAGCCGCTACATCGCGGCCCTCAATGAGAAAGGCATCGTCTTCGCCAACCCCGATGTGGCCGTCTCGAACGGCAAGGCGGTGTGTCAGAGTTTTGCGGCCAGAATGTCGGTGGCAGAAGTGGTGGCAGAGTTCCGGGCAAGCAGTCCCGACTTCAGCGCACACGCCGAAGACATTGTCGCCGTTTCCGTTCGGGCCTACTGTCCGCAATACAGCAAACTCGTCGCGGGAATGTAGGAGCCGACATTGCCCGTTGAGAGGACAGGTGAGAGCCCGTTGCGGGTGGCAGTCATCTCCACCGGCGGCGTGGGCAGCATCGCAGTGCGGGTCATCGCCCGACGCGCCAACTACGACCTGGTCGGGGTGTGGGTGCACAGCCCGGAGAAGACCGGGCGGGATGCAGGTGAACTGGTCGGGATCGACCCCATCGGTGTGAACACCACCGGCGAACTGGACGACATCATCGCGTTGCAGCCGGACTGCGTCGTCTACACCGCCGCCAGCCCGGAAATGGACGCCCCCGCCGTGCGCGATTACGTGCGGTTCCTGTCCGCCGGCATCAACCTCGTCACCACCAACACCCCGGGCATGATGTTTCCCGACAGCTGGATTCCGCACCTGGCCGCCGAGGTGCGCGAGGCCGCGCTGGCCGGCGGCGTCACCGCCTACACCTCGGGCATCGAACCGGGGTTCGCCGGTGTCCAGTTGGCCGTGCTGCTGTCGACCCTGTCCAGCAGTATCAAATCCATTCGCACGCAAGAGATTTTCAACTACTCGCAATATCCGAACACCTACGTGATGTTCGACGCGATGGGCTTCGGCCGGCCGTTGGACTACACACCGTTGCTGTCCCTCAATGGCGCACAGCAGTTTGCGTGGGGTCCGCCGGTCAACATGGTCGCCCGCGCACTGGGCATCACGCTGGACGAGGTAACCGAAACTTACGAGCGGGTCGCGACCCCACGTGAATTGGTGGTGGCGAGCGGGGTCATCGCTGCCGGTACCTGCGGCGCGATCCGGGCGCAGACCATGGGGATGGTCGGTGGCCAACCGGTCATCACCATCGAACACGTCAACCGGATGGCTCCCGACCTGGCGCCGGAGTGGGCCAGCGCACCGAACGGCACGTACCGCCTCATCATCGATGGCGAGCCGAAGATCACCTGCGACTTGCGACTCGGGGCGGCCGACACACCTGCCGCAGCCAATGACGCCGGGATGGAGGCCACTGCCATGCGGGTCGTCAATGCGATCCCCTACGTGGTTGCCGCGCCGGCGGGCATCGCGACCTCACTCGACCTGCCGATCACCGCGCCGCGGCACGCGCTGGTCAGTCCGTAACCGCCCGGAATGCGCTGACCAACTCCGACAGCACCTCGCCCGCCTGAGCAGGATCGGCGGGCAGCGATCCGGAGAGGCGGATGTCGGTGGCCCCATCGGCCAGCAGCTGCGGAACCACCGCGACCGACGCCTGCACGTCGACCGAGCGATCCGCGCCCCTTACCAGCGCCGCGGAACCCTGCACCTGAAGATCACCCGGGTCTCCCCCGGCGTCGACGATCGCCTCCTTCATGGCCGGGATAGCGCCTCGGAGGTCACTGATCGCCGGACCCCAAGGGATCCAACGGTTTCCGAACCGGCTCAACCGACGGGCGACCGCCGGATTGACCGTTCCACTGACCCAGATGGGTATGCCCCCGGCCTGCAATGGTTTGGGCATCTGATGGATGCCGTCGAAGGACAAATCGGGTGCGTCGTACGCGCCGCGTTGCTGCGTCCACAACGTCTGACACACTTCCAGGGTGTGGTTGAGGAGTCGTCCACGTCGTTCGAAGCTAAGCCCTGCGGCCTCGTATTCCTCACGCTGCCAACCGATTCCGACTCCGAGGTCCACCCGCCCGCCGGACAACACGTCAAGGGTGGTCAACTGCTTGGCCAGCACCACCGGACGTCGAAGCGCGGCCAGCAGCACTCCGGTGGAGAGCCGGATGCGGGTGGTGGTGGCGGCTACCGCGGTCAGGAAGATCAACGGTTCCAGCCAGTGACCGTCAGGTCCTGTCGGTTGTTTGCCGCCGGCGGTGCCGCCGGCGGCGGGGTCGCTGTACGCGGCGAGGTTTTCCCCGAAGACGACGTGGTCGGAGACCACGACCCGGTCGACGCCGGCGGCGTCCATTGCCTGCGCCATATGCAGCGTCGCAGCCCAGTCCTCGTCGGAGCGGTCACTGAAGGTCCGCAGGTACAGCGAGAGTTTCGGACGTTGCGTCATAGGCGTCGAGCCTACGGCGCGGACCTCGAGCCGTCCGGGGGAAGGGTTCGCACAGAGCATCTCCCTCGGTGTCCGCGTCGACCGCGAATCCCAGCCCACCCGATCTTGTTCCCGACCGGTACGCGGCGCCTGCAATATCTGCATGCCGAAAGCGGTCACCCCTCGGAGCGCAGCTCCCACGGCTCGTCCCAGTGGTCCGTGACGGCTACTTCAGTCAGGGGTTTGCGCCGCACCAACCTGTGTCTGCCCTTGGGCCAGCCGACCGTCAGCAAAGATGCGATCTGCCAGTCGGCGGGCACACCTGCCACGGCACGCAACTCCGCCTCACACGAGTAATGCCACAGCGTGATCGCTGCGCCCAGGCCCTGCGCGCGCGCCGCGAGCAGAAAATTCTGCACGGCGGGATAGATCGAACCACCCTGCTGGAGCTCAGCTGCCCCCGGCTGAGGCTGGATGCAGAACATGACGAGCGCAGGTGCCGACCCGCCGACGCGGGTGTGCTCGGCCATCGTGCGCAAGGCACGCGACCGCGGATCGTCGGCGGCATCCTCGGGCACCGAAAGGCCGTAGTAATCAGCCAATGCCTGCCACGTCCTGGCCGCACCGGCCGTGACAACTTCGCGAGCCTCGGCCGATCTCAGCACCACGAATTTCCACGGCTGCTGGTTGGCTCCGGACGGCGCCCAAGTGGCAGCGAGCAGGCACCGCTCGAGCACTTCGTCGGAGACGGGTTCGTCGCGATACCGCCGAACAGTTGACGCGGTCCGCATGACCTCCCAGAGATCGACAGGTGCCGCGCTCATGCCAGCGTGGCCCGCTGCAGCACACCTCGCCACGTGCCGCCCCGCATCGGTCCGGTGACCAGCGGCAGATCGAGGGTCGACAACAGGCCGGGCGGAGCGGCGATGACCGCAGGGATGGCGTTGAGCTCGCGCATCACGGTCGCATAAGTCAAGCCGCGCATATTGTTTCCGCGACCATGCATTTCGATGTCAACGGTATAGGTGGGCAACCCGTCCACGATGACGCGGTAGCCGCCGTGCGGTGAGGGATGTCGCGGCCAGTCCGGGGCCGATCCGTTACCCATGCGAGTGATGTGTTCGAGCACGATCCGCTCCTCATCGTCCACGATGCCGGCGAGCTTGAACCGCATCCCGCCCATGGTGCCTGGCTCGATCCAACCCGACGCGACCTCGTAACGCTCTGCAGCGAGCCACTTCTCGATTGTTGTCTCGACCCGGTCGAGTGGGAGGCCGACACCGTCCGCGACCAGGTGGACGATAGGAGCCCATAATGCGGCGAGCCGTTCGGTGTCGAAGAGCGGTGCCGGGTGGTCGGGGGTGTGTCCAAATCCCATGAATTCGAACATGATGTCGGGCTGGTCGATCGGCCCGTAGTCAAGGATCTCGAGCATGGTGATCTTGTCGACACGACTGCTGAATCCGGTCATCGTCAGCGCAATGACGTCATTGGCCCAGCCGGGGTCGACACCACTATTGAAGAAGCTGGTATTGCCTTCCCGGCATGCCGACTCCAACAGTTCGGCGGTCTCATGGTCTGCCGCAGGTGGGTAACACAGCGGCACCAGGGAGGTACACACCACATGCTTGCCCGCGCGTAGGCAACGCGCGATGTCCTGTGCGGCCTCGTGATAGCGATAGTCACCCGATGCGAAGTAGGCCACTACATCAGCGTCACCTGCGAGTGCGGCAGCGATGTCCCGGGTGGCGATGACCCCGGTTGCGGGCATTCCGCACAAGTCGCCGGCGTCGCGCCCCTCCTTGGCATCGGAGTACACGAGCACGCCGGACAGCTCCAGACCGGGATGGGTGATCAAGGCGCGCAGCGCACCGACCCCGACCTGCCCGGGACCCCACAGGATCACCCGGGGTTTGCACTGCTCGTCGCCACTCATGTGCACCTCTCCACCGCTAACTAGGCGTGAGAACATATCCTCTCAGATAGTGATAACACCATTACCAGGTATCCACGACGTGGCGGCGGCGTCCGAGCACGGACGATCGGCCACCTGCGTCGATTCTCGTCGGGCACCACGATCCAGGTGGGGACCAGCGAGTGCAACGCACCATCGTCCCAACGTGGAACCCGGGCTACCCCGTCAGCTTGCGCACCCGCCGAGTCGCCGTCGCGCGCGGAGCGGCTTTCCGCGGTGCCTTGGACTTTGCGCTGGCAGCGGGCGGGCTGATGGCTTGTTTGCACCACGCCCACAGCTGTTCCTCGGTCAACTTGGTTCCCCTGCCGCCGAGACTGAACACCCCGATCTGTGCCAGCGCGGTGAGAGTCGTGTTGAGCAGGGTTGTCAACTGCGCCGGCGTCAGATCGTCACGCACCAGTCCCGCACGCGCGCAGGACGTGATGATCTTGGTCAACAATTTCAGGTGCGGTTCCCACACTTTGGCGAAGTCGGCCGGACGCTCGATCTCCAAGCTGAGGTTGTAGATGGTCATCACCCGACCGCCTACCGCCTCGGAAGTCTCTGCGCGATACAGGAACCCGCGGCAGAATGCCTCCAGTTGCTCCATCGGACCTTCCGCGGCGGCAACCTCCTGGCGGATGTTCTCGGTGAACTGACTGGTGACGTTCTCGTACAGCGCCAGCATCAGTTCTTCCTTGCCGGCGAAGTGCTGATAGAAGGCCCGCAGGCTCAGATTGGACCGGTCGATCAACGCCTGAATCGTGAAGTCGGCCTTGCCCGACTCTTCGACCAATTCCAGTGCCGTGGCCAAGAAGCGGGAACTGCGGGCAAGAGCCCTCGCTCTCGCGGTGCTCAAACGCCGCTCGATGGTGCGTTCCTGCCACGTCGTGGACGTCTCGACGGTGGGATCGACTATTTCCAATCCGGCTTCAGGTTTCTCGCCGGCGCTCTTCTTCGCAGCCATGATGCACATCAGAATACGCGTAGGTTGCCGGAGTTTGCGTGCTACCCACGATGATGTCGGCAACCGACAGCGAGAGCACCGTCGCCGTCCTACCGGGTCTCGCGCGCCGCGAGTCAGCTCTTGCGGTACCGTGAAAATGGCCGTTCTCGCTTGGGGGAATCAACATGCTACAGCTTGGACCCGCAGGCCTTGCTGAAGGAGTGCAGCGTTGAGCGCAGACATCCTGATCGTCTCGCCGGACGATCACCTGGTGGAACCTGCCGACCTTTGGACCAGTCGGCTGCCCGAGCGCTATCGGGACATCGGGCCGCGGATCGTTCGCCTGCGCGGACGCATGGACCCGACGGTCACTTCCGACGTCGCATTCGTCGAAGACAAGGACGGTCGCGACGCCGACATCTGGCACTACGAAGACGCGGTCATCCCGATCCCGCTCATCAGCGCGGCTGCCGGTTATGAACTCGACGAACTCAGCACCGACCCGATCACGTACGACGAGATGCGCCCTGGCTGCTTCCGGCCGGCTGACAGGCTTGCCGATATGGACCTGGCCGGCATCGAGGCCTCGGCCTGCTTCCCCAATACGTTGGTCCGCTTCTGCGGCCAGCGCTTCCTGCACGGTAAGGACAAGGAACTCGCGCTGCTCTGCGTGCAGGCATACAACGACTTCCAAATCGACGAGTGGGGCGGCGATTCCGGCGGCCGGCTTATCCCACTCGGCATCATCCCGCTGTGGGATGTCGAACTCGCCGCCAAGGAAGTGGCGAGGGTGGCCGCCAAAGGCATGCCCGCCGTCTGCTTTTCCGAGTTGCCGTCTCGGCTCGATCTGCCATCGATCCACAGCGGCTACTGGGACCCGTTCTTTGCCGCGTGCGAGCGCAACAACGTGGGCATCATGCTGCACATCGGGTCGAGTTCGTCGCTGACCAAATCTTCCCCCGACTCACCACACGTCGTCACCAGCGCGCTGATGGCCGTCAATTGCACTATCGCGCTGGTTGATTGGCTGTTCTCTGCCAAGCTCATACAATTTCCCAACCTCAGGATCGCCTTCGCCGAGGCGCAAGCGGGGTGGATCCCCTATTACCTGCAGCGTGTCGATGAAGTGTGGGAGGACCGCCGCGCGTGGGGTGGCATTCATCCGCTGCTGACGGAACCGCCGAGCGACCAGGTTCCCGGACGCGTCTACTTCTCCACCTTCGGCGACCCGGTCGCATTCCGCATTCTCGACCTGGTCGGGCCGGACCAACTCATGTTCGAGACCGACTACCCACACAACGACACCAATTGGCCCAGAAGCCTCGAGGTCGCCAATAAGGCTACGGCTGGCCTGGATCAGGAAACCAAACGTAAGGTGTTGTCCACCAACGCGAAAAGGTTCTTCGGCCTGGCTTAACGAGCTTGCCAGTCCGGCTTGCGCTTCTCCAAGAAAGCACGCGGACCTTCGACGGCGTCCTTGGTCAGAGCCACCTTCATGCGGTAGTTCTCCGCGAGCAGTTCGGCCTCGTAGATGGGCAACGACAAACCCTTTCGCACTGCCATGCGCGAACCCCGCACCGCCAGTGGCGCATTCGAGTTCACCACGTCAGCGATCTCCCAGGCACGCTCCATGAGCTGGTCGTGAGGTACCACTTCGGTGAATACACCGAGGTCGTAGGCGCGTTGCGCGTCCAGACTCTCGTGCTTGCCCATCAGCACCAATCGCATCGCGACCGGCAACGGCAGGATGCGGGCCAGCCGGACCGCTTCTCGACCCGACGAAACCCCGATGCTCACATGCGGATCCATCAGCGTCGCACGCTCGGAGGCCACGGTGATGTCAGCGGTAGTGACCAAATCCAGGCCCGCGCCGCACGCGACGCCGTTCACCGCACAGATGATGGGTTTGGTCATCTGCAGCCACGGCGGCGTGGCTTCCTGGGGGGCGTCCCACTGCCGCATCGAGCTCAGGATCGGTTCGCCCTGATTGTCGATACCTGCCGCGTTCTCCATGTCGTGCTCAGCGGCCTTTTTCATGTCCGCTCCGACACACAACGCGCGGCCGACACCGGTGATGATCATGGTCCAGATATCCTGCGAACGCTCAATTTCCGCGTACGCAACGTTGAGTTCGGCACTCATCTCGTCGTTGATCGCGTTGAGCACTTCAGGGCGGTTCAGCGTCACACACGCGGTGTGATCCCGAACCTCGACCTCAATGGTGCCGTAATCCGTCACGTGTGCCCCTAGTCGCAAATCACTGGTGGGATCGTTTGTTTGACGCGGGTGCTCGGTCGGACGCCCAGGATGTCTTCGAATCGGTCGCAATACCGTGGCCAGACATCGGGATTCAGCAGTCTCGGCGGCATGCCGCCGTTGAAGATCGTCTGCCACTGTGTGGCTGTGGCGATAGCAAGGTCGCGTGCAGCTTCGACGGTGATGCCCGCGGTGTGCGGAGTGGCGACCACATTGTGCAGACCCAGCAATGGATTGTCCGGGCGGGGCGGTTCCTCATGGAACACATCGAGACCTGCGCCGGCAATGCCGCCGTCCGCCAGTGCCTCCGACAACGCTTGTTCATCGTGCACGGGTCCGCGTGCGGTGGTGATGAAGAACGCGGTCGGCTTCATCGCAGCGAACTGCTCCTTGCCGAACAACCCTTCCGTCTCAGCGGTCAGCGGACACGTCACCTGAACGAAATCGGCTCGGGCCACCAGTTCGGCGAGCGAAACGGACTGTGCGCCACGGCTCTGCGCAGTCGGTTGGTCGACATACGGATCGAAGGCAAGGACCTCCATGCCGAACGGCGCGCACAGCTCCGCCAGGCGAGTGCCGATGGCGCCGAGTCCGATTACGCCGAGCGTCTTTCCGAGCAGCTGAGTGCCCCGCAGGGCCAATCGATCATAACGGGACCCATCGCGTAGTAGGCGATCAGCGACGGTGATCTTCTTAGCCAAATCGAGCATGAATCCGAGAGCATGTTCGGCTACCGCTTCGGCGCCCGGACCGGAGTTGTTGCACACCGCGATTCCCGCTCTTGTGCACGCGTCGACATCGATCACGTCATAGCCGGCACCCGCCGAGCAGACCGCCAGTAGCTGCTGGCAGCGTTGCACCATTTTGGGTCCGACCAGCCACTGCGCACCGTCGGCGAAGGGCGCGACATCGGTGCGGGTGGCCACCTGATAGCCGTGGGCGCAACCGAGTGCCGCCCACCCTTGCTCAGGTGCGTCCAGATCGAGCCTGACGACATCGACATCGGTTGATTCGAGAATGTCGCCGGCCACCGGATCGGTCCAGCGTTCGAAGACCAGTCGCGGACGAGTCGTCATCGCTTGACGTTTGGCTTCGCCTGGGCAGCCTTGAACATGTCAGCGAGGGCCGCGTCGACGTTCTTGTAGTCGTTGCGCGCGATCGAACCATCGCGGCCCGACACCACGTCGTAGCCCAGCCGCAGATCTTTGTTCTCCATGTGAAAGTACTCGCGACCGATGGGCAGCCGCCGGTCCTGGCGAGGCACCTCCATCCAGGCGCGCAGAAAGCACCGCGCCTTCTTCGGGTCGGTGCTGCTGACGAAATCGGACCTCGAGTGACACATCGCAAAGTTGTTGGCGACGGCGGCTTCGCCGGACTCGAGGCGGAACTCGACCTGTTGTTCGACAAGGACATTGCGCAGCAGCTCGATTGCCTCAGCCTGTTCGGCGGTGAATTCCCGACCGAGTGTCTTCATGGCGGGCAGGATGCTGCTGTAGGTGAAGTTGATGCAGATCCGCCCGTCGATCTGGGAGAACACCGGCACATCGTACGGCGTCACATCGGGCTGATCGTCCGGCTGCTCACTGCGCCGGTGGTGCGGGAAACCCTGGTACAGAACGCCTAACAGGTCCGGACGCTCAGCCAGCAGCCGATTGTGTGCGGCCGGGCCGCTGGCGAACTGACTCTCGCCGCCCTGGGCGGCCGGATAGACGCACAGCAGCGACAGGATGTCGGCGGCGTCGTTGTGCATGGCGAGCTCGGCCCGCGACTTGGTGCCGCGGGCAGGTTGCACTCCGCCCGGCAGCACCTCCTCCTGCACCCGCACCATGCGGTGCCCGAAGGAATTGTTCGACACCAGATAGCCCAGATGGGTACAGAACGCCCAGTAGATGCGTTCCAGGTCTTCCACCGAATGCTGCTCGACGGGAAAGCCGCGTACGCATGCTAGACCCTTGCCGAACATCAGCTCCGAGTAGAGCCGCGCAAGATCCTCATCAAGGTCGGGATGCCGGGCGTCGTCAGGACTGATGTCGTCGCGGTCCTTGGATGCGGTCTTGGCCAAAATAGATTCCAGCGCAGCCACATTGCGCGAGGACAGGTCGAAGGCAAAGTCCTCTTTGCCTTCGAAGTCCGCACCGGTCCAGCCCATCGGGTCGGTGACCTGTTCGGTGAAGATGGCGGTCGGCATCCGGTCCTCCTGTTGTCCGTCAATCGTCGCTGCGGCTCCCGAGTGCACGGAGCGCCTGCGCACGGTTGGTGGCGGCTTCGGTCATCATTCCGACGTCCGTTCCCGCCGAGATGAATCGCAATCCCAGTCCTATGTAGCGTTCCAGCAGGTCGAGGGACTTGATTCCGGCCACACCGAGCGCCACGCCGTGCTTACGGCAAGCCGCCGCAACCGATTCTACTGCATGGCGGAAATGATCATTCTCATACTGGCCGTGGATACCCATCTCGGCAGTCAGATCACTCGGTCCGATCAGGATCATGTCGATGCCGGCCACCGCGGCAATCGAATCAGCCGCCTGCACCCCTTGCGGCGTTTCGATCATCACCGCCACTACCGTCCTGCGTTCCAGCGTCTCAATCAGTTCCGAAGCCGGCTGCACGACATAGCCGCTGACCGCGTTGGGGCCCGAAATCGATCGGTGCCCGACGGGCGGGAAGCGGGCCGCATCGACGACGCCTTGAGCTTGTTCACGTGAATTTATATGCGGCACAATGACACCAACGGCTCCGACATCCAAGACCCGCGCGATGAAGCTGGGGTCCTGGGACGGCACTCTCACCAGACCCGAGATACCCGCCGCCAGTGCGCTGCCGCACAGCAACTGCGCCGTTTCCAGGGACGTAGAGGTGTGTTCGAGATCGACGTAGACCGCGTCGTATCCACACGTCGCGGCGATGGCGGGCACATCCGGCGTGCGGGCATTCTGCAACGCGAGGCACAAAACCAGCGAATCGCCCCGCAACGCTTCCCGCAACGCTCCCGTCATAGGCTCACCGTAGCCGATGTGAGAATACCGTTTCCGTCATCTGGGTAATGACCGTTATCAGTGGTCGCTACAATGTGGTACCCATTAGCTATGCCGTCCGACCGCGTCGCCATCGTGGGCGTCGGCCTGTCGGACTGCGGGCGCGTTCCCGACAAAACCGCCATGGCGCTGATGGCGCAATCCTCGCGTCGCGCCATCGCGGACGCCGGCCTGACCAAGGACGACATCGAAGGTTTCGGTGGGCACGGATCCTTGCTCCCGCCGGCAGAAGTCTGCGAATACCTCGGTCTGCGACCTTCCTGGGTCGACGCCACCAATGTCGGTGGTTCTTCGTGGGAAGTGATGGCTCGTCATGCGGCGGCGGCGATCACGACGGGCGAGATCGACGTCGCGCTGTTGACCTACGGATCAACCGCACGCTCCGACGTCAAGCGAAGAATACGCGCGTCGGCAGCTGCGCTGGATGCCGGTGGCGCACTGCAGTACGAAGCGCCTTACGGCGCAACCCTGATCGCCAAGTACGCGATGGCAGCCAGGCGCCACATGGTCGAATTCGGTACCACCGTCGATCAACTGGCTGAAGTCGCCGTCGCTGCCCATGAGTGGGCGGTGATGAACGAGAACGCTTTTGAGCGCGACCGCATCACCGCGGCCGACGTCGCGGCCGCGCCGATGCTGGCTGACCCGTTCACCACCAAACATGTGTGTCTGCGCACCGACGGTGGTGGCGCGGTGGTGTTGGCCAGCGAGCGGGTCGCGAAAAATTCTTCCCACGAACCGATCTGGATCCTTGGTGCCGCCGATGCGACGTCACATGTGAGCATGAGCCAGTGGCCTGACTTCACCACCTCCCCGGCGGCAACGTCGGGGCCGCGTGCGTTCGCACAGGCCGGGGTGCGCCCGGCTGAGGTCGACGTGTGCCAGCTCTACGACTCGTTCACGTCCACCGTGCTGCTGACCGTAGAAGACCTCGGCTTCTGCGCAAAGGGCGAGGGGGGACCGTTCATCGGGTCCGGTGCCCTGCGTCCCGGCGGCGCACTGCCGACCAACACCGATGGCGGTGGCCTGGCCTCGTGTCACCCGGGCATGCGCGGCATGTTCCTCATGGTGGAGGCGGTCAAACAGTTGCGGGGGGAATGCGGATCGCGCCAAGTCCCCGACGCGCAGGTGGCCTGCGTCCACGCTATGGGTGGGTTCTTTACCCACAGCGCCACAATGATTCTCGGACGACGGCCGTGACCGACCGGCCGACGATTGACACCGACAGCCAAGCATGGTGGTCGGCGGTCCAGGATCGGACGCTGATGGTCAACGCGTGCCGCGCCTGCGGCAAGACGTCCTTGTACGTCCGGCCGTTCTGTCCACACTGCTGGAGTGAGGATGTCGCGTTGGCGCCGGCGAGCGGACGGGCCCGCCTCTACACCTGGAGCGTGGTCCACCAGAACGCGGCACCCTTCGATGCGTGCACGCCCTACCTGCTTGCGATGGTGGATCTCGAGGAGGGACCCCGCCTGATGACGGTCGTGCAGGATTGTCGCGCCGAGGATCTACGCGCCGAGATGGAAATGGAAATCGCCTTCCGCACCGACGACGACGGCTTCGTCATCCCTGTGTTTCGACCCGCCAACGCCGAGTAGCGGCAGGACGGTCGACCTCCCACCGCGGCATCAAGCTTCATCGGGCACCGGCCCGTGCTCCTATCTCGTAATATCGATGAAACGGATCACCGTCCCGCCGATCCTTCACCCCTTCATTTGGCATCAGCCAGGCGCTCGGCGATCAGTCGCCGACGTCCCTCGGCTGCAACGTGGAGTTTCGCGCGCTCGACCTTGCCATTGGCATTGACGGGCAGCGGCTCGGTCCAGATGACCAGTTCCTCGGGCAGCTTGTACTTCGGCAGCCCCGCCGACGTCAGCGCAATAACGGCGTCGGCCAGTGACATCTCGACGCCGGGTTCGAGCACGACAGCCATCGCCAGACGTTCGCCGGTGATGGCGTCGGCCACCGAGTAGGCGGCGCACTCGCGGATACCCGCGATCCGCGACACCGCATCCTCCACCTCCGCAGCAGGGATCTTGAGCCCGTTGCGAATCACAATGTCCTTGATGCGGCCGATGATTCGCACGCGGCCGTCTACCAGTTCCGCGATATCCCCGGTGCGGAACCATTCGCCGTCAAAAGCAGCTACGTCGTCATCGCTGTCGGTGTAACCAAGAAACGTGTGCGGGCCACGGATACAACACTCTGTCGGCTCTGCCACCGAACCGACCCGCACCTCGACATCGTCGAGCGCCGCCCCGTCGTCGGCATGTCGCAAATCCCTGGCTTCGTCGCGCAAGCCGGCCGTGCTCACCGGCACTTCCGACGAGCCGTAGGCACGCATGACCACGACGCCGAAATCGTCCTCGATACGTTCGACGATCCGACGGTCCAGCATGGTGCCGCCCAAGAAAACCGCCCGCAACGGCACGGTGGACTCCTGTCCCACTGCGCTGTCAAGCATTCTGTCCAACAACCGATCTGGTCCCCCGTACCACGTCGCACCCGAAGTGACCATCAGATCGCTCGTCGACGCAGGATCCCACCGATCCTCGAGGATTACCGGTATCGCCAGCATCGGCCCGATGAACAGGGCCTGCACCACTCCGGTCACCGACGCCAGTGGACTGACGAGCAAGATCCGGTCATCAGACCCGAGACCGGCCGCCGTGATGTAGTTGGCCGAGGCTTTGGCCAAGGTGCTCAGCGAGTGGATGACGCCCTTGGGTCGTGACGTAGTGCCCGAGGTGTACAGCACGAGACATGGTTCATCGGCGGACCGCGAGGGGCGCGAGGGTGTGACGGCACCGGCGGCCGCGGCCGTCTCGATCCAGCGACACTCAGGCACCTCGGCAGCCCAGTTCGGCGCCGCCCCAAGGTGCGCGCCGGTGCGCGTGATGATGTCCGCAACCTGCGCGGCACCCGCACTGCGCGGTACCAGCAACACCACTGCGTCGACGCGCAACGCAGCGTGCACGGCCACCATCGACTCGACGTCGTTGCCGACCACCACCACTATCGGGCGCCCGGGCGTGACACCCGCGTCGGTCATCGCCTGAGCGGCCGAATCGATGCGTTCATCCAGTTCGGCATAAGTCATTTCAACCGCTCGCCCGGCCACCGCGAGCCGGCCGGGATACCGCGCCGCGGTGCTACGCACCAGATCGACAGGCGTCGCCGACCACAGGCCCGCCGCGCGGTAACGAGGGCGCAAGGCCTCGGCCCGCTGGCGTGCCTGGTGCAGCAACCCGCCCATGGGTCCTCCGATGCAAATGTCAGTTCTCGATTGAGCAAATGTAACCTCTCACCCATGCCATCAATGACTTTCGACAATCAGGTAGCAATCGTCACCGGCGCGGGTGGCGGCCTGGGTCGCTGTCACGCTCTCGACCTCGCTCGCCGGGGCGCGCGGGTGGTGGTCAATGACCTGGGTAGCGCTGTCGATGGCAGCGGCGCTTCGACGTCGGCAGCCCAGTCGGTGGTCGACGAGATCACCACTGCCGGAGGCACCGCGATAGCCAACGGCGACTCGGTGGCGACCGAGCAGGGCGGAGTCGCGATCGTCGACGCCGCGACCGACGCCTTCGGCCGGGTCGATGTACTGGTGAATAACGCAGGAATTCTGCGGGACGCCGCGTTCAAGAACATGACGGCCGACCAGGTCGATGCCGTCATCGCGGTGCACCTGTCCGGAGCCTTCAACGTCACCCGAGCAGTCTGGCCGGTCATGCGGGCGCAGAATTACGGCAGGATCGTTCAAACAACTTCGGGCACTGGTCTTTTCGGAAATTTTGGGCAAGCCAACTATGGGGCGGCCAAGATGGGTCTGATCGGCATGATGCATGTGCTGGCCATCGAAGGGGCCCGCAACGGCATCGCGATCAACGCGGTCGCCCCCATCGCTCGCACCCGTATGACGGAGAAGATCCTGGGCGAGGCGGGCAAGGTGATGGATCCAGAGTTGGTCACACCGGTGGTGGTCTACCTGTCGCACCGCAGCTGTGACCGCACGGCGCACATCTATTCGGTGGGCGCCGGGAAGGTGTCGCGGGTGTTCATCGGTGTGACCAAGGGAATTGAGGACGCAGCGCTGTCGGCGGAACAAGTGGCGGACTCGATCGACGAGATCGATGACAGCGCCACCTTCACGATTCGCGGCGGACCGGCCTGAGATCAGCGCCCAAGGAATCGCGGCTGACGCCGCTCGGCGAACGACGCCAGCCCTTCCTGCAGGTCCAAGGTTCGCGACACCACCTCCTGCGCCCAGGCCTCTTCCTCGAAAGCCCGGTCGCGCCCAGACTCGGACGACACCGACAACAAGCGCTTGGTCAGCCCCAGCATCACCGTCGGGCCGGCCGCCAGACGCACGGCGAGCTCCTCGGCGGCCGCATCGGTATCGCCCAGTGCCACTACACGATTGGCCAACCCGAGGCGCTCGCACGTCGCTGCGTCGACCGGCTCACCGAGCATCAACAGTTCGGTGGCCTTGCGCAACCCGACAATTCTCGTCAGCAAGTGGACGGCACCGGAGTCGGGCAAGATGCTGCGATGCACGAATGCCTCGACGAGCTTTGCCTGCGCAGACATCACCACCAGATCACACGCCAGGACCAGACTTGCACCCGCTCCGGCGGCAGCGCCCTTGACTGCGGCAACCACCGGTTTGTCGCAGTCAAGCACCGATGCGATGAGGCGTTGCCAGCCCTGCTGCAACATCCGCGCCACGTCGCCGGGCCGCCGCTCTGGTTGCGGATCCCCCGTGGTGGCTGCCAACCCTGCCCCGGTACAGAAGTGTCGGGTGCCGGCGGCGCCGAGCAGGACAGCGCGCACGGCGGAGTCATCTTTAGCGCGTAGGAAAACCTCGGTCAGCGCGTCACGTGCCAACGGAGACAACGAATTTCCTACCTGAGTACGGTCGATCGTGACCCGGGCGACCGCATCCTCGCCGAGCGACACCACTATTCCGGACACTTCTTCATTCATCTCGCAAACCATCCCGTTCAGACCTGCGTTAACGGCGTTTCCGCTTTTCGGGTATCTTAATTTCCACCTTGTCCGGCTAGCACACGGGCCACAACGGGGAGGCGATCCGATGCCGGAGACCGGCCAAATCACCGATGAGGGACTGGCCAGACTGCGCGCCACCATCGGTATCGCCGTCCCGCACCCGCAACCTCCCCACTACATTCGTCCCAATGAGGACGCGTTTCGACACGTCGCCGAGAGCTACGGTGACGCCAACCCGCTGTGGGCGGATCCGGAGTACGCGGCCAAGTCGGTCTGGGCTGAGTCAGTCGCGCCGCCCGCCCTGGTCGGTGGCGACACGCTGATCGGCGAGGACGAGGTCGACACGCTCTCCGACGATGACCGCGCCCTGACCAAGGGTGACCCGTTGCGGGGCGTGCACGCCTTCTACGCGTCCTCAGCGCGGGAATGGTGGGCGCCGTTGCGCGCCAATCATCGGGTATACCGGCGCAATGCGCTGGTGGCGGTACTGGACAAACCCAGTGAATTCGCAGACCGGGCAATCCACGAGTGGTCGGCCCAGGTGTTCCGCGACGACGAGGGCGTGATCCTGGGCGGCCAGTACCGCAACATGATTCGCACCGAGCGAAGAAAGGCCCGCGGCCGCAAGAAGTACGACGCTGTCGAACTGAAGACATGGACTACCGAGGAGATCGCCGAACTCGACGAACGCTATGCGCACGAAACAGTGCGCGGTGCCGAACCACGCTGGTGGGAGGACGTCACCGAAGGGGATGTGGTCGGACCGCTGACCAAAGGGCCGCTGACGGTGACCGACATGGTCTGCTGGCACGTCGGCATGGGCACCGGGATGTACGGCGTTCGACCGTTGCGGTTGGCGTGGCGCAACCGGCAACGCATTCCCCGCTTCTATACCCGGAACGAGTACGGCGTGCCCGATGTTCAGCAGCGGGTGCACTGGGATCCCGGCGCGGCCAGGAACGCAGGCAATCCCAGCACCTTTGATTACGGCCGGATGCGCGAGACCTGGCTGATCCACCTCTGTACGGACTGGATGGGTGACGACGCCTGGCTGTGGAAACTCGATTGCGAATTCCGCCTGTTCAATTACGTGGGCGACCTACACACCATCACCGGCACCGTCGTGCGTAAGTACCTCGCCGAAGGCGACCGTCCCGCTGTCGATCTTGAGCTGGCCGCGACCAGTCATCGCGGTCAGGTCACCGCGCCCGGGCATGCCTCGATTCTATTGCCCAGCCGCGATCGCGGACCGGTGCGACTACCTGATCCGCCCGGCAGTGCCACCAACTTGACGGACCTATTGACCGCCGTGTCAGCGCAATTCACCGAGCGCTGACCAAATGACTTACAATACTGTTCCGGGACTTCAAGCCGTACAACATGATTCGACACTGCGGCTGACCCTTGATCGTGCTGATCGCCGCAACGCCGTCGACGATGTGATGCTCGACGCCCTGATCGCCCATATCGCGGCTGCGGGAATCGACGAGTCGGTGCGTGTCATCCGAATCGACGCCGAAGGAGCCGACTTCTGCGCGGGGTCCGACTTGATCGCCAATAATGCGAAATCGGAACGTAAGCCCCGCGTGGGCAGCACGCAGCGCCGGTTGCCCAGTAAAGCCAACCGGTTGATCCCGTTGATGCTGGAAACCCAGGTGCCGATCGTGGCTGTAGTGCGTGGCTGGGCGGCGGGGCTGGGGTTTCACGTCGCGATGGCCGCCGATTTCTGTGTGGCCACCGACGACGCCCGGTTCTGGGAACCATTCATGGCACGCGGATTCACGCCCGACAGTGGCGCGGCATGGCTGCTCCCCCGCCTGATCGGTATGGTCCGCACCCGCCAGTTGCTCATGCTGGGTCAAGAGATCTCCGGTGCCACCGCAGCACAGTGGGGCATCATCCACAGTGCAGTCTCGGTTGACCACTTGGAAGCTGCCGCAACCGAACTGGTGTCGACACTCAGTGCTGCGCCCACGGTTGCGCTCGGCCTCACCAAGTGGCTGCTGCAGAGCGGCAACGGACTCGACCTCGACCGTCACCTGCAGAATGAGGCGATGGCGCTCGAATTATCCAGCCGCAGTGAAGATTTCCGCGAAGGTCTGGCTGCCTTTCGCGACAAACGCGATGCAAAGTTTCAGGGCCGATGACACCGGTACCAATCGGCCCTGCCACCAGCGTCGCTGAAGCGGTCACCGCGGTAGAGCGGTGGATCACCGACGAGGTGCCAGAAACGTGGCGCGCCGCGGCGGCCGCTGGGCCCGACGCCTTACGCACCGTTCGGAGTCCGTCTGATTACCGGCAGTGGTACCCGGCGTTCGCACAGTCGGGTTTGGTCGCGCCCACCTGGCCGACCGAACACGGCGGGCTGAGCATCACCGATGACGCCGCCCGCGCCATCGAAACCGTGCTGCGGCCGTTGCGGTTTTCCCGGCTCAACCCGCTGGGCCTCAATAATGCCGCCGCCGCACTGTTCAGCCACGGGACCGAGGAGCAACGACGGCGCTTCCTGCCGCCGATCGTGCGCAACGAGGAGAAGTGGTGCCAACTGTTCAGCGAGCCCGGCGCCGGCTCCGACCTCGCTTCACTTGCCACCCGTGCCGTGCGCGACGGTGATCAGTGGATCATTACCGGCCAGAAGGTCTGGACCACCTGGGCAGATGAAGCCGACTTCGCCATCCTGTTGGCCCGCACTGATCCAGACCAACCGAAACACCAAGGCATCACTTATTTTTTGCTCGACATGCGCCAGCCAGGCGTCCAGGTCCGCCCGCTGCGTCAGATCACCGGCGAAAAGGAATTCAACGAAGTCTTCCTCGACGGTGCCCGTGTTCCCGACGAGCACCGGGTCGGCGATATCAATGACGGCTGGCGGGTCAGCGCGTCGACGCTGTCCAGCGAACGCCAGATGGTCTCGGGGTCGGGGTCCGGCGGCATGGGACGTCTCGGCGGCTTCAGCGCCGAGCGGCTGATCACCCTCGCTCAGGAAACCGGCCGCTGGGATGATCCAGTGGTCCGAGTGAAAGTCATGCGTCTGTGGGCCCAGGAAAAGGTCCGGGGCTGGACCAATGCCCGCGTGCGGGCGGCACTTTCGGCCGGCCAGTCCCCTGGCGCTGCGTCGTCGATCGGCAAAGTGCACCAAGCCACCCTCAATCAGCAGATTCAAGACCTGATGGTCGACTTGCTTGGCACGGATGCAGTCGCATGGCCCGCTGCCGACGATCCGGATGCCATGCCGCCCGAGGTGCACGGCATGCTGCGCAGCCTCGCCAATGCAACCGAAGGCGGCACCACCGACATCAACAAGAACATTCTCGGCGAGCGGGTGCTCGGCCTGCCCCGCGAACCCGACCCGTGGAAAGGCAAGCCGTGGCGAGACATTCCCCGCTCGTGAGCGGTTATGAACGACTCGTAGTGGAAAAGTCGGACGGCATCGGATGGCTCATCCTGAATCGTCCGGACGCCGGCAACGCTTTCGACGCACTCATGCTCGACGAGCTCGAATCCGCGTGGGCCACTCTTGAAGCCGACCCCGAGGTGCGGGTGATCGTCAACACCGCAAACGGTAGCGCGTTCTGCACGGGCATGGACGTCGTGCAGGTAGCCCGGGACAAGGAGGCGATGCGCCGGCACTCACGGCGGACCAGGGATGCGGCGCTGATGATCTCGTCCTGGCACTGCCAGGTGTGGAAGCCGGTGATCGCGGCCGTCAACGGTGTGTGCGCGGGCGGGGGGTTGCACCTGGTTGCCGATGCCGACATCGTCATCGCAGCCCAGTCGGCGTCTTTCGTCGATCCGCACGTATCGGTGGGACAAGCGGTCGCCTACGAGGCGATCACCCTGCTGCGGAAGTCCCCGATGGAGGCGATCGCCCGAATGACGCTCAGCGGCAAGGGCGAGCGAATCTCGGCCCAGCGCGCGTACGAGCTGGGAATCCTGTCCGAGGTGGTCCCGGACGGCGAGCTCCGCGAAGCGGCCGCACGGCTGGCCGCCGTCATCGCCCGCAACTCGCCAACGGCGATGCGCGCCACCAAGAAAGCGCTGTGGCGATCGCTGGAGGTCGGACTCACCCAGGCGCGCAACGATGCGGCCGAAGAGATCTGGCGCCTCCGGAATCACCCCGACCACGCCGAAGGCGTCCGGGCCTGGACGGAGCAGCGGCCCGCGCGCTGGGAACCACTCGAATCCGCGGAGGTTTCATGACCTATCAGCGGCTTGTCGTGGAGCGGCACGGACCCGTCGGCTGGATCATCAACAACCGTCCGGACCGCCTCAATGCCTACGACGCCACGATGCGCGAAGAATTCCCCAGAGCGTGGGCGGAATTGGACGCCGACCCCGATGTCCGCGTCATCGTGCACACCGGGAACGGCCGGGGTTTCCAGGTGGGCGCCGACGTCGAAGAACTCGACGGTGCAGCCGTGCTGCAGTTCCAGGAGACGATGCGCACACTCGACCTCAAACTCACCGCCTGGCACTGCAACGTCGGCAAGCCGGTGATCACCGCGGTCAACGGTGTCTGCGCGGGCGGCGGTCTGCACTGGGTGGCCGACGCCGACATCGTCATCGCCGCGTCCGACGCAACATTTGTCGACCCGCATGTCTCCATCGGTCAGGTCTCGGCTTTGGAGACGATCGCCCTGATGCGCAAAGTGCCGGCCGAAGCGGTGCTGCGCATGGCGCTGGTCGGCAGTCACGAGCGGCTGACCGCACGACGCGCATACGAACTCGGGATGATCAGCGAAATCATCGATCCGCCCGAAAGATTGCGGGACGCCGCGCAGCAGCTTGCGGAGCAGATCGCCAAGAATTCGCCCGCGGCCATGCGGGCCACCAAGCGTGCGCTGTGGGGTGCGCTGGAGCATGGGCTGACCGACGCGTGCAGGGAAGGCGCCAAGCATCTGACATCGATGTGGGGACACCCTGACCAGAATGAGGGGCCGTTGGCCTTCGCCGACAAGAGACCACCGAATTGGCTGCCGTTGCAGAGGGATTCGTGAGTCTGACTGAGGTTCTCGCGGGCCTGCCCGACGTCGCCGTGCACACCCTCGACGGCGAGGTGACACGCGCAGACCTCACCGCCAGCGCAAAGCAGATGGGTCGGGTGCTCACTGAGATCGGCTTGACCACCGGCCAAGTAGTCGCCGCGATGCTGCCCAATGAAGCCGTGACGGTCGCTGCGCTCTTCGGCACCTGGCACGCCGGCGGCGTGTACACCCCGCTGAACCCGCGGGTCGCCGAAGCTGAGCTTGTCGCCCAGCTGCAAACGTTGCGGCCCGTTGCGGTAGTCACCACCCCTTCGCTGGCTCAACGGTTTTCGGCCTTCGAGCTACCCGTCGTCACGCGTTCTGGGTTGACGTGGTCAGCGAGCGCATCCATCGCCGAATCGTCCGAGCCACGCAGCTACGACGCCGATGTCGCGTTACTGCAGTTCACCTCGGGCACCACCGGCCCGCCGAAACCGGTGCCGCTACGCCATGCCACTGTGTTGGATCTCATTGACCGGTTGCTGGCCAAGCTACGCGGAGCAAAGTCCGGTAAGAGCGGGAGACGTGCCCCGATGCCCAACTTGGTACCGCTGTCTTTATCGTTATGGGCGGGCATCTACCAGGTGCTGTTCGCGTTTCGCGCGGGTTCGGGTGTGGTACTGATGGATCGGTTCTCGGCGGCTGACTTCGCGGCGCTGGTTCAGCGACATCGACTGCGCTCCACGGTATTACCGCCTGCGGCGTTGACGATGGTGTTGCACGACGACACAGTCACCGACCTGTCGCCGCTCGAGATCGTCCGGTCCATCACCGCTCCCCTTTCTCCGGTTCAGGCCGCGCGATTCCGCGACAAGTTCGGCGTGCTGGTGCTCAACTCCTACGGTCAGACCGAACTCGGCGGCGAAGTAGTGGGTTGGTCGGCCGCCGACGCGCGCGAATGGGGTGAAGCCAAGCTCGGCTCCGTGGGCCGTCCGCTGCCGGGCATCGACGTGCGGGTCACCGACGACGAGGTGATGGTCCGGACACCGACCACCGCGGCCCGCAAGATCGACCCGGCCTTCCTCGACCGTCTCACCGAGGACGGCTGGTTCCACACCGGTGACCTCGGCTGGTTCGACGACGACGGCTTCCTGTGGCTCGACGGCCGGGTGTCGGACATGATCAATCGAGGCGGGCTCAAGGTGTTTCCCGGCGCGGTCGAGGATGTGCTGGTGGCCGCCGACGGTGTGCGCGATGCGGCGGTGGTAGGGGTATCCGACGAGCGGCTGGGCGAGGTGCCGTGGGCATTTGTGGTGCGCGCCAACCAATCGCTCTCCGAGATCGAGCTGTTGTCCTGGTGCCGGGAGCGACTGACGCCTTATCGGGTTCCGGTTCGTGTGGTGTTCGTGGATCAGCTGCCGCGCAACGAAGTTGGCAAAGTTGTCAAGCGCGACCTGGCTGTGCTCGCCGATGGCGCATCCGCAACGTCCCAGTCCAACCCTCGGCGTTGACGGCGGTTACTGCACCGACCTCTTGGACCAGTAGCGGAAATGTCAGTTCTCGTATTCGGATATAGTTGTCTCCGACAGCAACGTGCAGAGGAGGCGGCCGTGAAGGATGGACAGGCTTTCGAGGTGTGGGATGCCGATAACCACATGTACGAGACCATCGACGCCTACACCCGCTATCTGCCGGAGAAGTATTCCGAGGCACTGAAGTTCGTCGACGTGAAGGGTCGCACGAAGCTGCAGATCCTTGGTGTCGTCACGGAATGCATCCCCAACCCCACCTACGAGGTAATCCCCACCCCGGGCGCCTGGGCCGACTACTACCGGGGCATTAACCCCGACGGCAAGTCGCTGCGCGAGCTGGCCGAACCCATCCGGTGCCCGGACGAATTCCGAAGGCCGGATCTGCGACTGGCGCTGATGGATCGCCAGGGTGTCGACGGTGCGGTGATGTTCCCGACGACCGCCGGGATGCTCGAGGAACGGACGAAGTCGGATTCCGAGCTCACTCATGCGATTACGCACGCCTTCAACCGTTGGCTCCTGGATGACTGGACATTCAATTATCAGAACAGGATTCTCGCCGTTCCTGCGGTCTCGCTCAACGATCCCGCCCAAGGCGTCCAGGAACTCGAATGGTGCCTGGCCAACGGCGCCAAGACGATACTTATTCGGCCGGCACCGGTGCCGCGTGACGACGGCACCTCGCGCTCCCCCGCATTGCCCGAATTCGACGAATTCTGGCGTCTGGTCGAGTCGTCCGGAATTTCCGTTCAGATGCACAACTCTGATGCGGGGTATGACCGCTACCTGAACGACTGGGAGGGCGGCGACGAGTTTCAGGGCTTCCAACTGACCAAGTTTCGCGGCTTCATCTACGAGGAGAGCCGGCACATCTTTGACACGCTGGCGGCGTTCATCGCCCATGGTGTGTTCGAAAGATTCCCGGGACTCCGCATCGGGGTGGTCGAGAACGGCGGGTCGTGGGCTCAGCGCCTGATGGAGGTGTTCGACCGCGTCTACCGCAAGAAACCGCGGGACTTCAACGAGAATCCTTGTGACGTGTTCCGTAGACACGTGTGGGTCAACCCGTTCCACGAAGAAGACATGTCGCACCTGATCGAGGTAATCGGCGCGGATCGGGTGATGTTCGGTTCAGACTTTCCGCATCCGGAGGGGCTCGCCGAGCCAGCCACTTTCATCAAGCAACTCGAGAACCTGCCCGCCGTCACCACCGCACGGGTGATGGGTGGCAACCTCAGGGAACTCATCGGCCTTTAGAGCGCGACTGCCTGCTCACGACTGACGGACCCGCCAACGGATTGGTGAGCAGCCCCGGTGGCGCACACACGACATCCGGTATCGCGTTCACCGCGGCCATCGCCGTGACCGTGATACCTGGATTCACACGATCAGCGGGTGACTGTGGAAGATGCAGTGCCAGGCTCATGCTGGGATCGCCCTCGATCCGAAACACCATGCCGCCTTGACCTCCTCGTGCCGGCTTTGGCCAGTGCGCGGGCCATGGTGTGCTGCTGACTGTAGCGAAATATTGCACGGCGACCGCTGGTTTATTCTCGATGACCCCGGCCAGCTGCCAGCGATGAGCGCAAATCGTTCCTGCTTCGATGACGCCCAAGGCGGTTTGCAGATCCGAGGGCGCGAGCAAGGTCTCCCAATCGAGCTCGACCGAATCCAGTTCCAGCCCAAGGATTTCGGCGATATAGCACACCACGGTATCCCAATCATGGTTCACCTTGCCCGAGGCGATACGGACAGGAACATGGCCGTCCGGCTTCCCGAAACCCATGGATTCGTGCAGGACGTCCCAGATCGGGTAGGACGTGTCCAAATCGAGCGCGTACTCGTCCATTCGATAGGACTCGACAGTGCCCGCGCCGGAGAGTAAGGCAGTAGGTAGGTTGAGGCTGATGAAGCCGGGCTCGCTACCAGTTGCGTAGAAAGTCGAGATTCCCTGCTCAGCAGCGTCTTTCACGGCTTGGCGCCACTCTGCCGGCGCAGCAGGTGGATACACCAGCGGGATCAGCGAGATCGTCACGACATTGACGCCTGCCTTGAGGTACTGCACGATGTCGGCGATCGCATCGGCCTCGCGCCGTACGGCGGTAGCGCAGTAAAGAACGCAATCCGGCTTCAAGGCCAGTACCGCCTCGACATCGTCCGTCGCCGTCACGCCGGTGTCCTGCTGTCCGACAAGGCGACCGGCGTCGACGCCGACCTTGTCCGGAGTAGAGACCTTCACTCCCACCAGGTCCAACGCAGGATCGCCGATTACCGCACGCAATGCCTCTTTACCAGTGAGTCCGGTGCCCACATGCACCACTCGGGGCCGTTTACCGCCAGGCTCGTCGACCACTCTCGCTCCCCTCCCCATCTCGCTATGCCAACTCTGCGCAGCGCTTCGGATAGGGCCACGCCACCCCCGGCGGCATCGCGCACAACATGAGAGATTCGCGACCCCACGGCACTCATTCGCCACCAGCCTGGCTGTCGATTCTCGAGCGTCCGAGACAAGTTCCTCGGGATTCCGAATCCACGCTAAAAGGCGTGTAATCAGGAGTCAAGGTTACGACAACGTACCCATCACCCAGCAACGGGAATCCGTAGTTCCCCATGACGGCTCGCGAATCATGAGGTAAGTGCGGGTTCAAGCGCCGGCACGCGATGCTTGGCAACAAGGGTTGCCAGACGGCCGTCAGGGCCCTCACCCGCCGATCCGATCAAGGTAATTGCGGCGCTGGGTCTCGTCGAAATGCCCGGGTGGCTCGTTCCGGGTGGCGAGCCGTTTGATCATCTGAAGCAAGGGTTCTGGGGTGACTTCTTCTACCAGCCCGAACGGTGCCAGCCACCGCGGCACGGTGACCTCCCGTCCCGGCCGCCGCGCACTGTCGGCGATGACCGCGCCAATCTGGTCGGGTTGCCTGGTCGGCAGCAGGTCCAGCGTCACCCCCGCGGTCAGCTCGGTGTGCACAGCGGTCGGCATGACCGTGGTGATAGTGACGTCGGTATCAGCGATTTCGGCACGGACGGCGCGAGACAGTGCGGCCACGGCCGATTTCGTCGCGCAATACACCGAGATCCCTGGCGTGGTCACCTTTGCCGCCATCGACGCGAGGTTGACGATGTGCCCGTGATTGCGGTTCACCATCTCGGGCAGGAACTCGTGCATGCCATTGATGACGCCAACCAGGTTGACCGCTACTTCCCGGTGATAGGCCGAAAGCTTCTGCTCGACGAAGGGGCCCATGTACTGAATGCCGGCGTTGTTCACCAGCATCGCGACCGGACCGTCGGCGGCGGCGGCTTGGTGAAACGCCGCCATACTGGATTCGTCGGTCACATCCAGACAGGTTGCTCTGGCCCCGATTTCGCGGGCAGTGCGTTCGGCTTCGTCGGCGTCAAGATCGCCAATCCATACCGTTGCCCGCCGGGCGACCAAGGCCGCAGCCGTCGCTCGACCGATGCCGCGTGCGCCACCCGTGACGCACGCAACCGCTCCGGCGAGGTCGATCATCGGCTTGAACGCTCGTCGGCGAACTCTCGCAGTGCGAAGTAGGCGATGAGACGAATTTCGCCGCTACGCATCATCAACAACGCACGGCCAAGGTAAAGACCGGGCAGGAGTTCCACCACCTCGTCGCGGGTCCGTTTGATCGGGAATGTCCGAACGCTGGGATTGCGGTACTCCTCAGGGCTGTAGTCCAATGCTCGCACCTTGATGTACGGCGCAACTGCAGCGGTGTCGATCCGATGATTGAAGGAAAAGCCCTCTATCTCAGAGCCAACTCTGCGCAGCCCGGAGTAGAGGGGCGCAATGGCGCGCAGCGCATACCGGGCCAACGGCGCCAGCCGGTTGAAGCCGGTGTCGGTATCGAAAGTCTTTCCCCGCCAGGTCGGATTGATCTTCAACAAGGGGTTGGCCAGGGCGGCCTCCGGTATACCGAAGAGGTTGCCGACGATCAGCCCCTCCAATGCGCCGTGCGGACCGTCGGGGGCGTCGCCGCGCTCGAAAAGTGCGGACAATTGGTCGCGCCGACCAGCCTCACCGAGTTCGCGGAGGTAACTCCAGCCCTGCCGTTGCGCAAGGACGGGCGAGTTCTGGGATAGCAACCGCAGGTCGTCAAGCACTGATGTCGTCACTACCGGGTTTTCGATGGCGTCTGCGGCCGAGGTCATTATGAGCCCTCCTTATCGTGGTCATCTGGTACGACACCGTGCCAGAATATGTGGGTGCAGTCAATCTGCAACGATCGAGCGGTGCCTGACTCCACGCAGCGTTCCTACGGTGGACAATCCGCGGACTCCCGCCGCGCGCAGCGACGCCGGCGTCTGCTGGATGCCGCGATGGAGGTGATGTCGCGCGACGAATGGCGCAGTGCGACGGTCGAAAAGCTTTGTACTACAGCCGGTTTGAACAAGAGATACTTCTACGAAAGTTTCACCGATCTCGATGCCTTGTCTGCCGCCGTTGTCGACGACATCGCCGAGGATGTTCGTGCCGCCACAGTCCGGGCAGCAGACGAGTCAGCTGACGGGCCACTGGAGGCGCAAGCATTAGCCGGTGTGGCCGCTGCGGTGCGCGAGCTGGTTGACGATCCGCGCCGCGCGCGTGTACTGCTGGGGGGCGTCGCGGCATCGCCTGAGTTGCGCGACCACCGCGTCACGGTCATGCACCGCCTCACCGGTGTATTGATCGATCACGGACGAATGGTGCACGGCGTCGAATTGGAGACCGACCCATTGGCCAAGGTCGCGCCGGCTTTCATCGTCGGAGGCACCGCAGACGCAATCCTGTGCTACGTCAACGGCGACGTCGAACTATCTCTCGATGATTTCATCGCCCAACTCGCGACGCTGTGGCTCATCACCGGGAACGGGGCCGCGCAGATTGCTCGTGCGCGAACCACACCGAGTGTGGGCCCTTTGAACGAAAAGCGCTGAGAAGAAATACAAATCCCCCACACATGACGCGCGAGGGCGGTGCGTCAGACGCTAAAGCGCACGCGGAGTTGGTTCTTCAGCACCTTGCCAGTGAGGTTTCGCGGCAACGCTCCCAAGATTTCGAGCCGCTCCGGGGATTTGTGCCGGCTCAGACCTTGCTTCTGACAATGCTCGGCCAGCGCGGCGAGCGTGACCGGACTTCCTGGTTGAGGTACTACCACGGCGCAAACCCGTTCGCCGGTCCGCGGATCCGGCACGCCGATGACCGCGACATCGGCAACCGCCGGGTGCGTTGCCAGCACCCCCTCGATCTCAAGAGCCGAAATATTCTCCGCATTGCGGATGATCGCGTCCTTGATTCGCCCGGTGATGATGACGTTGCCGTCAGTGTCGAGTCTTCCTTGGTCGCCACTGCGAAACCACCCCTCGCGGTCGAAAGCACTGGCGTTCAGCGATTCGTCGACGTACCCAAGGAAGCACTGCGGTCCCTTGAGTCGCAGTTCACCCTCCTGACCGATGTCCACCTCGCGTTCACTGCTGTCGACAACGCGCACCGATACTCCTGGGACAGGAAGTCCCACCGTGTGGTCAAGCAGGTCGGGTGCACCCTCCGGAGTCTGCGACGTCGCCACCGGAAATTCGGTCAGGCCCCACGAATTGGCGACACCATTAACCGAGAACGTTTCCCGCAATTGGCGTCCCAATTCGGCAGTGATGGGCGCCCCACCACCTACGCAGCCGCGCAGATCGGGGTAGAGCGGTTCGGCTCCGTGGGCGCGCTGCGCAGCCATGAATGCAACGAAAAAGGGGGTGGCAGTACCTAATAGCGTCGGCCGGTGCGCCGCGAGCGCCTGGGGGGTGGCCACGGGGTCGAACGAGTCGAACAACACCAATCGCATGCCGCTCTGCAAACTCGCCGCGAGCATTGCCGCACCACCGATGTGCGAGATGGGAAAGGCTATCGGGTTCACATCAGTATTCGACGCCCCTACGATGCCGAGTACTCCCGCAGCACCTGCCATCACCGAGCGGTCGCAATGGCGGGCGCCTTTTGGCGCGGCGGTGGTGCCCGAGGAGTAGTAGATCCAGCGGGGACCTTCTCCCGAAGAAGGCGCAGGGGGCAGCGCTGCGGGGTCGCCCGCGGGTAGCCGAAGAGACCCCGTTATCGGGGCGTCGTGATCGATCACCACCACTGACATCGGTCGCTGCCCGGCCACTTCGGTAGCCAACGCGGTGTGATCGAACCCACGCCACCGGCCCGGGACTACGAGTACCTCGGTGGCGAGTTGTGCTGTGACGAAACGGACTTCGCTTTCGCGCCAGATCGGCAGAATCGGATTCTGCACCGCGCCTAGGCGGGCGAGTGCCACCATTACCACCGCCGTCTCCAGCGTGGTCGGCAACTGCCACGACACCACGGTGCCCGCGCCTACTCCGGATTCCGACAGTGCCGCCGCCGTGCGCAGACCTTCATCTCGAAGCTGCGCACAGGTGAGGCTGCGACCGTAGTCATCGGTCAGGACGACGCGGTCCGGATGGGCATCCGCCGCCGCGTCGACGAGACCCCAATATGTCTCCCCACCCACTTGCCCGCTCACCCGCTCGGCAACAGCAGGCGACGTTTCGCGAGGATGTTACGCATCATCTCCGAGCTTCCGCCGGAAATCGTATAGGCCCGCGACCATAACCAGCATTCTCGCAGACGCGCTTTCGCCTGCTGAACGTCGTCGGTGCCGGCATCCACTGCGGCGGCGGCAAGTTCTGCCCCGTAGGCCGAAACCCGGTGGTAGGTCTCGGCGAAGCTCAACTTTGCGATCGAGCCGTCACCGGGTTGGTCGGCTCCGATGATGAGCCGTTCGACGTGGTCGTCGATGAACGACTTGGCTACCTCGACCTCGACGGCGAGTTCTGCAATGGCTTGGCGAATGTCGTTGTGGGTCAGCGCCGGCGCGCCGTCGACGAGTGCCTGTCGTGCCACGGTCACAACGTCGTCGATCAGCAATTCGAGCAGGATCACGTTGCCGCCGATGCCGAAGCGCTCGAAGTCCAAGCCCGCCATGATGATCGACCAACCATGGCCGGCTTCGCCGATGAGACTGTTCGCGTCGACCACCACACCGGTCATGAAGACTTCGTTGACTTCGATCGCGTCTCCGACGGTGCGGATGGGTCGGACCTCGACTCCGGGTGCCGACAGCGGCACCGTGAACACCGAAAGTCCATGGTGACGAGACAAAGTCGGGTCGGTCCGAACGAGCGCCAGGCCCATGTCGGCCCAGTGCCCGTCGGTGATCCACGTCTTTTGTCCGTCGATCACCCAACTGCCGTCGATCCGTTGCACAGCGCGGGTGCGGACGGCGGCAATGTCACTGCCCGCATCGGGCTCGCTGAGCAATTGGCACCACACGTGTTCGCTGCGCCGGATCGGCGGCAGCAACGCCTGCTTCTGCTCTTGCGACCCGAAGTGCAGCAGCACATGGGCCGCGAGATTTACCTGGTCGACGGGGCGCGGTGCACGCGCACGCAGAATCTCCTCGCTGACAACGCGGTCATGCAGCGGATGGTGCTCGGCGCGCCCACCGTACTCGACCGGCCAATCCGCGCCGACGAAACCCGCGTCGAACAATCCGGCGAACCAGTTGCGCAACTGGGCTTCCTGCGCGGCATCAACCGGCGCGCGATGCCCCTCACGTGCTTCGATGGCCGGCGCGTGCTGCGCGATGTGCGCCCTTACCCGGTTCCGAAACGCCGCAAGTTGTTCCGCGCTCGGCCTGCTGCCCACACCATTCACCAGCGCAACACCTCGGCGACCAGCGCACGACTTGATCGTGCCGTGCCCATCAGGTGGCCGTTGGTGAAAACCCGGCGCAGTTCATAGTGCAGCGGATACTCCCAGGTGAAGCCGATCCCTCCGGAGAGTTGCATGCACTCGTCCACGGCGGCAGTCGCTTTCGCGGTAACGAAGGCGTGTGCGACGGTCGCCAGCACCATCGCCCGATCATCGGCGGCGGCGACGGCGCGGGCAGCCTTCATCACGACAGCGCGTGCTTTGACTACGAAGACGAGAAGCTCCACCAGTCGGTGCTGGATCGCCTGGAAGCTCGCGACGGGTACGCCAAACGCGATGCGCTCCCTCAAATATGACGTCAACCGCTCGAGAGTCATCGACACGGCGCCGACGGAATCGGCAGCGACCAGCAGCCGGGCCAGCGGGGTCAGCTGCCGGGCATGCTCAGGCGATCCGATCAACACTGTTGAAGCCTCGTCGATCTCAACACGCCAGACCGGACGGGTGACATCCAGCAGATCGCCGTCAAGGCGGCGCACTCGGACCTTTGACGCATCGGCAAGGTGAATGCCGTTGTCGCTCAGTGTGACGAAAATGTTCACTTCGTCTCCGCGGATGGCGCGCGCAGATTCGTGGCTGATCAGCCCCGCGGTGAACGCACCGCTGAGCAACCCGGGCAGCCATTGTTGCCTGATTTCATCGGGCCCGGATGCGACCGCTGCGGCGGCCACGACGGTCCCCAACCACGCCGATCCGTCCTGCGCCCGACCGAGTTCCTCGGCCACAATGCATGATTCAACGGGCCGCCAGCCGGCCCCGCCCGACGCTTCGTCGACCAGCAATCCTGTCCAGTCCATCGTCGCCAGATCGGCTGTGGACTGTTTGTGGTTGCGCTCCGCCAGAAATCTTCGCGCTGACCCCCGCAGCAGATCGAGGTCGACGTCAGCCTCGGGGTCGTCAGGCATCGAGCGTCTAGCTCTGGCGCAGCAGCTGGTCGGCGTTGTCGCGCATGATCCGCTTCTTGGCGGGATCGTCGAGCGGGTCGAGCAGCTTCACGAAGTCCGCCGGTTCGGCCAGCCCTTCGGCGTGCGGATAGTCCGAGCCCATCAGCAGGCATTCGTCATAGCCCAACCGTTCCACGATGGTCGGAATGTCGTCTTCGGGATACGGGACCACACCGACATGGCGGCGGAAAATGTGTGACGGACGTTCGGTGAGCTTACCGCCGATCCACGGACCGTTTCGCCCCATGCCGCGACTCTTGTCCATGTGAATGACAAACTGCGGCACCCATTCCGCACCATGTTCGGCAACAAGAACATTCAGTCCGGGGAATCGCCCGAACAGGTTGTCGAAGATCAGCGCTGACAGCGTGTCCTCTATCGGACGCTGGCCGTAGATGTTCATCCACTGCCACGCGGACATGTGCCACGCCGCTGGGTCGGGGTTGTGTCCCCAGGCTGGCGAGATGGCGTTGAAATACCAGAACGGTTGAATGTGGAAGACCAGCGTGCAACCGGCTTCCTGCAGCCGCGCATAAATCGGGTCGAAGTACGGGTCACCGGGCGAGCGACCGTAGGCCGGCCCGGTCGGCAGCAGCACCAACCGTGCACCCTGCTCAATGATCGCTTCGGTCTCTTTGATCGACGATTCGAGGTCCCGCAACGACAGCAAGGCGGTGGCGTACAGCCGGTCCTGGTAGTTGAAGCCCCACGTCTCGTCGAACCAGCGGTTGAACGAGCGCAGGTTCGCGTACAGGGCCTCGGTGTCGTCAACGTAATGCTCAGCGGCCAGCGCCATACCGGCGGGGAAGATTACCGCGCGTTCGACGTTCTGCTGGGCCATGACCGTCAGCCTGGGCTCTCGCTCCAGATACTCCGGCCGCATCGGCTGCGGTTCGTAGGTCTCGTCCGGGTTACCCGAACCCATCTGCTTGAGCATTTCCTTGAGCGAGCCAGGTCGGTAGGCCACATCGAAGCCCAATCCGGCCTCACTGTTGAACGTAGCGATCCGATGTCCGGCCAGGATGACTTCCGTGCCGTCGGCGCCGACGACGGGTGTGATCGCGCGGTCATGAAACTTCTTGGAAAGATAGCGGGTGAACGCGTCCCGGGTCTCATAACAGTGGGTGTCGCAATCGAAAATCCCGTAGTCGAGTTTCGTCACCGCGTCGCTCCTTCTTACGAGAATGGCTATTCTCTAATTCAGAAAACATACTATCCTGATCCCTAAACCACTATCTCGGGTCCGTTTGGAGACATCGCGTGGCAAAGAGCGAGCTAGACGAGCTCCGTGCCGCTGTCCGCGAGTTCCTTGATGCGACGTCACCCATCGAGACGGTGCGCGCGCTGATGGCAACAGACACCGGGTTCGACGCGGCGTCCTGGCGGCAGCTTGCCGGCGAGTTGGGCCTGACTGGCATCGCGGTTCCTGACACCTGGGGCGGGGCCGGCGCGGGAATGGCCGAACTGGCAGTAGTTTTCGAGGAGATGGGCGCCGCTCTGCTGTGTGCGCCCTTCTTCGCCACGGTTGCTTTGGCCATACCCGCGATTCTCGCCAGCGCCGACGAAGCTGCGACCGAGAAGTTCGTTCCAGGGTTCGTCGACGGGACGAGCACCGCCACCCTGATCCTCAATGGCCAACTGGGACCGTGGGACTCGGACACTGTGTGCTTGCGTGCACAGCAACATCGCGCCGGTTATCGGCTGCACGGTACTGCGCCACTGGTGCTCGACGGCCACACCGCCGATGTGATTCTCGCGGCGGCCCGCACCGAAGCAGGCATTTCGCTATTCGCGGTACCCGCCGACGCAGCCGGTCTACGCCGGACACTGATGGCTGGACTCGACCGCACCCGCAAGGTTGCCCGGGTCGAGTTCGACGGCGTCGCAGCCGAGCTGATCGGAGCCGACGGCGGTGCCGCGCACTTCCTGGCGCGTACTTCGGATGTGGCCATTGTCGCGCTGGCCGCCGAACAGCTGGGCGCGGCGCAGCGCTGCCTCGAAATGGCGGTCGAGTACGCGAAGAACCGCATCCAGTTCGGACGGCCGATCGGCAGCTTCCAGGCGATCAAGCATCGGTGCGCGGACATGCTGGTACTGGTTGAGGGGGCGCGTTCGGCAGCAACGCGTGCCGCCGAGGTGGTTGACGCCGACGAGCCGTCGACCGCAGCGGCAGTCGCGAAAATGGTGTGTTCGGAGGCGTTTTTGCAGGTTGCCCTGGACAACATGCGCATACACGGTGGCATTGGTTTCACGTGGGAACACGATGCCCACCTGTACCTCCGTCGCGCCAAGGCAAGTCAGTTGATCTTTGGAACCCCGGATTATCACGCACAGCGGCTGGGTGAGCTCGTGGCGACTTCAGCTCAGAAAGGGCACACGTGACCATCTCGTTCTCCCTGGAGCTGCCTACCCAGCGGGTCGCGGCGGCGCACGAGTTCGTTACCGCCGACGCCATCGCCGCCATTGCAAGGGCAGCCGAGTCAAGCGGATTCGCGGCCGTGCACGTGACCGACCATCCCGCACCGGATGCCAAGTGGCTCGACCACGGGGGTCACCACGCGCTGGACCCGTTCGTCGCCCTTGCGTTCGCGGCTGCCGCCACCACCGACATCAAATTGCTGACGAATGTCTACATCGCGGCGTACCGTAACCCGTTCCTTGGCGCCAAATCCATCCAGAGCCTGGCCGTGCTGTCCAATGGACGCCTCATCCTCGGAACGGCAGCGGGCTACCTCAGGCCCGAATTCCACGCCCTTGGAATCGATTTCGACAGTCGTGGGGCGCTGCTCGACGAAGCTCTGGATGTGCTCGACAAGGTATTGACCGGTGCAGACATCGCCTATCAGGGAACGTCATTCGCGGCCCGCGGGGTCCGGCTACGTCCACTGCCCCCGGCCACACCACCGGTCTGGGTGGGCGGCAACAGCAAGCCGGCGATCCGCCGCGCGGTATCCCGTGCCCAAGGATGGGCGCCGTTCAACACGTTCGGCTACGCCACCGCATCACGAACCGCGGAGATCTCGACGCTCGATGACCTGGAGGCTGCCATCAACTGGGTCAAGAGCTACGCAACCGAGATCGGTCGTACTGCCCCGCTCGACATCTGCTTTTCGGCGGGAAACCTGTTGGACGACAACAAGTCGACCGATGAACGGCACGCCACCATCGACAGGCTGCACGCGGCGGGCGTCACCTGGCTCACCATCGCACCGACCGGGGCGGACCGAGCGGAAGTCATCGAGCGGTCCCAGGCCTTCGCCACGGAGTTCATCGCGACGTAAAGAGCACCTCACCTGACTGCTCACCGCCACCCGCGCCGCCGGGGTTCGTGTCGTGCATTGGCTGATGGAGAAGCGTCCGTCACCACCACCGGGGCGGTGGTCGACGCCCGGTCAGGAAGGTGATAACGTCATTCTCACTTAGCGTAAATGCTCATATTCGCTGCTCAGGAGGATAAGATGCCTGCCCGTTCATTGCCGTACCCGGTTTTCGATATCGACAACCACATGTACGAGACGACGGACGCGCTCACCAAATATCTGCCGATGGAACACCGGGGAAAGGTCGGCTACGTCGAGGTCAACGGCCGCCCCAAGCTCGTGGTCAAGGATCACATCAGCCACATGATCCCCAACCCGACCTTCTCGCGGGTGGCCAGGCCCGGCAGTGCCGAGGACTACTTTCTTGGCAACAACCCGGAGGGTCTCAACTTCCGCGAGTTCGTCGGCGAGGCAATGGATGTCATACCCGCCTATCAGGCTCCCGCTCCACGGCTCGAACTGATGGACGAGCTGGGCATCGACCAATGTGTTATGTACCCCACCCTCGCCAGTCTCATCGAGGAGCGCACCACTGACGACGTCATCCTGACCCACGCGATCATTCACGCACTCAACGAGTGGATGCACGAACACTGGACGTTCAACTACAACGACCGCATCTTCGCGACGCCGGTCATTTGTTTACCGCTGGTGGACGAGGCGATCAGGGAATTCCACTGGGGACTCGAGCGCGGTATGAAGACATTCCTGGTCCGGCCCGCGCCAGTGCCCAGTCGCTTCGGCGGATCGCGCTCGATGGGCCTGCCCGAGTTCGACCCGTTCTGGGAAGAGGTCGTCAAGACCGGCATGCCGGTCACCATGCACGCTTCGGACAGCGGCTATCAAAAACATCTCATGGAGTGGGAGGGCGGTGGCGAATACCTGTCGTTCAAGCCCAGTGCCCTGCGCGAGGTTGTCATGGGACACCGAGCTATCGAAGACACTCTGGCGGCGATGATCTGTCACGGGGCACTGTCGCGGTTTCCCGAACTGAAGATCCTGTGTGTCGAAAACGGCAGCGGCTGGGTGAGGAATCTGCTGGAACAACTCAACACGGCGTACCGCATCATGCCCAAGGAATTCGACGAACACCCCGTTGAGGTTTTCAAGCGCAACATCTACATTCACCCGTTCCTCGAAGACGACGTCAAAGGGATCGTCGACATCATGGGTGAGGACCATGTGATGTTCGGCTCTGACTTTCCGCACCCCGAGGGCATGGGCGACCCACTGAGCTTCGTAGACCGACTCGATGGCATCCCGGAAACCGCGAAGGCGAAGATCATGGGCGGCAACGCTATTGAACAGTTAGGACTCAAGGTCGCGGTGTGACGGCAAGGTTGTGCAGCGGAACGTTGGACCAGCCGCAGACGTTGGACATCGCCACCCGCCGCAGCCCGCTGCGGTCGACTTCGTATTCGGGAACGAGATCCAGCAATGCGCCCAACGCGATACGGCTTTCCATTCTGGCCAGCGCGGCACCCAGGCAGCTGTGCACACCGTAACCAAGTGCCAGATTGAAGCCCATCTTGCGTTGCCGGTCGATGTCCAGCCGGTCGGGATCGGGAAACATCCGCTCATCGCGTGTCGCTGAGCCGGTCACCAGCAAAACCGCGCCACCTTCTGGAATCGTGTTGCCATGCAACGTAAGATCTCTGGTCGCGGTACGGACCTGGTATTGAGACGGTGCCTCGTAGCGCAACAATTCCTCAACCGCAGCCGGAATCTTGCTGCGGTCCGCGCGCAACTTCTGCCATTGATCGGGGAAGTCGGCGAACGCCACCATGGCATTGCCAATTAGTTTGGTCACCGTTTCAGCGCCCGCTCCCCCGAGCATGGTGGCAAAGCCGGTGATATCCACGTCGGTGAGCTTCTCGATCTGCCCGTCGCGCTCGATCTCGGTCTCGATAAGCCGACTTATCATGTCATCCTGCGGTTCGGCGCGACGCTTCTGCACAAGGTTCCAGTAATAGATCCCGGTCTGCACTGAGGCGTCATAACCTGTTGCGGTGGTGGCGATCTCTCCAGGGTGGCGCTCCAAGAGCAGATCCAGCCAGACCCGGATTTGGTCGCGGTCTTCTTTGGGCACCCCGAGCATCGTGGTGATGACGTCATTGGGGAACAGCGCCGAGAAGTCGGCCACCACATCGAAAGATTGGGGATCGAGCGCTTCGACGCGTTCATAGACCTTCTCGCGCACCATGTCTTCCAGCGCCGCGATAGCGCGCGGGGTGAAGACGTTGCTCACGAGTCTGCGCATCTTCTGATGCTCGGGCGGATCCATCGAGATGATCACCTTCGGCACCGGAATGGCGTTGTCGTGCGCCTTGACCATGTCCAGGGTCGCGCCCTTAGCTGACGAATAGGATTGGTAATCCCTTGTAGCCGGTGCCACGTCGTCGTACCTCGTCAGCGCCCAGAAGTCCCACTTCGCGCTGTAATACACCGGTGCTTCATCCCGCATCCGCCGATAGGTGGCGAAGGCACCGTTGAAGAAGTCGTCCGAGAACGGGTCGAAGTCCAAGGGTTCATCGGACGTGGCGGCGCTCATAGGATCGACCCGGACTCCTTATCGGCCATGATGGTGTCGCAATCCAACCCTGCATCCAGCAATATTTCTACGGTGTGTCGACCAGGTTCAGGGGTCTCGTATGAGAATGACCATTCTACCTTGCTGGTAGCTTGGCCGACTAGGGCCGCCGACCGGGGCGGCGGTGTGGGCCCACGTTGAGAACCTGTGTTCTCGATTTTCGTTAAGGCTACTATCCTACGAAGGTGCCTTTCCCGAACATCCCGCCCACGATTCCTGCACTGATCAGGTCGTGCGCCGAGCGTTTCGGGAACAAGCCGTTTCTGATCGTCGACGGCCGGGTGCTGACCTACGCCGATCTCGACCTGCGCTCAGCCGACTTGTCGATCGCGTTGCTGGCGGCGGGGATTGGCAAAGGCGACCACGTCGGGATCCTAATGCCCAACAGCGTTGACTGGGCGCTGGCCTGGTTCGCCACCACGCGCATCGGTGCGGTCGCCGTGCCGCTCAACACTTTCTACCAGGCGTCCGAGATGGCCTGGACCGCACGGCACGCTGACCTGCGGGCTGTCCTGACGTGGTCACATTTCCGCAACCATGACTTCATCGCCCGCCTCGAAGAGGCGCTCCCCGGGATGGCCGATCAGCGCGAGCCGGGACGAATCGCCGTTGTTGATGCGCCATTCCTGCGCACCGTCATGGTGTGGGGATCCAGCGATCGAGCCTATGCCACAACCACAGTCGGCGCTGCGGCGCCGGGCATCGATGCCGCTTTCCTGGCCGCTGTCGAATCATGTGTCACACCGGCCGACGAAGTGACGATCATATACACCTCCGGAAGCACCGGGAATCCAAAAGGCACGGTGCACACCCAGGGTGCGCTCGTTCGCCATACCTACAATCTGACCTTCTCCTACGGCGTGACGCATGAAGACGTCATGTTCACCTCGATGCCGTTCTTCTGGGTAGGCGGGCTGATCACCGGTTTGCACGCCGTGATTCACCATGGCGCAACTCTCGTGACCCAGCCGGCCTTCGACGCGGGGGAAGCCCTGGAACTCATCGAACGCCATCAGGCGACGATTGCCCTCGGCTGGCCCCAGCAAGGCAAGACCCTCGCCGAGCACCCCGACTTCCCGCGCCGCGACCTGCAATCGGTTCGGCGCACCAGCATGCCCGCGATGGTGCCACCTGAGCACCGGCCGAAGGGCCCCAACGCGCTGGGCATGACCGAATTGTGCGGCAACCACATTGGTGTGGATCAATATCTGCAACAGCCGGTTGATCGGTTGGAAACAGGCGGCGTGTCCATCGAGGGACTCAGCCACCTCCTCGTAAACCCCGATACCGGCCTCCCGGTGCCGCGCGGCACGCCCGGCGAAATCTGGGTACGCGGTTACTCGCTGATGCAGCGCCTGCACAAGCAGGAACGCGAAGAGGTATTCACTCCGGACGGCTACTACCGCACCGGTGACTGCGGCGTCGAATCCGACGACGGCTGGATCAAGTTCACCGGCCGGTTGGGCGACTTGATCAAAACCGGCGGCGGCACCAACGTCACACCAAGCGAAGTCGAACGTGCGCTCACCAATTGCGCGGGTGTGCTGGAGGCCTACGTAGTTGGAGTCCAGGACGCTGACAACGGGACAGTGGTCGCCGCCGCGGTGGTACCGCGCGGTGAGTCAGTTCTCGACGGGGCGGCCTTGCGAACGGAACTGCGCGGCATCCTGTCCGCGTACAAGGTGCCGAAATACATCTGGGTCGCGGCGAAACAGGACCTCCCGTTCACCGCGACCGGAAAGGTCAAGAAGTCAGAGCTGTCACAGCAGTTGAGTGACCTGCTGCCGCGAAGCTGAGCACTAGTCCCCCCTAGTCCCAGACCACGTCGAGTCGCGGCGGTGAACGGAACATGGTGCCGGTGACATACGGGCGCGGCGCCTCTGGATCGAGTCGCAGGCCGGGCAGTTCGTCGAACAGCGCGTTGAAGATTCTGATGCTTTCCAGCCGTGCCAGGTGCATGCCGAGACATACGTGAGCGCCGTGGGCGAACCCGATGTGCGGCTTACGCTCTCGATAGATGTCGAAAGATTCGGGATCGTTCCAGCGCGTCTCGTCGTGGTTGGCGCTGCCCAGGCTGAGCATCATCGTCGCGCCGTTGGGGATCCCTACTCCGAAGAATTCGATGTCGCTGGTGACTTCACGCATGAAGTTCAGCAGCGGCGTCTCCCACCTGATGCCTTCCTCGATGGCTTGCGGCAGCAGACTCCGGTCATTGCGCACGGCGTCGAGTTGATCGGGATGGGTCAGCAGTCCCATCGCCAGGCTGGCTGTCGATCTGGACGTGGTTTCGGCGCCGGCGGGTAGGAGGTTTCGCATGAACCCATAGATCTGCTCGTCAGACATCTTGACGCCGTCGATCTCGGCTTGCGACAGGATGGTCACCATGTCGTCCTTTGGCGACTTGCGCCGGTCGGCAAGCACGCCGACGAAGTACTCCTTCATTTCGGCGGACGCCTTCATCGCGCGATCCATGTCGCCACGGAAGCCCAGCAAATCGATGGCGAGTCGATGAAACTCGCCGATATCGGACTGCGGTAACCCCAGCAGGGCGGCGATCACCCGAACCGGAATGGGCATGAAGACCGTGTCCACCAGATCGGCGCGCTTGTTGTCGCGGAACTTCGCGACGGTGCGGTCCACCAACGGGCCGACAAGTTCTGCGTCCCAACGCTTCATCGATGAACGTGCGAAAGCGAATTCGTGCAACCTGCGGTAGACGGCGTGCTCGGGCTCTTGCATTTCCAGGATTGTCGGCCCCTGTAACGGCCGCACCACGTCTTCGTAACACCGGGTACTGAAGGTGATGTTGTCGATGAAGACACTCTTGACAGCGTCGAAAGAGTACGCGGTATAGGTTTTTCTACCGTTTCCGACATCTTCGGGAACGCCCATCTCCGGCCATCCAGGGTGCACGGCGCCCTTCGCCCGTAACTCGCGCAGCAGCGGATAGGGCGTCGCGTCTCCGTCTGCACCCATGCCGGCGTTGAACTTCTCCTGCGCTTCGCGGATGCGCTGGTCGATATCGTCGGTGACCGCCGGCTCCGCCACGTAAGCCTCCCTACCGGTATCAACCTACAGTCCGTCGGTTGTAAACCTACATGATGTATGTTGAACCGACCAGAAGCGAGCCGACCCCCAAAGCGCAACCTGGAGTATTCGATTGGCCATTCGAGTCGTGCAATGGGCTACCGGCGCGGTAGGCCGTGCTGCGCTGCAGGAGCTTATCGAGAATCCCGATTATCAACTGGTCGGAGTGCTCGTATACGACCCCGCCAAGAACGGTGTGGACGCGGGACAACTGTGTGGGCTACCCGCCACGACGGGGGTCGCCGCCACGACGGACAAGGACGAAATCGTCTCGTTGAGAGCGGATGTCGTGGTGCACGCCGCCAGCAAGGCGCACGCCGTCGAGACCAACGCCGAGGACATCTGCCGGTTGCTCGCGGTGGGCACCAACGTCATCACGACCACGTCGTACAACCATCTGCCCACCTATGGCGCACAGACCGAAGCCTCGTTTGTGCAGGCGTGCCGGCAGGGCAAGTCGCGTTTTCACGCCGCAGGGGAGAATCCCGGCTTCATGTTCGAGCGGCTGATCGCGACCGTCACCGGGTTGAGCAAGACGATCGACCGCATCGATCTGTACGAGGCCACCGATGTGTCAGCCGTCCCCAGTCGGCCGATGCTCGTCGACCTCATGGGCATGGGCCGTCCACCCGAGGACGTCACCGTTGATTCCCCGATCATCAAGAAACTGGATCTGGCCTACCGCCAGGCACTCAACGCCACCGCCGACGTCCTGGGAATCTCGTTGTCACACATCGATGTGTCCGTGGACGCCACCACACTCCCCCACGACATCGTGGTGACGGCTGGTGCGATCGAAGCGGGAACCGTTGTCGGACAGCGGTTCTCCTGGGTCGGTCACTGGTCGGGCCGGCCTCTGCTGGCCATCCATGAGGAATGGGTGCTGACCCGGGACCTACCGCAGTGGGGCATCACACCGTTGGCGCCGGGTGAGAAGTCCCCGCTGATCCGAGCGGTCATCAAGGGCGTGCCGAGCTTTGAACTGCAACTCGATGTCGGTTGGGATGGACAACCGGCCACGGGGCAGCACGCCCAGCCGGGCCATCTGATGATCGCGATGGGGGCGGTGCGCGCCATTCCGTACGTGCTGGGTCAACCGCCCGGGATCGTGACCGCGCCCGTATTCGGCGCCATCCAATTAGCCGGCAGCGACACCGACCGCGCGTGAGATGTGCTCGCTCGGCGCGGCGTGGAATACGTGCCCCGAGCCGTCCGGCAGCACCCTACGGGCGATCAGGTAGTCCGACCCCAGCCAGCCTTGCCGGATGTATCGGCCGAACCGCAAGAAGGTTCCGGGCGCGCCACTGGCCGACGGTATGAGCTTGACTTGTTCGATCCCAAGCTTGACGCCCTCGCCGGTCAGCGGACGCGCCGCGGCCAGCCCCCGAGTTATGACGGTGGCGGCGTCGTGGGACAAGCCGGGCATCGAATGCCCCGGCCGCCGACCGTATCTGGTCTCGAATCGGTCCAGGAATGCCTGCCCGACCAGATTGCGCTCGTCGTAGCTGTCCAGCCCGATCCAGCCCGAGAGGTGTCGCATCCACTCGGCATTGATATGTGCCATCTCAAAGGCGGTGGTGGTGTACCGGGGAGGATCCCAGCCGGCAGCGCGCAGTGCGTCGCTGAACCCCCACAAGCCGTGCCCGAAACCCACGTGGACGACGGCATCCGGATGCGACGCCCGCAAGGCTGCCACCGTGTCGGCCTTATCGGCCTCCACTTGCGGAATTGCGACCGTTGCAACCACTTGCAAACCCGCAGCCGCATAAGCCTTTTCCGCGAAAGACAGATACTCCTTGCCGATCAGCGACGCCTCGTAGGCAACGGCGATGCGCGAGCGGCCGTCGCCAATCATGACCGCCGCCAGCATCACCGGTTCTTCAGCCATCGAGCCGTTGTTCAGGGCGAAGCACCACTCGCCCAGCGCGCCTTCTGATCCCGACAAAGTGATGATCGGGACCTTGGCTGTCGCATCGACGTGCGCCCGCAGTGGCACCACGTTGTCAGAAACCCACGGTCCAAAAATGACCAGGCACCCTTCGGCCACCAGTTCATCGAAGGCGCGTTCCACCGCCTGATAGGTCCCGTTCGGCAGACCCACAACGTTGCGTTGAATCAGATCGACGGGCCGGTCGATCAATCTCGAGGCGACAGCCTCGTCCAGCACCAGTTGCAACGCGGCGACGGTGTTGTCGTCGGTATCGCCGCTCGTCGGATAGTCGTTCAGCAATCCCACCTTCAGTGGTGCGACCGACCCGTATGCGCGAACCACGTCGTCTGCCATACCCGGCAACATACAGGACGTATGTTGCTACGATCATCGTCGTGGCCCAGCGTGGAGGATCTGACGACGACCGCCGGGCGCGCGGCGATCAAACGCGGCGTGACCTCATCGATGCGGGGCGAGAACTGTTCGTGGCGCAGGGATACTTCAACACCAGCGTCGGCGACTTGGTGACGAAGTCGGGTGTCGGTACCCGTGGCGCGTTCTACCACCATTTCAAAGACAAGGCTGAGTTGTTCCGCGCCGTCTTCGAAGAAGTCGAGAGCGACCTCACGCTGCGCTCCATCGCCAACCCCCCGCCCGGTGCGGACCCGTGGCAACGGTTAACCCGCGGCATGCAGGGATTTCTCGAAGCGGCCCTCGAACCCGAAGTGCAGCGGGTAATGCTGGTCGACGGGCCGGTGGTCCTTGGCTGGCAGACATTGCGAGCCATTCAAGAGGGCAACAGCATCGCCTTGATCAATGAAATGGTCCGCGCGGCCATCGCAGACAAGATCATCGACGATCAACCCGTCGGAGAGCTCACCCACATGATCGTCGCCGCACTCGAAGAAGCCTCCAGAATGGTCGCGCACGCGGCGAATCCAGCAAGGGCGCGCCGACGAGCCGCCAAGGTACTCGACCGTCTGCTGCTGAGCTTTGCGGTGGACGAGCGAAAAGCACTGCGGCGGTGAGTGTTTTGCTCCGACTATGGGAAACCGTCGGTCCGTGTGTAAATGTGTGTTTGCGCAAGTGAATAATTTCGCTCTCAGCCCGGCGACCCAGGAGCCCCATGCAGACTGAGCAACAACCATTGCGGGTCGCGGTCGTCGGCGCATCCGCCGGCCTTGGCCGGTGCATAGGCACCGGGCTCGCCAAGCGCGGCGCCCATGTTGCCCTGCTCGCCCGTCGATATCCCCGCTTGGTCGACGCGACCAAGGAGGCCGGCAACGGCGCGGTGGCCGTCGCGTGTGATGTCACTATCGCCGAGACCTGCCAGCAAGCGATAGCGGAGGTGGTCGGCGCGCTGGGTGGACTGGACGCGTTGGTGTACACCACCGGCATGGGGGTGTTGGCGCCGCTGCAAGAGGTGACAGCCGAACAGTGGGGACGGTTGTTCGCCACCAATGTCACCGGTGCATCCCTCGTCACTGCGGCTGCGGCACCACACCTGGCTGCGGCCGGCGGCTCGGCCGTCTATCTGTCCTCGCTGAGTGCGTCCTACACGACACCGTGGCCGATGCTCGGGTCGTACGCGGTCACCAAAGCCGCATTGGACAAGCTCGTCGAGGCATGGCGTATCGAGCACCCCGAAATCGGCTTCACTCGCCTCGCCGTGGGCGACAGCATGGGCGGCACCGGCGACTCGATGACCGAGTTCAACAAGGACTGGGACCCAGAAGTCCTGGAAAAGGCGATCCGATTCTGGATGGACCACAATTACATGCAGGGCGGGCTGATTGACCAGGAACATCTGACCGACGTCGTCAACAACATAATCCGTTGCGGCAAGAGCGGTTTCGTCCCATACATGACACTGGCCCCGCGCTCGTCCGACGCAGTGCAGGAGCTCCGGAATTGGTGACCCAGATTCTTTCACGATGGAGGCAGCAATGAAATCCAAGGCGGCGGTGCTGCGCGGAGTCGGACTCGATTGGGACGTCACCGAAGTCGAGCTCGATCCCCCGCATGCGGGCGAAGTTCTGGTCAGGATGGCCTACGCGGGGATCTGTCACTCCGACGAGCATTTTCACACCGGCGACAGTGTGCCCACCCCGGAGATGGAAGAGATGATGCGGGCAGCGGGCCGTACGGTGCCCGAGTGGTTCCCGATGCTTGGCGGGCATGAAGGATCTGGCGTCGTCGAGACGATAGGGCCAGAGGTCAAGACCCTGAAACCTGGTGATCACGTTGCTATTTCGTTCTATCCGTCATGTGGTAACTGCCGATGGTGTACCACCGGCCGCACCTATCTGTGCGACGTGGGCGCCGACATCCACAGCAAAGCGATGACCACCGACGGCACGCGGCGCCGCCACCTCGACGGTGAAGATCTGATGGCGATGATGCAAGTCGGCACCTTTTCCGAATACGTGGTGGCATCCGAGCGGTCACTGGTGAAAGTTCACGACTGGATCCCGCTGGACTCAGCTTGTCTGGTCTCCTGCGGTGTGACAACCGGATTCGGATCGGGCTCGGTGGCCGCCGGTACCGAAGCCGGTGACACCGTCGTGGTCGTCGGCGTTGGCGGAGTAGGCATGAACGCCGTCCAGGGCGCAAAGATCGCCGGTGCCAAGCACATCGTTGCGGTCGATCCCAACGAATTCAAACGTCAGATGGCGCCGACCTTCGGGGCTACCCACACCGTCGTCGACACCGGCGCCGCAATGGAACTGGTCACCGAGATCACCTGGGGACTCATGGCCGACCGGGTCATTCTCACGCCGGGTGTCGTACCTCCGGACATGGTGCTGCTCGCCCTGATGATGCTGCGCAAAGGGGGTACCTGCGTGTTGACGGGAATGCCCAAGGTCAGCGACCTGATGGTGCCGATGGTCCTCACCGACATGATCTACTCCTGCAAGACCTTCAAAGGCGCGCTCTATGGCGAGCTGAATCCACGCGAAGCCATGCCCCGCCTGCTGGCGATGTACGAGGCCGGCCTGATCAAGTTGGATCAACTCATCACGCAGAAATACAAACTCGACGATATCAATGAGGCGATGCGGGATCTTCGGGCCGGCAAGAATATCCGCGGCGTAATCACATTCGAGTGAGAAGGGCGCAATGCCGACTATCGAGTTCACAGTAACGGGCTGCCAAGCGTCACTGGATCACTACCGCCGATCGTGGACACCAAGTCCCGACGTAGCTTTGGCCGGCATCTGGCTCGGCGCTGTCGTCAGCGACGATTCGGGTCACAACTACTGGGGCTTGCGCGGCATGGACGACTTCGTCGTCGGCATGACGCACGTGGTGTCTCCCATCTGTGGATTTCGTTCGTTGCCAGAGGCTTTGGAATCCGACGCCCCGCACCTGTTTGACGAGTACTCCTCCATCGACTGGTTTGAACCGTTCGAGTACAGCGATGACGGCAACACGCTGCAGATGATTTACGCCAGTGGCCGCGTTGCGCGTGACGCTGACGGCTTGCACTGGTACGACGCCAGCGGACGTTGGGAGATGCACGGCCGAACGGTCAGTGATGTGGTGGTCACGCACGTTCCACAACAGCAGGGCGACTATCACCTCGACCACGACGTGTACTACCGGCACGAATTGCTCTATGTGACCGGCACCATCGACGGCGAGCAGGTTTCCGGTTATGCGCATCAGGACTTCGCCTACGGGCCGCCGGGGATGTCTTACACCGAATTACCCATCGCCCGTCACCTGCAGGGGATGTGGGTCTCCTGGCTGCACGAATACGACGACGGCCGCTTGGGAGGTGGCAGCTTCTGGCAGGGCCGCGATGACTTGGCTTTCGGTCCCGGCTATCAGTTGAAGGACGGCGTGACGACTGTCCATGACGACATCGTCGCTACTCCGCGCTTCAACGCGGCTGGGAAAGTCGCCAGCCTAGAGACGGTAATCGGTGACGACACCTACGTTTTCACATTCACCAGCAGCGGGAGCCCGCTGCATGTGTTCGGAAACCTGACCGGCGATCCGTCCGGCGAGGCACTGTCACGCAGCTGGTGCTGGGTCGAATACGCCGGCGGCATGTTGACCCCGGAGGTTCTGGACATGGTCATGCAGCGGTTTCGCCTGGCACGCGGGGGCTGATTATTTGTGCACTACCCCGCATGGCCTCGCGAGTCCAAGCTCCTGGTGAGTGAGAATCCTGGTGGCGCATCGCAGACGGCTTCGTTCCCGCCGCTTGCGTGATTGTTACTCCATCCACATGAGGCCGCGCAGCGCCTCGGCAGCCGGAATCTCATCGACGGCAATCAGTCCCGCTGGGGCACGGCACACTGATTCGATGGCATTGACTGCGCGCGCCGCTGTCGAGATGCAACCGGCGACTGTCGTGTCGTACAACGGATGGGAGACATGGGTATTGATCTCTATCCGGGGTTCTCCCTCAACGACGACCCGGTGCACCCCAGGCTGGCCCGCCGGCGGGAACGGCCAATCCGGCGCGGCAGCGTCAGTGAGTCGGGTGATGTGTTCGATGGTAATCACCGGTTCGCCGTCCACCACACCTTCGACCGCGAACCGGACCGCAGCCATCCCGCCGGGCTCCACCTTGGTCATGATGCAGTCGATTGGTTCGGTTGTGTACCAGCGCTCATCCCGCTGCCGCACTTCCTCGAGAACTATCCCGAGCTGATCCGCCAAATTGTTCACCGCGCCACCGAACATGGACACGATTACCCCGGGCAGGAAGAGCATCGGCGGATCGTCATCCTGCTTCAGTCCGAAACCCATTGACGTACCGGTGAATTCGTAGTCGTCGTAATTCCCGTAGTCGAAGATTTCCTGAACGGTGATCGAGGAGACGCGGGTGCTGAGGCTGCAGGCCGCGTAGACCAGGGTGTCACCGGAGAACCCTGGATCGATACCGTTGACGTACAGCGATGAGTTGCCGGTTTCGCACGCGCTCTGCAGCGGATGTCGGAGCCAATCCTCAGCGCGGTGCGGCGTGGCCAGCCAGACCAACGAGGTGCCGACAACATTGGTGCCTGCCGCCAGGAATCGTGACATCTGGTCGATGGCCTCCATGGGCCGCGTCTCACCCAACGCGGTGTACACCACGCAGTCGGCCCCGAGCGCGATCAGAGCGTCGATGTCGTCGGTGGCGACCAGTCCGGTCGCTTCGTTCAACCCGCACAGCTCGGCGGCGTCTCTGCCGACCTTATCCGGACCCGAGGCATGGACTCCGACCAGTTCAAGATCTGGGCGTCCGATGATGGCCCGCAACGAATGTCGCCCTACGTTGCCGGTCGAGAACTGAATCACCCTGCGCACGACGGCCGCCTCAGTAGTCGGGGATGGGTAGCGGCGAATTGTTGGAATCGATTCCGCCGTCGACGTGGAATATCGCGTTGGTGGCATAACAGTCGGATGTGCTCAGGTAAACACACAGCCGACCCAGATCCTCGACGTTGCCAAGGCGGTGCAGAGGCGTCGCCTCCTGCATCTTCTCCAGCGAACCCGGCATCAGGTCGAGACTGCTTTGGAGCCCATCGGTGGCGAATGATCCGAGCGCGATGGCGTTGACCCGGACCTTGGGGGCCAGCTCCTGGGCCATCGCCCGGGTCAGCGCTTCGAGCGCCCCCTTGGCCGTGCAGTAGGCAGCCAACGCGCGGATGCCGAAACGCGCTGAGCCTGAGGAGATATTGACGATCGAACCGCGACCGGCGTCGATCATGTGCCTAGCCACCAACTGACTCATGATGAACGTAGACGTGACGCACCAGTCGAACGCGAGCCTGAAATCGTCGTCGGTGATATCGAGAAACCTCGCGTAGGTGGCTCCCCCGACATTGTTGATCAAGATATCAATGCGGCCGAAGCGCTCCATGGCCGTCGAGACCACGCGTTCACCATCGGGACGGCTCATCGCGTCGGCAACCACAGCCAGTCCCTGACCGCCTGCCTCCTCGATGCCGTTGATCGTTGCCAGGATGTCCGCTTCCGTTCGCGCGGTGCCGACCACCGTCGCACCGGCCTCGGCCAGCACCCGGGCGATGCCCTGACCCACACCTTTGCCGGCGCCTGTCACGATCGCGACCTGCCCGGCCAAATTGAACTGCTCCAAAGCCACCTGAGCTCCTCTGCCCCGACTTGACGCCGACATCATCTAACGACTGAAACTGACTTAAGTCAACGATCCGCTCCGGTGCAGGGTGCAGTGTCACTGGCCCGACCAGCGCCGCCGCGATACTGTTTGCAGTCGAATTCGGCGGAGGAAACATGACGGCAGGCAACAAGATCTCGGCTCGCGAGACCAAACGACTGCAGACCCGGGAGCGATTGCTGGGTGCTGCGGTTGCGGAGTTCAAGCGTTCCGGGATGGCCGAAGCTGACGTCGCCGCGATCGTGGCGGCCGCCGGAGTTGCACACGGCACATTCTTTTTCCACTTCCCCACCAAAGAACACGTGCTGCTCGAATTGGAACGCCGCGAAGAACAACGCATCGCGAGCCAGCTCGCCCGATTCCTGGTCACCGAACACGATCTTGCCGGTGCTCTCGGTGAGGCGGTTCGACTGGTCGCCGGCCTCGAACGCCGACTGGGCGATGGTCTGTTCAAAGACTTTCTCGCGCTGCATTTCTCACAGACCCGCCCACCGGTCGAGGACGGCAGAGATCATCCGGTGATCATGGCGGTGGCCGGCGAGATCGAGCGGGCGCAGCGGAACGGCAGCGTTGCCGCCGACGTCATCCCGATAAACAGCGCAGTGTTCTTCCTGCTCGGTTTGTACGCACTGCTCATCACGACCAACACCTGGCCCACCCGCGATGCCATGCTCGCCGATTACGTGGCCAGAACGATGCAGAGCATGGCGGCTCGCTGAGTCCAGGCGGTTGACCTCAGTCAGTTTCTGCGTTACAACAGGCGAGGTTGAGGGAGGCCACATTGAATCTGCCGACGCTGAACTTTCGCCGCTGGAGCAGCGCGCCGGCCCCCGGCGCCAGGGACGGATTGGCCTTCGACGAGCACATGGAGGAATCCCGACTCGCGCAGCGACAGGCCGACAAGTGGCTGATTTCGGGCTCGCTGTTGATCGGCACCGCCGCGCTCGGCGTCTTCGGCCTCCCACTGTTCCTGCGCGGAGTCTGGTTGCTGCGACGCGCGCAGCGGGCGGGGTTGTCGGTGCGGCCGATGCTCGTCACACTGCTCGGCTATCTGGTCATCATTGATGCCGCCATCAACACCGTGGGCTGGGCGCTGGACATGGTGGGCAACCACACCCTGCTCGGGCGAGTGTTGCTGGTGGGCTGGGGCAATATGTTCGATGCTGGCTACTTCTGGCATTTCAACGAACTCTGGATCGGCGGCGCGGCAGGCCCCGGGGAGAAAGGCTGGGAAGTCGGCCTGATCTTCACCGTGTTCACCATGCGAATCGCCGCGGGCATCGGCTTCCTGCAGATGAAACGATGGGGACACCAGTGGATGGTGGTCACCTGCTGGATGGGTGCGGTCATCTGGATCGGCTACGTGTTCAACATGACCATGTACGCCGACGTGCGCTTCGGCGGTGTGATATTCCCGGTCGTCGGCTGGTGGCTCTACGACATCTTCTACATCACCCCGTTCCTCGCGATCCCCTACCTGCACACCGTCAACCGCGAGATCTTCTCGGACTAGCTCGATGACCGAGGTCATGCAACATCACGTTCGGCTAAGTGCTGAATCACTCATGGATTCAGGTCAATTCATCATCGAAAACGCTGCCGAGCCGGAACGGCGCCGTTGACTTCAGTCAGTAAAGGGTCTACAACAGAACACACCATGACGGCACAGGTCAGAACCTCGGTGCGCGAAACGCAGCGACTGCAGACCCGGCAGCGCCTGCTCGGTGCGGCACTTGCCGAGTTTCAGCGCTGCGGAATGGCCGCTGCCGAGGTCGGCGTGATCACCAGTGCTGCCGGTGTCGCACACGGCACCTTCTTCTTCCACTTCCCCACCAAAGAGCATGTCTTACTCGAATTGGAAAGCCGCGAAGAGGCGCGGCTCGCCGCTGAACTCACCCGGTTCCTCGGCACGTCGCCCGACCTGACCGCCGTGCTGACCGAGGCGGCGCACCTGGTCGTCGACCTCGAACAACGTTTGGGCGGTCCACTTTTCCGGGACTTCCTGGGCATACACTTCTCGTCCACGCGGCCCAAGCGCGACGAGGAATGGACCGATCACCCGGTGATCGTGTTGCTGGTCAAGCAGATTCAGCAGGCACGTGACCGCGGCGAGATACACGCCGCGGTCGATCCGTTCTACAGCGCGGTGTTTTTCCTGCTCGGCGTCTACGGCGCATTGAGCACCACGTCCGCCGGGACCCGTCGCGACACCATGCTGGCCGAGCTGGTCGCGACGGCAGTCCGAAGTCTCGAGCCTCGACAATAACCAGGGAGATTCGTATGGATATGGTTTGGGAGTTGCTGCGGTACGTCGCCGCCTGGGGCGGAACCGGATTGATCATCTGGTTCTGGTACTGGATGTTTTCCAACATCGGAACGTTCTGATCGCGTGGCCGGGACGGCCGATTCATCGGCGATGGCGATCGAGCGCAGTTGTGCACTGACGGCAGTGGCGCTCAGTGGACAGCGCCGCGACGGTGCCCGCCTACTCACAGGTGCCGGCCGCAGCTTCGGTTTGAGCCCCGCGTTGGACCTCGTGCACGTTCCCTACCCGGGCGTCGGCGACGACTGGACCCGCCGCACCCTGACGTGTGGTGTCGCGTTGCAATGCTCGCCGTCCAAAGAACGCCTCGCCCACTACCGGTTGTCCGACCTGTCGCCCCGCGAACACCGCGCCCTGGCTTTCGTCGAAGCAGGTGTCGCGATGGGCTGGATCGCTGCGCACTGGCCCGGACTGATGCCTGAGCTAAAAAGAGCGTTGTCCGACATCCCGATTCGCGATCCGGACCTGGATGCCGCGACCATGTTCGACCAAGCGATCGACATTGCGCGCGGTAGACAGCCGATCGTCGAGCACCCATTGCTCGGCATGCTGCCGCGCACCCAATTCAGCGCCCGCGGATTAGCCAGCGCAATCAAGCGACTCGGCAGGATGCCGTGGACCAGCACCCAACAGCGTCATCCGCGCCCATATTCGGTGCCGGTGGGCGGCGATGGTGGCGTTCGCAACCCCAACCTGCCACCGCCCAGCCGACCAGAGGATAACGACCTCGACACCAGTCCCGAACGCCGGCAAGGTATCCCGTATCCGGAGTGGAACGCCTGGACAAAGACCTTCCTGGCGAATCATGTTGCAGTGCTGGAGTTTCCCTCCTACCCGCAGGCCGGTCACCCGGCCCCGGTCGCAGAAAACCTTCGAAAGTGGTTCGAGGAGCACACGCATCGCGCGATGACCAACCGGCTCGAGGACGGATCCGATCTCGACGTCGAGCAATACGTGCGGCACTACATTGACATGTTGACCCAGACGGCAAGCGAACCAAGGATTTTCCGGGAACTGTTGCCGCACAGCCGCGACGTCGCCACCGCGCTGTTGCTCGACGGTAGTTCCTCACTGGGCGTGCACGGCGGCCGCATTTTCCGCTTGGAACTCGAATGCGCCGATGCGCTGTCCCGCGCGATGACACTCGCTCGTGAACGCCATGGCATTTTTGTGTTCACCGGAAACACCCGGCACCGCGTCGAAGTGCGCTGTCTCAAAGACTTTCAGGACGGCCACTTCATAGCGCCGGGCAAGCTCGGGCTGATGACCGGTGGTTACACCCGGCTCGGCGCGCCGATTCGACACTTGACCTCGCGGCTGTTGACCCAACCGGCTGAACGCCGTCTGCTCATCGTGATCGGCGACGGACTGATCTCTGACGAAGGATACGAAGGCCGTTACGCGTGGGCCGACGTGGCGCATGCGGTCGAGGAGGCCAACGACGCCGGCGTCTCGGTGTACTACGTGGGCGTCGGCCCAACGCGGGTCGATCCGCTACCCGAGGTGTTCGGATCCCGCCGGTCGCGACGGATCAAACGTGTCGAAGAACTGCCGCGAGTACTCGCGCACGTCCACCGAGAGCTTGTCTCCGCGTGACCGGCGCAGACCTGAGGGGAGAAATGACCACCGACACCTACATCGCCAGCGGCAACGAGGTGGAGTTGTTCGAACAGGCTTACCGCGAACACGTTCCGGTGATGCTGACCGGGCCCACCGGATGCGGCAAGACCCGCTTCGTCGAACACATGGGCGCTCTGCTCCGGCAACCTGTCGTCACCATCAGCTGCCATGACGACCTCACCAGTTCGGACCTGGTCGGCCGCTTCATGGTCACCGGTGGAGATGTGATCTGGAAAGACGGCCCGCTGACCAGAGCAGTCAAGGCCGGCGCCATCTGCTACCTCGACGAGGTGGTCGAGGCCCGACACGACTCACTGGCGATTCTGCACTCCCTGACCGATCACCGTCGCGCTCTCTATCTGGATCGCGCCGACGAAGTCGTCCGGGCGCCCGACTCGTTCATGCTGGTCTGCTCCTACAATCCCGCCTACCGCAGTTCGTTGAAAGAGTTGAAGCCGTCCTTCCGTCAGCGATTCGCGACCCTGCCGATGACATATCTGCCCGCCGTGCAGGAGGCCGAGGTGATTGTGGCGGAATCGGACGTAGAGATCGCGACGGCGCACCGACTTGTCTCCTGCGCCAACGCTATTCGCTCTGCGGACGCCGTATTCCACTTCGAGCCGCCCTCTACCCGGGTGTTGGTCACGGCCGCGAAGCTGATCGCGGCCGGAGCCACCGAGATCAGCGCGGCCGAAGCCTGCATACTCGCACCGCTCAGTACCGACGGTGCCATCAACGACGGTCTGCGCGAAGTCGCAGCAGCGACCTTGAACACCGAACCCTCAGGGACTTTCTAGGAAAGGCGGACGAAATGGTGGATCAACAAGAGCGCAAACGCAAGCGGGCACTCATCGTCTTTCAGATCTTCATCTACGGATACCTGCTGATCATGTTCAGCATTCAGCTGTACATGTCCTTCGCCCGTGGCTGGTGGGACCTGTGACCGCCGTCGTCTCTCCGGGCGACTCGGTCAACCTCTCTGAGCATGACGACGAATCACGACAAGCCCAGCGCCGAGCCGACAAATGGATGATCGTCGGTGCCGGGTTGATGGGATGCTGGGCCCCGGGCCTGATCGGATTCCCCATCTTCATGCGTGGGGTGTGGCTGCAGCGTCAGGCTTTACGTGCCGGGCTGTCGGTTCGCCCCATGATCGTCACGCTGATCGGCTACCTGGTGCTGATCGACGGAATGCTGAACAGCCTGGGATGGGCACTGGACCTCGTCGCCAACCACACCCTGATCAACAGGGTGCTGATGATCGGCTGGGGCAACATGTTCGACGCCGGTTACTTCTGGCACTACAACGAATCCTGGGTGGGCGGCGCATCGGGGCCGGGTGAGAAAGCGTACGTAGCCGGTCTGATCCTGACCGTGTTCTCCATGCGGGTCGCCGCGGCTATCGGATTCCTGCAGATGAAACGGTGGGGCCATCAGTGGATGGTGGTCACATGCTGGATGGGCACCGTCATCTGGTGTGCCTACGTCTTCAACATGACCATGTACGCCGACGTGCGTTATGCCGGTGTGGTTTTCCCGGTGATCGGCTGGTGGCTCTACGACATTTTCTACATCACGCCGTTCCTCGCCATCCCCTACCTACACACCGTCAATCGCGAAATCTTCTCCGACTAGGGCATGAAGGAGCATCCCCATGACGACGAAATCGACTGTCACAGATGACAAAGAACCGGCCGAAGACCTGCCGCCGGGCACCACGCCCTACTACGCGCGCATGCACAAGTGGATCAAGCGGGCGGTGCTGGTGTGCCTGGTGGCCCTGGTGCTCGAGGGCGCATTCACGTTGCCGTTCATGGCCGTCTACTACGGGTATCCCACGCTGAGCCTCACTGAAATCTGCAGCGAGTTGCTCAAAGTCCGCTACTCCGACGACGCCCTGGAATGCAAATACCCCTACCCACCGTTGGGTCCGCCGGAAGGCGCCGAAGGCAAGGACACCGCCCGGGACGTCTGGGGTATCCAGCCCACGCCGAAGTACCACCGTCTGGGCTTTCGTGAACTGGTGCGCATCCATGATGAACGCATCGCGCGCCAGCACGCCGGCGCCAAGTGACCAGGAGGCTGCGCGTCGTCCAATGGACCACCGGCAATGTGGGCAGGAAGTCGGTCCACGCGATCGCCGAGAACTCGTTGTTGGAACTGGTGGGCTGCTACGCGTGGTCGCCGGACAAAGTCGGCCGTGATGTCGGCGGACTGTGCGGGATCGAACCACTGGGAGTGCAGGCCACCGACGACGTCGACGCGCTGCTCGGCCTCAAACCCGACTGCGTGGTCTACAACCCGATGTTCGCCGACGTGGACGAAGTGATCCGCATACTGCGGGCTGGAATCAACGTCGTCACCACGTCGGAACTCATTACCGGACACCAACTCGGCCCTGCCCGGGACCGCATCGTCGATGCCTGCATGCAAGGCGACTCAACCATTTTCGGCAGCGGCATCAATCCCGGGTTCATCCAACTCCTGGCGATCGTCACCGCCGGACTGTCCGACCGGGTGGATCGCATCTGCATCGTCGAATCGTTCGACACGACCATTTACAACTCTCCGGCCACCGAGATTCCGATGGGCTTCGGTCGTCCGATTGATCAGCCGGACCTGCCTGCTCTCACCGAGAAAGGGTCGGGCATCTTCCGCGAGGCCCTGTTGCTGATCGCCGATGCCCTGGGAGTCGATCTCGACGAAATGAGATGCGACGTCGAATATGCCCAAACCACCGAGGATCTGCTGCTGCCCGGTGACTGGACGATCGAAAAAGGTTGCGTCGCAGGCATCGATCTGCGGTGGCGGGGCATCGCCGAGGGCCGCGAGGTAGTCGAGGCCCGCGCCGTGTGGACCAAAGGGCAATCCCTCGAACCGCGTTGGTCGACGAACTTCGGTTACACCGTAACGGTGGAAGGCCGGCCCACGATCAAGACCACACTGAGTTTCGAGCCGCCCCCGGACTTCCACGGGGAGTCGATCGACGACTACATCATGCTCGGTCTCACCATCACCGCCATGCCGCCCATCACCGCGATACCCGCCGTCGTCTCCGCACCGCCCGGCATCGCCACCTACACCGACCTGCCCCTGCTGTTACCGCGGGGAGTCCTGGCACGCAACGGAAGGACGCGCGCACAATGACGGAGAAGTATCGCGTCATCCAATGGATGACCGGGGATGTCGGACAAGTCGGACTGCGGCACTTCGCCGACAATCCGGTCTTCGACCTGGTCGCCGTGTTGGTGCACACACCGGAGAAGGTCGGCAAGGATGCCGGGGACATCATCGGCATCGGACCGACGGGCATCGTCGCGACCGACGACGTCGAGTCCGTCATGGCGACCGAGGCGGACTGCGTGTTCTACACACCGATCATCATGGATGTCGACACCGTTTGCCGGCTGTTGCGATCGGGCAAGAACGTCGTCACCACGAGCGGATTCTTTCATCCGTCCAAGTACTTTCGGGAGGAAGCGAATAAGATCGAGGCCGCCTGCCGTGACGGTGGCACGAGCTTTCACGGCGGTGGCATCCACCCCGGCTACGCCGGAGACCTACTGCCGCTCACCCTCGCCCGCGTCGCCAGCAGGATCGACAAGATCGAAGTGTACGAGGTCGTCAACGTGCTCACCGACGCACCACTGGACCACATCGACTGGTTGGGTTTCGGTAAGCCCCAGGATGAATTTCTCTCCACGCCAACCATTCTGGGCATGGGTCTGCCGTTCTTCGCCCAATCGATGTACATGATCGCCGATGGGCTGGGCGTCGAAATAGACGACATCACCGCAGATCTGGCCGTCGCCACCGCCACCGAGGACATCCCGCACGAACTCGGCGCCATCGCCAGCGGAACGGTGGCCGCGCAGCATCACACCTGGACGGCACAGGTCGGCGGACAGCCGTTCATCGCTTTCCACGCCATCTACCTCACCAGCGGTCCGACCAGCATCGAGCCAGCCTGGGATTGGGGAAAAACCCGCTACCGCATCGTGATCGAGGGCGATCCAGCAAGTGTCCTGACCCTGGAAGGGCTCGAATCCCCGGACGGGACCACCTCACATCCCGGCTACAACTGGACTGCGATGGGCGCTATCAATGCCATTCCCGACGTCTGTGACGCCGCACCGGGCTGGCTCACTCACTACGATCTCGGTTTGATTCGGCCGCGGGGTATGGTCCGCTGATGACCGACCCGCCACGGTTGCACCATGTCGTGTTCGCGGTGGCACGGGAGCGGCAAGATGCAGCGGGAAAGCTATTCACCGAACTTGGGTTCACTTTGAACGACATCGATCTGGAGCATCTGGGGCTTCGGGTCCTGCTGGACTGGGATCGGGGCATCGAACTGATCAGCCCCGGCCCCGAATCCGACGCCGAGGTTGCGACTTCGGTGAGTCAGTTCCTGGCCGATCATGGCTCTGACCGGCTGCCGAATCCGAGGTGTTCCGAAACCCCCTCGTGGCGGCCATTTCTCGGCATGAGCGGACCCGCGCGACTGCAACTCGAATTCGATCTACCGGACCGGTGATGGTGAAGATCGGCGTTCAGATTCACCCGCAGAACACGACCATGGCCGCGCTGCGTGCCGGTTGGCAAGGGGTCGACGACCTGGGCGTCGACAGCCTGTGGACCTGGGACCATTTCTTCCCTCCGCTGTACGGCTCGCCCGACGAACCGCACTTCGAGGGCTGGCAGATTCTGGCGGCCATGGCCGTCACCACAGCCAACGTTTCCCAGATCGGCATGTTGGTGACCGGATCCTGCTACCGCAACCCCGACCTGCTGGCACATATGGCCTGCACGCTCGACCATCTCTCCGGTGGGCGAGCGGTGCTGGGCATCGGCTCGGGATGGATGGAGCGCGACGAGACCGAATACGGCTACCCCGTCCGGACTCCAGCCGAGCGCCTCGACGTTCTTGCCGCGGCGCTGCCCCGCATTCGCAACCGCATCGGGCTGCTTCGGCCTGCTCCGATCGGTCGGCTGCCGCTGCTGATCGGCGGTAATGGTGAGCGGCGCACCTTGCGCCTGGTCGCTCAGTACGCCGACATGTGGAACGGTTACGGCGATCCGGCGACCATCCGACGAAAGAACCAGGTCATCGACCGGTGGTGTGGCGAAGTTGGCCGCGACCCGCACCAGATTGAGCGCACCGCGTGGATCGAGCGCGCGGAACCGGGTCTGATGCGATCCCTGGTCGAGGCTGGGGCCGATCACCTGATCCTCGGCCTTCGTGCCCCCTTCGACCTGCGTGAGGTGGAGCGGCTGGCCGGGGGTCGTCAGGCGTTTTAGCGTTCAACAGCTCGGGTATGCCGCCTTTAGCGGCGCACAGCCCCCCGCCCGCATTCGCAAACTCCACCCATGGAGGTGTATCGGCGTGGCCGAAATGATTGTTGAAACTCCGGAAGAAGTTGTTGCCTACCTCAAAGCGCAGCACGACCTGATCGAGGATATGTTCGACCAGGTGCTGCTCGCATCAGATCCTGAGGCGCGGGAGAAGCCGTTCATCCAGCTTCGCCAACTGCTCGCCGTGCACGAAACGGCCGAGGAGATGCTGGTGCATCCGCGGGCCCGCCGCGATCTGGAAGCCGGCGACGCAATGGTGGACGGGCTCCTGCAGGAAGAGCACGATGCGAAGGAACAGCTTTCCAAGATCGAAAGCCTGGACATCACCTCCGATGCGTTCATCGCTGAGCTCACGAAGCTGCGCGAGGCCGTGCTGGCACACGCTGAACATGAAGAGATCGAGGAGTTCGCGAAGTTGCAGCGCGACCTCGACACCGACGAGCTGAAACGGATGGGTACCGCCGTCAAGGTCGCCGAGGCTATCGCACCGACCCGGCCCCACGCCGGCGTGGAATCAGCGAAATTGAATTTCGTCGTCGGACCGTTCGCGTCGATGTTGGACCGGGCACGGGATCTGATGCACCAGGCGACAAGTTAGGGGCGTACATGGGTTTGGCTACAGCACGCCATGGCCGAGACGGTTGACCCCGGTCCGTAGGCTGGATCAAGTGAGCGTTGCACCGGGCACGACCATCACACTTGGTAACCGCTTTCTCCGCGACCTGCCCGAGATGGCGGTTCCCTGGCGGGCTCAGGTTGCGGCCGAGCCTCGATTGCTCGTCTTCAACGAACCGCTGGCGGTCGAACTCGGTCTGGACGCTCAGTGGCTCCGTAGCTCCGACGGTCTGCGTTTCCTGGTGGGCAACCTGGTTCCAGACGGCGCCACCCCGGTCGCCCAGGCATATGCGGGACATCAATTCGGCGGCTATGTGCCGCGGCTGGGTGACGGCCGCGCGTTGTTGTTGGGCGAGATAGCCGACGCCGACGGGCGGTTGCGCGACATCCACCTGAAGGGATCCGGCCGCACTCCGTTCGCCCGGGGCGGTGACGGCTTGGCGGCGGTAGGGCCGATGTTGCGTGAATACGTGATCAGCGAGGCGATGCACGCGCTGGGGATATCCACCACCCGATCGCTGGCGGTGCTGGCGACCGGGACCGCCGTGACGCGCGAGACGCTGCTGCCCGGCGCCTTGCTGGTCCGGGTGGCAAGTAGCCACCTGCGCGTGGGCAGCTTCCAATACGCTTCTGCGACAGGAGATATCGGTCTGCTTCGCCGCCTGGCCGATCATGCCATTGCCCGTCACCATCCTGAAGCCGCCCACGCAGAACAGCCCTACCTCGCGTTGTTCGAGGGTGTGGTGGCGGCCCAGGCGTCGCTGGTGGCCCGGTGGATGCTGGTCGGCTTCATCCACGGCGTGATGAACACCGACAACATGACGATCTCGGGCGAGACCATCGACTACGGGCCATGTGCCTTCATGGAGGCCTACGATCCGGACACCGTGTTCAGTTCGATCGACGCCTGGGGACGCTATGCCTACGGCAACCAGCCGACCATCGCGGCGTGGAACCTCGCCCGCTTCGCCGAGACTCTGCTGCCATTGATCGCCGACGACATCAACGACGCAATCCCGTTGATAGAGGAAGCTTTTGACGGGTTTCACCAATACCACAGCGCCTGGCTCGCGGGGTTGCGCGCCAAGCTGGGCCTGCCTGCCGGTGCCGAACCGACCGAGCCGCTCATCGATGAACTGCTGCCCATGTTGCAGGAGAGTCACGCGGACTTCACCTCTTTCTTCCGCAACCTCAGCGCTGCGGCGGCCGGCGACGCCGAACCGGCGCGTGGCATGTTCGTGGACCCGGCCCAGTTCGATGCCTGGGCGTCACGTTGGCGCCAGCAGGGGCCGGACGTCGACATGATGCAGCGCGTCAACCCGATCTACATCCCGCGCAATCACCTGGTCGAAGAAGCACTCACCGCGGCGACGGCGGGCGACCTCGAACCGTTGAACCGACTACTCGATGCCATCAGCTCCCCCTATACCGAACGACCGGGTCTGGAGCGCTATGCAGCCCCGGCCCCCACGGATTTCGGCGTCTACCGCACCTTCTGCGGCACCTGACTCTCCGCACCTTCAGGACTGGAGATCCAGTGCCGCCCCGATCAACGCCAAGTGGCTGAGACCTTGGGGAAGGTTTCCCAGGAAAGAGTTGTCGTCTGAGTCGATCATCTCGGCCAGCACGCCGACATCGTTGGTCAATTCGACCAATTGGTCCATCAATTCGCGCGCTTCGGTGTCGCGACCGACGTAGTGCAGTGCCGACACTGCCCAGAACGAACACGCGACGAATGCACCTTCCTGCTCGTCCCGGCGTGCCCCGCTGTAGCGGTATAGCAGCGGACCGCAACCCAGATCGCGTCGCAGTGCGTCGATGGTCGCCGTCATCCGCGGGCCTCGGTCATAACCGCTGCCGGCGTGCAACAAGATCGAAGCGTCCAGTTTGCCACTGCCCGGATACCATTCGTAGCTGTTCAACTCGTCGGACCAGCATTCGCGTTCTACCCAGGCCCGAATCCGTTCGGCCTCACCGGCCCAGCGATCGGGATCGCCGGGAATCTGTCCCAACTCGGCAAGCCCGACCGCGCACCGCAACGCGTGCCAACAACCCAGTTTGGAGGTGGTGTAGTGCTCGAGCTGTTCCAGCTCCCACATCCCGGCGTCGCGGGTGCGCCAGGCGTCGCAGGCCTGGTCGGCAAAGTCCGCCAGTAGGTGGCCGGTCGCGGTGTCCAGCGCGTGACCGGAGTCGACGTACAGGCGCACCGTGTCGAATAAGTCGGCGTAGATGCTCAACTGCAGCTGCCCGTGCGCGCGGTTGCCGGTCAACACCGGTCCGATCCCCCGCCACCCGGGTACCTCGTGGCTGATCACCGGTTCGACCTCCGAACCGTCCAGCCGGTAGCACACCCCGGTGCCGGCACCGTGCTGACGAACCGTGCGCAACAGCCAGCTGATCGCGGCGTGCGTTTCCTCCCGGATGCCGAGCCGGCGCAAGGCGCTCAGCGTGTAGGCGGCATCGCGGACCCACGCGTAGCGGTAGTCCCAGTTCTTACCGCCTGAAAGCCGTTCCGGCAGTGAGGTAGTCGCCGCGGCTGCCACGGCTCCGGTTGGACTGAAGATCAGCAGTTTCAGGAACAGCAGACTGCGGTGCACGGCTTCGCTCCACGCGCCGGCGCATTCGAACTCACCCGACCATTTGCGCCACTGCTCGACGGTGCGGTCCAATCCCCGATCGATATCGTCCACCGGCGACAACATCAGCGGCTCGCCATCGGTCGCTACCAGGCCGATGACCCGCCGGGACGACGGGTCCGCACTGAATGTGCCGGATACCGCCTGATCGGTCAGCTCCACGTTCATGCCCTCGGAGATGGACACCCCGAAGTTCAAGTCCTTGAGGCGCAACACAATTCCATGCGGAGTCTGTCTCGCCCACGGTGACGCGGTGTTGAAACAAGTGCCGGGTGCGACGCGCCAGCGCATCGGCACCTCGCCGTCCAGTCCCTCGATTCGACGCACCAACTCGGTCCACGGCAACCGTCCGTCGAGTCCGACGTTGAGTGCGTCGGTGACGCGAACCCGTCCGGAGTCGGTGACGAAAGTGGTTTCCAGCACATTGGTGTGCGGGACATATCGGCGCTGCGCGGTGAACGGTATTGCCGGTGCCAACTCCAGGCGTCCACCGTTGGCAGCATCGAGCACCGCCGCGAAGACGGGCACCGAATCCAGGTTCGGTATCGGAAACCAGTCGATGGCACCGTCTTCGGCGACCAACGCCACGGTCCGCCCGTCGCCCAGCGGCGCATAACTGCGCAGCGGCACGAAACCCTTGTCGCGGTATGGGGATTCGGTCGGCGTCGAAGTACGGGGATCGAGCTCCGGTGGCGGCACGCCATCGCGTTCCCCGATCCACCGCCGATAAACACCTGTGGGCTGGGCCCTGACGCTGACTCGCGCCTGGGGCGCAGATGTGCGAGTACGCCCCACCCCCACCGCAGAGTGACTAGGTGGCGCTTCAGCGGGTAACCGCCCCTCATGCCTACCATCGGATATTTCTTGTCCTGCGAACAATTCGGACCGGCAGAGCTGATCGACCAGGCCAAGCGGGCGGAAGCTGCCGGGTTCGACGCACTGTGGATTTCAGATCATTTCCACCCCTGGAATGACGAGCAGGGACAGAGCCCGTTCGTCTGGGGCGTCATCGGAGCCTTGTCGCAGGTGACGTCGCTGCCGGTCAGCACCGCGGTGACCTGTCCTACGATCCGCATCCACCCGGCCATCGTCGCCCAGGCCGCCGCGACGGCCGCGGTGCAACTGGACGGCCGCTTCGTCCTGGGTGTCGGCAGCGGGGAGGCCCTCAACGAGCATGTGCTGGGCGATCGCTGGCCGTCGGTCGGGCAGCGCCTGGAGATGCTCGAGGAGGCCATCGACGTCATCCGGTTGCTGCACAAGGGCGACGAGATCAGCCACCACGGCAAGCACTACGAGGTGCAGGAAGCTCGCATCTACACTCTCCCGGACAAGCCGGTGCCCATCTACGTCTCCGGGTTCGGTCCGCAGGCGGCCAAGTTCGCCGGCCGGGTAGGCGACGGGTACGTCCTGGCGATGCCTTCGGCGGAACTGGTTGACACGTTCCGCAAGGCCGGGGGTGGAGACAAGCCGGTGCAAGCCGGGACCAAGGTCAGCTGGGACAAAGATGCCGACAACGCCCTGAAGACGGCCCACCGACTATGGGCCAACGAGGCGTTACCGGGTCAGGCTGCCCAAATCCTGCCGCGTCCCAGGGATTTCGCCGATCTCATGTCACTCGTACCGCCCGACCAGGTCGCGGAGAGCGTCGCCTGCGGGCCCGACCCCGACAAACACGCCCAGCAGGTCCGCGAGTACTTCGAGGCCGGGATCGACGAGGTCTACGTGCAACAGATCGGGCCGGACATGGCGGGCTTCTTCTCGGCGTGGGAGCGCGACGTCTTGCCCCAACTCCGGAAGTAAACGCCGCCGGGCTACCGGACCCGCCATTGCTAACGAGCAAGATGGTCGACATGACCGCCGTATACCGAGCGCCGATGCGCTCCCGCAGCGACGAGATCGACCCGCAAGCGACTCTCGAGCGGGCTCGCCGCTTGGGCGTGTGTGGCTTCGGTCAACAGGTGCGCGACTCCGGCGAGGGCGAACGTCTGGACCGCCGCGTCGCGCGGTTTGCCGAGGTGCCGGACGGTTCGTTCGTGTGGACCCGCGACACCGACGGCCTGTATTGGCTGGGAAGAATCCGCGGGGCATATTTCTTCGACGCCGACGACGGGGCCACCGAGGTCGATCTGGTGCATGTGCGGCCGTGCGACTGGTCAGCCGAACCCGTGTTGGAGCACGATGTGCCTACCGCGGTGGCGGAGACCTTCCGCCGTGGCGGGCGGAATTTTCAGCAGACCCACGATCCATCGGTAGGGATTGCGACACAGCGCATTTGGGACCGCGAAACCAATTGAGACGTTATCGGTCAGCATTCTTTGCGACCAAGACTTCGCCTTCGAGCCCGTCGGGGTCACGAAAGAAAAGACTACGCACGGCACCGAAGTCGTTGACTGCACCATCACTGGCGCCGCGCTCGACAAGCCGCTGCCGGATCACCTCGAAACTTTCCGGCGTGGCCGCCTGCAAGCCGAAGTGGTCGAGCCGTCCGCGACCCCACATCGGCGTCTGCCGGTCTGGCTCCCGATTGCCCTCAATGGTGACCACATTGAGTTCGGTGTGCGGGCCGATGCGGATCATCGTCATGGTCTCATCGCCCTTTTCACCGTGCGGCTCGGTGGGCCCGACCTCCGCTTCGAACACGCCGGTGTAGAAATCGCGCAACCGGTCGATGTCGCCGGAGATCAGCGCGATGTGATTGATCCCGTCGAGTAACACCGGCCACCCCTTACGCTTTCGATTCCGAGCGCCGAACCCGGCGCAGCAGGTGCACCACGGCAACCACCAGCCCGCCCACCACCGCACCGATCACCGCCGAGGCTGCGGTATTGAACAACCAAGCCAGCACACCGCCCACCGAGTCGACCGCGTGATGTATGCCTTCCTCCGCGTGGTGCACCAGACTGTACGGGGTCTGCCAGCCGAGGTGACTGCTGTGCACCAACAGGATGTGGCCGCCCACCCAGAGCATCGCCGCAGTCCCGACGACGGAGAGTGCCGAGAGCAGTCTGGGCATCCCGGCGACCAGGCCGCGACCCAACGCCCTGCCCGCTCGGGACGACGTCGCAGCGAGCCGTAGGCCGACGTCGTCCATCTTCACGATGCCCGCGACGACCCCGTAGACGGCGACCGTAATGACGAAGGCGACGATGACCAGGATGATGAACCGCGGCAGGAATGCGAGTTCAGCCACTTCGTTGAGTGCGATCACCATGATCTCCGCCGACAGGATGAAGTCGGTCCGGATCGCACCGGCCACCATGTGAGCCTCGCTCTCCGGCAGCTCGGCTTCGCCGTGGTGACCGTGCAGACTGCTCCAAACCTTTTCGGCGCCTTCGAAACACAGGTACGTCGCACCGAGCATCAGGATCGGGCTGAGCAACCACGGCGCGAACTGACTGAGCAGCAGCGCACCGGGCAGGATGAACAACAGTTTGTTGCGCAGCGACCCCAGCGCGATGCGCTTGATGATCGGCAGTTCCCGCTCGGCCGAGATTCCCTCGACGTACTGGGGCGTCACCGCCGTGTCGTCGATGACGACGCCGGCGGCTTTTGCCGTCGCGCGTCCGGCGGCTCCGCTGATGTCGTCGAGCGATGCCGCGGTGAGCTTGGCGAACATGGCCACGTCATCCAGAAGGGCGAACAGACCTGCACTCATCGCGTCTGCTCCATGGCGCGCAAGAGTACTCGCGTGAACCTCGCGTGGCTCATCAGGCAGGTCGGCTGCCGATCTCCAGACCAGCCAGTTCCGAGGTCCCGTCGAAAATGGTCCGGCCCCACTCCCGGACGGTGAGGCGCAGGGTGGCTGCCAGGTACTCGTAGTCGGTGTCGATATTGCGGCGTTCGCCGGGCAGCGGCACCGGCAGCACGTGCGGGCCGTCGCCGACGCCACGGCCGTCCAGCTCGATGTGGAACCGCGGAGTCCGCGCCTCGATCTGCCAACGCAGGTCATTGCCGGTGTAGGACACCAGCGCCGGTGGGGTGATACGCAGCACCCGATTGCCAAGTCGCACAACGACTCCGGTGACATCTCGCTTGAACGGGCCCAACTCCAGCAGGCCACCGGAGAATGCCACGCACACGTCGGCGTCGCCGAAGTCGTGGGCCTGACCCCACCACCAGCGCAACGGGAATCCCGCTCCCCAGTTGCGTTCGCAGTACAGCGTGGCGTCGGTAAAGGTCCACTGCTCGTCGCCGCTTGTCACAGTTCCCGACGCTTTGCCGCCCAGCCGGTAGGGATGCCAATACTGGTTCAGGAACGGGACGGACGAGAACACCCCACCGCCGCCGAACGGCTTGGGCCAGCGGAATTCGTCGTCGAATTTCAAGTCGACTTCGCTGTCGCCGATGACCATCCGGAGCCGTTCGCGGCTCGCGTCGATCACATCCTCACCGCTCTCGGCCTTGACCGAGAACTCGGTCCGGTCGGCGCGCACCCCGTCGATCGCGGCCGAGCGCACCACCCCACCTGGGTGCAGCGCGATCGCCGCCGTCGACCATTCGCCTTCGGGATGCCGATTCTCGCTGCACAGCGCGACCACCACCCGGCCGGTGTCCGGCTCGGAGATCCGCCAGAACCAGCCCTCCATCTCAGTGCCGTGCGAGGGCAGCGGATCCCCGAAAGGCACGTCGGCGCCGGTGCGTCGATAGAACGATACGAACTGACGGCCGGTGTTCAAGACAGATTCGACGACGTCCATCCATGTTTCGTACCCACCGTCTACCGGGATGAACCGGCCCCCCTAGCCGGATTGCTCACACTCGCGCGGACTGGCCCAGATACGCGACGATGGCGTTGGTGAGCCCGCGGCGCGCTTCGTCGAGATCGGCGTAGCTGCCGAGCTGTCGTTCCGACGCAAGGCCCCGCATCGCGCCGGGGATCATGGTTGCAATCTCCCGCACCCGCTGCGCGTCGACCTGCAGATCGGCGAAGGCGTTTTGGCAGACGGCGTGCCAGCTCTGACCCCACGAGCGCAGTTCGGCTGCGGTGCGCGGATAGAGCCGATCAAGCTCGGCGGGTTCCCGCGGCAGCGCCGCACGCAGGTTCTCGATTGCCCGGGAGTCGGGTGCGGTCAGTCCGTCGTACAGCGTGTCGATGATCTCCGCCACCCGCGCCTGCAACGACGCTCCGGTGTCGGGGTTGGCGAACAGGTTGGCGCGGCGTTGCGCGGTGTGGTGCAGCACGGCGGCCCAGAACCCGTCCGCGTCGCCGAATTGATACTGCACGGTGCCCCAGGTCACGCCGATTTGTTTGGCGATGCGATTGGCCGAAACCGCTCCCGGATCGCCGGACGCCAGAGCGGTGACCGCGGCGTGCAACATGGCCTCGCGGGTGGCCAGGCCACGCTTGTTGGATCGGCGACCCGCACTGTCCGCCACCGCCATAAGGCGCATCCTAACCCGGGCCTCTTGGTTTCGTTGACTGCTTTATGAATCTTCCATAGAGTATTCGACCATCGGATCGAGAGGACCGCGAGCATGGCCAAGCCGCCATTGTCGATGAAACCAACCGGATGGTTTCAGGTTGCGTGGTCAGACGAGATCGGCGTCGGCGATGTCCACACGATGAAGTATTTCGGTCAGGAGCTGATCGCCTGGCGCGCCGACTCGGGCGGGCTCACCGTGATGAACGCCTACTGCGAACACCTCGGCGCTCATCTGGGTTACGGCGGGAAAGTCGTGGGCGAAGTGCTGCAGTGCCCTTTTCACGGTTGGCAGTGGAGCCACGAAGGCCGCAACGTCTGCATCCCGTATCAGGACCGCCCCAACCGGGGCCGTCGGATCCAGACATATCCCGTAGTCGAACGGAATGAGTCCGTTTACATCTGGCACGACATCGAAGGCCGCGCACCGTATTTCGATGCGCCCGACGTCTTCGCCAGCTTCGCCGACGGCAGCGATCCCGACGACTACTACCCGCAGCAACGGCTGTTCCGCCAAGACCTAGAACTGCATCCGCAATATGTGCTCGAGAACGGCGTCGACTTCGCGCACTTCAAGTTTGTGCACAACACACCCATCGTGCCGATCTTCACCCGGCACGACTTCGACGACCCGGTGTCCTACGTCGACTTCACCATCACCTTCGAAGGTGACGACCAGCAGAGCATCGACGACGTCAAGAGCGGCGTGGAAGCCATCAACGGCGGACTGGGCATCGCGGTCACCAAGAGTTGGGGAATGATCGACAACCGCACCATCTCGGCCGTCACGCCGGTCGACGAGCGCACCTCCGACGTCCGGTTCATGGTCTATATCGGACGGGTTCCCGGTCGTGAAGGTCTGGCGGCCGAACGTGCGGAGCGCAAAGCGCTCGGGTTCGGCGAGGAAGTCATCCGGCAATTCACCCAGGACGTGCACATCTGGGCGCACCAACGCTATTCCGATCCGCCGGCGCTCGCAACGGCGGAGTACGAGGGGTTCACCGCAATTCGCAAGTGGGCCACCCAGTTCTATCCCGATGGCCGGGGCGGCAGTGCCAGCGAGCTGGCCCGGTCGACCGCGCGGGCAAAACCCGATTCTCGAGAGGTGCGGCTGTGAGCATCAAAGTCTTTCAAGTGGCAACCGGCAATGTCGGAAGCGAGATGATCAAGCGCATCGCCACTCAGCCCGACCTGGAACTGGTTGGCGTGCACTGCTATTCCTCCGACAAGATCGGTAAGGACGTCGGCGAACTCGTCGGACTGCCGGCCAACGGCGTCACCGCGACCGGCAGCGTCGACGAGATCATCGCCGCCAAGCCCGACGTGCTGACCTTCCACGGTGTGTTCCCCGACGAGGACCTCTACGTCAAAGTCCTTGAAGCTGGGATCAATATCGTCACCACCGCCGACTGGATCACCGGCTGGCATCGCGACCGCAACCACCCGCACCCGTCCGGAAAGCCCGTCACCCAGTTGCTCGCCGAAGCCTGTGACAAAGGCGGCACGACGTTCTACGGCACCGGGATGAACCCAGGGGTCAACCAGATCCTGGGCGTGGTGTGTTCGGCCGACGTCGCGGAAATCGAGAACGTGACCACCATCGAATCCGTCGACGTGTCCTGCCACCACTCCAAAGACACCTGGATTGAGGTCGGTTATGGCCTGCCGGTGGATGATCCGTCGATTCCGTCGAAGTTGGAAAAGTACACCCGAGTGTTCGCCGACAGCGTGCTGATGATGGCCGACTGCTTCGACATCGAACTCGACGAGGTGAAGTTCAGCTACGAGCTCGGCGCCTGCACCAAGGACGTCGACCTCGGCTGGTACACGTTGCCGAAGGGTTCGCTGGGCGGCAACTACATCAAATATCAGGGCATGGTGGATGGCATTCCGAGGGTGGAGACGCACCTGGAGTGGCAGATGACCCCGCACACCGATCCCAGCTGGGACATCAAGGGCTGCTACATCACTCAGATCAAGGGCGACCCGTGCATCTATAACAAGCACATGATTTTCCCCAAGCCCGGCATCGACCTGTCCAACCCCGACAACTTCGCCTCCATCGGCATGACGGTCACCGGACTGCCGGCACTGAATTCCATCAAGTCGGTGGTCGCCGCTCCCCCGGGTCTTGTCACCAGCGCCGACCTGCCGCTTCGGGCATTCGCCGGCCGCTTCAAGATCTAGCGAAACACGTTGCGCTATCGCGTCGTCGGGTGGGGCACCGGCACTGTGGGCCGAGAAATACTCACTACCGTCCTCGATCACCGCGACGACATGGTGGTGGTGGGCGCCCGGGTGTATTCCGGGGACAAGGACGGCCTCGACATCGGCACGCTGCTGGGGCGTGACGCCATCGGAGTACACGCGACCACGTCCGTCGACGACATTCTTGCCCTCGACGCCGACTGCGTGCTCTACACGCCGCGCAACGCCAGCCTGGACGAGGTGTGCGCCATCCTGTCGAGCGGTAAAAACGTTGCCACCACAGCGTTCTTGTTCCATCCCCGGCGTATCCCGTCAGCCGAGCGGGACCGCGTGGCCGCCGCCTGCCAGGCCGGCAACGCCTCGGTGCATGGCAGTGGATTGAATCCGGGCAACCTGTCCGGGGTGTTACCTCTGGCGTTGTCGGGCATGAGCCGCACCATCGACAAGATCACCCTGCAGGAGCGGGCCGATTGGTCGGTGTACGAGAGCACCTCGATCACGTTCGACAACATGGCTTTCGGTCAGCCGATCGAAAAGATCTGCCCCACTGCGACCGACTTTCTGGCCTTCAACAGCGGCCTGTTCGAAAACCAGGTCTGGTTTCTCGCCGACGAATTGGGAGCTGACATCGACGAGGTGGTGGCGGCGGTGGAAGCGGTCCCCGCGAAGGCCGACCACCAGATTTTCGAGCATGCGCTGCTCGCCGGATCCACTGCGGGCCAACGCTGGACGTGGTCGGGGCGCAGAGCCGGGGAGACACTCATCGAGATCGAGGCGCTGTGGACGGTGGGCGGTGAATACCCGGAACACTGGCCCAAACCCGAGCACGGTTGGACGTTGACGATTGAGGGCGCTCCTTCCATGCGCGCCCATTTTTTCGCGCTGGCAAGTTTCACCCGCGCTGCCACTATGGCCGAACACGTCAGGTCGGCCAGTGTCGCTACCGCTATGCAGGTCCTCAACGCGGTGCCGGCGATATGCCAGGCACCCGCCGGCTTCGCAACCAGCGCGTCACTGCCATTGATCCGCAGCCACAACGGGTTTGGGCGCACTCGCTAGCCTGGCGACAGTGCACTCAGGGTGGCCCGGCCACCCGGGTCTTCGGCAGTCGACGGCACAATCGCGACGCAGTCGGCGCCGGCTTTCCGGTACGCGCGCACCCGCGTCCTGATCTGCTCGGCCGAGCCCAACGCACCCACTTCGGCCAGCAACTGCACTGGAATGGCAGCCGCCAGTTCGCGCCTGGTCGCGCCTGCTCGCGCCATTACGACGAGGTCGTTGAACCCGAGGTCACTGAACATTTCGCCGTAGCCCGGTGGGGCGAGATACACCGCCAGTTGGCCGGCGAGTTGAGCATGCGCGCCGGCACCGGGATCGAGGGCGACCGGCACCCATACCGTGAGGCGGGGCACGGAACGGTCACCCGCTGCGCGCTCGAGCGCAGCCCGAACCTGCGCGACGCGGGCGGGCGAGGCGAGGTTGAGCACCACCTCGTCGGCGTGCCGGGCCGCCAGCGCGACCATGCCCGAACCGAACACCCCCAACGCAATTCGCGCCTCAGGTATAGGGTGGCGCAGCCGGAAGCCGTGGCTGCTGATGTGTCGTCCGCTGTAGTCGGCGCGGGCGCCGCCCAGTATCGGCCGCAGGCATTCGATGGTTTCGCGCATGAGGGCCACATGGTGGGACCAGTCGCGGTTGTGCCAGCCGGCCACGATCGCCGGACTGGAGGCCCCCAGCGCGAGATCGATCCGGTTGCCGGTCAGTGCGGCGACCGTGCTCGCCCCCAACGCCAAGGTCACCGGACCGCGCACGCCGACGGCCAGGGGACCGATCTTGAGCGTTAAATCCGTTGCACGCAGACCGATTGCAGTGGCGAGCGCGAACGCGTCGTAGGTGGCCATCTCACCGATCCACAGCGCATCGAATCCGCTCTCCGACGCAGCCTGCGCGATGTCCAGCGCCTCGGTATCGGGACGGTCGAGCCAGTACGGCAGGACGACTTCGATGTCGGTCACAGCATTGACACGTCGGCGGGCTGATCGAGCAGCAGACGTCCGGGCAGTTCGCGCGATGCCTCGTTGACCTGGAAGTGCGCGGTGGCGGTGAACGCATCGCGGAACCGCCGCTGCAGTGGCGAGCTGTCATAGATGGCGCTGCCGCCGGCCAGGTCGTACATGGCACGGACCACGTCCGCGGCGGTCCGGGCGGCGTGCGTGGCCGCCAGCCGTAGCCGGTTGCGCAGCGTCACCGACACCGGGTCGTGGTCGTGGCTGGCCTGCCACGCCTCCTCGACCGTGACGTAGTACAGCGCGCGTGCCGCGCTGAGTGCGGACTCGGCGGTCGCCACCGCCGCCTGGGTCGCGGGCCGCTCGGCCAGGGTCCGGGTGGAGCCGAGTCGTGTTGTGCCACCAGCTATCTCGATGAGGTCGTCGATGGCGGCACGCGCATTACCGAGTGCCGCAGCGCCGATGGACAACGCGAAGAAACCGAACACCGGGAAGCGGTACAGCGGCCGGTCGACGGTCGGGCCGTCGAACACCGAGAACACCCGGTCCGCAGGTACGAAGACTTCGTCGGCGACGGTGTCGTGGCTGCCGGTGCCGCGGAGGCCCAGGGTATGCCAGGTATCAAGGACCGTCAGATCACTCTTGGGTAGTGCGACAACGGACGGCACGCGCCGTTCGTCGACGAAGCAGCCGGCAAACAGCATGTCGGCGTGGGTGATTCCGCTGCAGAACGGCCAACGTCCGGTCACCACGATTCCGCCGTCGACCGACTTCGCGGTGCCGCGCGGCGCCCACACCCCGGCGGCGATACCGCGGCCGTCCCCGAACATCTCCTCGCGGGCGCCCGCCGGCATGTAGGCGACCAGTAGCGCGCTGGTGATCGCGATCGATACGCACCATCCCGTTGCCGCATCACCGCGCGCGATCGTCTCGGCGCACCGCAGCGCGGTCCCGGGATCGAGTTCCGGCGCGCCGACTTCGCGCGGCATGGTGGCGCGCAGCAACCCGAGGTCATTGAGCCGGGCGATGAGCTCGGGGGGAAGCCTGCGCTCGTTGTCGATGTCGGCCGACAGCGCCCGCGCGTACTGGGCGACCTTCTCGGCAAGGAGTTCGATGCTGTCGGCATCGCTGCCCGGTGTCATTGGCGGCTCCGGTGACTGTGAGGGTGCAACAAAAGTAACACCCGACGATTCATCGCCCGCCGTTCGAGTGCGGTCGCCTACTATCGGGACGCATGTAAGCCGCCGACCAGGTCGGCCAGGTCTTCCCTACTCGGCGAGTAGAACGGGAAGTAACAGCAGACATCGGAAGCCATTGCACCGAAACGATTTTCGATCTCAGCTGCGCATTCGTCGGGACTGCCGACGATACCGATGGTGCGCACCATCTCCTCGGTGATCAACGCCCGCATACCGGCATAGTCACCCGTCTTGGACATGGCGTTGAGAAGCGGTTGCAGCTCGGCCCAGCCCTCGACCTCCAGCACCGGGCGGTAATTGGGTGTGGAACCGTAGAACGCGATCAGGGTAGCAACGCCGTCGACAGCTGCCGCCAGCTGCGCCTCGGTACCACCGACAGCGACCATCGCCTGCGCGATCACCTGAAGATCGGCAACCGACCGCCCGGATTCCTGCAACCCCTGGGCCAGCGCCGGCGCGGTCCGCTGCGCGAGGTGTCGCGCACTGTTGAACGGCATCACCAGCAGTCCGTCAGCCACTTCCGCCGCCTTGCGGGTCATCAGCGGTCCGAGCGCTCCCATCAGCACCGGCGGTGGACCGAAAGGGTTGGGCCCCGGATTGAAATTCGGCGGCATCAACGTGTGGGTGTAGAACTCACCCCGAAACTTCAACGGCGCCTGACCTTCCCACGCCGCGAAGATCGCCTTGATCGCGGCGACCTGCTCAGCCATCCGGCTCGCCGGCTTGCCCCACTGCGCTCCATACCGCTTCTCGATGTGCGCTTTGATCTGCGACCCGAGACCGAGCCGGAATCGCCCGCCGCTGTAGCACTGCAGATCCCAGGCTGAGTGCGCCAGATGCACCGCACTGCGCGGCCCGGCGATCGCCACATTGGTCATCAACTCCAGGTCGGCCTCCCCCGCCGCCACGACCAGCGGGAAGAACACGTCGTGGGGTCCCTCGAATGTGAAAAGGCCGTCGGCTCCCAGTTCACCGATCTCGCGCACGCTGTCACGCACCTTGTCCGGTGCGCCCTCTACCTGCAGATGTACCTTCACGCCAGCCACGATTCCCTTCTGATCGGGCCAACCCTACGACATGACGGTGCCGACGACGCGCGTACTCGGCTATGCACCAGGCGAATTCAGGGCGCAGGACACGAATTCGCGATTTGTATCGAGACCGGCCACAGCGCCGTCACCACCCCGAAGGCCCCGACGTCAGCACCGGCCGGCATCACCTTGGCCAGTCGCGTCTCAATCTGCTGAACCTGTTCTGCGTGCAGGAAGGCCCACACCAGGCCCACCGACAGATAAGGAATCGCCAACCACACAGCCGCTTCGATCAGCGCCGCGATGCTGACCCGGTGATCCAACAGCCGGCGCAACCGGTCCAGGCCCACCTCGACTCTGCCTATGCTGCCATGTGATTGCGTCATCGTGCGCTCAAATCAGCGGGCGGCCGCGCCGAACCCGATGGCGCACATCGAGGAGCAGCACGTGACTGCCGCCCTGCCGGATGAACGGCGGCAGGAACCGGTTGACGAAAGCCACCAGCAGGAACAACCTTTCGAAACGCCGTTGCCTGGTGTCACTCCACGAGACACCGAGAGCCTCCCGGAAAACCGGGGCGAGAAAGCCGGTGGTCAGGAACCTCAGCAGGCGGTGAAACGGCCACCGCAGCAGTGGATTGATCATCCGCAGATCAATCAGCTCGTGCAGATATCGGCCAACTGTGTCGCTGATTTCGACGTGCGCGCAGGCCTGGACCCAGTAATCGTCGAAGGCTGCCCGAGTCGGCGGCCACTGATCCTCGCGCACCTGCAACGTGGTGCCCAATGTCCACGCGGAGCGGTAGAACTGTTCTGCCTGTTCGGCATTCATCGGGCCGCGCAGCAACTGATAGGTGTCCTCCAACCCGACGAACAGGCAGGCGGCTACCCACAGCTGCAGGTTGCGATCAAAAGCGTTGTAGCGGACCGGACTTTCCGGCGTGGACCGGACCTGCCGGTGCGCGCCGTCGACGGCCTCGCGGATCGCGGCGCGGTCCCGGTCGGACCCGAAGACCGCGACGGCCAGATACTGGAAGGTGGTGCGCGCGCGTTTCCACGGGTGCTTGAGCAGGTTGCCGGAATCCACCTTGGACTCCACCACGCCGTAGCCCACTCCCGGCCGCGACAACTGCATGATCACATTCGCCGCGCCTGCCGCGAACGACCAGAAGTCCATCGCTTCGCGGACATGGACTGGCCGATCGGTCCAGCGGGCCGTCTGCCGGGTGACCCGGATGCGAGTGTCCTCGAGGGCCAACACCGGAGGTTCCAACGACGGTTCGGGCGAAACTGTCATTAACCGAACCTCCCGCCCAATCCAATTGAAACCTGAGCTCAGCAGCCATTGTCAGGTTCTCACAACCGCGAGAAGTGAGCAACGTCCGCTCGAACTATGGTTAACATGTTTGGTGACTACACACGCCGTCGCCGCCGGGAGCCACCCGATGCTCACAGCACTTCGTAACCTACTCGACTACAAGATGACCGTCGCCGAGCTGATCGGCCTCGCGGTCATCGTTGGCGTCCCCTACCTGTTGGTGGGCCTCGTCTGGTCGGTTACGCATACCTCGCATCTGCACCAGCTGCACGGCGCCGACGCGGTGGTGTCGTTTCTGGGTTCCATCGTGTCGTGGCCGGTGCTGCTGTTCTCCAACGTCTGCATGACCTGACGTCCGACGCCTGCGCTCTACTGCGGATGGCCGGCCAGGTACTCGGCCGCGGAGATCCGTTCGGATGCGGCGTACCCGACGGGCAACAGCACGTCACCCATCGTGGTCAGGTAGTAGACGTCCCACCGGTGGTAGGCGGCGAAGGCGGCGGGGTCGCCGCCGATCGCAGCGGCGTAGTCCTTGACGGCTCCGACGTAGTTGCTCGAATGGTTGTAGCTGTAGATGGCGCCGTCGGGATTGCCGGCGAAACCGTTGGCCGCAAGCATCCGGCCGGCCGCCATGATGCTGTCCCGCGGTGAGCGGATGTCGCCACCCTGGCCGTAGCTGGCGAACGTGGACGGCAGGAATTGCATGGGCCCCTGCGCACCCGCGGTGCTCACCCCGGAGATGCGGCCGAAGTCGGTCTCGACCATGTTGATCGCTGCCAGATAGTTCCAGCCGACGCCGCTGGCCGCCTCGGCCGCGCGGTAGTAGCTGAGCAACTCGGCGGCGGGCGCCGGCGGGTCGATCCGCCAGGCGGGCAACGTCGGCTTCGCCTCGCCTGCGTTCAACGCCTGCAGGTGGTGCCGCGCGTCGACATTGAGGTTGTAGATTCCGCTGAGCTGCGCCGGAATGAGCGGTCGCACGACCGGCTCCCACTCGGGGTGGCGCCCGATGGCACGGTAAGCGGCCTGCTCACGCAACGCCGCGGCCTGCAGCACCGCCTCCGACGACGACGGGTCGCGCAGCGCTTGCTCGTCGGCGACCAGATCCCGAGCCAGTTGCGCCGGGTCAGCGGCCAGCGCCGGTTGCCCGAGCACCAGCGCCGGTGCCGCGTACTGCACCAGCCCGAGCGCGGCCATCATCACGAAAAGTGCTGCGCCGCAGCGCAACAAATGGAGCCGATACGGACTGTGGGCTATCACCATGTTCTCGACCTTCAGCGCTGATGCGGGAGTATTTCCGCCCTCCATCTTGTCCGCTGCGACGCAAATGGCCAATCTTGCTAACGTCGCCGGGTCTACCAGGCCGGTTCGGGGTCCAGCGCCACCACGCGGTTGCCCTGCCACTGATAACGCACGGTGGTGATCGGTCCGGGGCATGCGGTGCATACGTTCCGGCCGTCTTTGTAGTCCAGGGTGACGGTGTCGTCGGTGGTCTTGGCGGCGTTCAAAGATGTGAAGGGATACGCCTTCGAGGTGGCGACACCGGCGAAAGCGCCTTTGTGGAATAGCAGAGCCAGGTCAGGCGAACTGCCGGTAGCACCCAGGACAGTGACGATCACCGTCGACAGCGTGGTGCACGGGTTGTAGTTGCTGCTCGGATCGAAGCTGTGCGTGTTGGTATCCCACCCGGAATTGTCCGGCAGGGCCGGCAGCGACTTGACCGCGGCTTGAATCTCCGGCGCTGCCAGGTTGACCCCGCACGCCGGGTCGGCGTGCGCGCGCACCGACAGTGGATTCAGCACGCTGAACGCGGCGATCAGCGCCGCCGGCACAATCATGCGTATCGACACATTGCCTCCCTGTTGGCGGCCTCCCCGTTGGCTGCACCCATGGTCGCGCGGCAGCATCTCAGGTGGTAGGACCGTGGCGACATTGTGTCGAAGAAGTGACCCTGCGGGTCCTGCCGATCAGTCTCAGTCTTCGGTCTCCACGACCAGCACTTCAGCTTTCGCGCGCTTGGAAACGGCTCGCGGCACCGAGCCCACGACCCGACCCACCAGCGAGTTGGTACCGACGTTGCCGACCACCAGCAGGTCAGCATTCGCGTCTTCGACGAGCTGCAGCAGCGCATCGACCGGTGCACCCTCCACGGCGCGTTCCTCGACCTTGGTGGCACCGGCCTCGCGCGCGCGGTCGGCAGCCTTGTGCAGCAGCTCGTAGACCGGCGCGTTACCTTCGGTGCGGTATTTCTCGTCGCGCGCCTGGTCAGGTGCCGTCCCGCCGTCGTCGCCGTCGTCCAGATACGCCGAAGCAACGATCAGGGTCGCCTCCGACTCGGCGGCGATCTTCGCAGCCCGATCCACCGCGCGCAGCGACGTATCAGACCCGTCGGTACCGACTACCACGACGTTGTAGTTGCTCATTGGAATCCTCCCGAAGGTGTGACCATTTACTAGCCCCTGACGGGACGAACCAAACAAGTTTGCTCGATCCGGTCGGCTAGGCGGTCCTGACGGGCAGCTGCGCCCACCCTCGCACGCTGGATGTCCGGGCCCGGCGGGCGTTGCCGTAGTCGACCTCCCAGTCAGTCCACCGCTTGAAGACCTCCTCGAAGGCGACGCGTCCCTCCAGACGCGCCAACGCCGAGCCGAGGCAGAAATGCAGCCCCTGGCCGAAACTGAGGTGGCCACCCTTGCGGTGGATGTCGTAACGGTCAGGGTTGGCGAATCTTGCCTCGTCACGATTCGCCGACCCGTTGAGCAGCAGCATGTAGGAGCCCGCGGTGACGGTCTGCCCGTACAGCTCGACATCGGCAGCTACGTACCGCGCCTGCACCGGCGACGGCGGCTCGTAGCGCAGGGTCTCCTCCACCGCGGATCCGAGCAGCGAAGGATCGGCGACCAACTCGCGACGCTGATCCGGATGTTCGCCGAGCAGTTGGCCCATGAATCCGATGAGTCGCGCGGTGGTTTCGTTGCCCGCGCCTGCGATCATCGCGGTGTAGGCCAGGACTTCGGTGCGGTCCAGCCGGCGACGGGTCCCGTCCTGCTCTTCCACTTCGGCGTTGAGCAGCTCTGTCATCAAGTCGTCGGACGGATGCTTGGCGCGCCACTCGATGTAGTCGGCGAACAGCGCGATGGAGTCCTGGAAGATGGTGGCGCTGATATCGCCCTGCTGCGCACCGACGGTGATGCTGTGGTCGTTGCGATCGCGGATGACCTGTTGCTCGCCTTCGGGGATGCCCAACAGGTACCCGATGGTGCGCATCGGCATGATCGCGCCCAGATCGACCACGAAGTCGAAGCCGTCGGCATCCCGCAGCGGATCCAGTGCGCGCGAACAGAATTCACGCACCAGATCTTCGACGGCCAGCATCCGGCGCGGGGTGAATACCCGCGACAGCAGCTTGCGGTGCAGGTCGTGCAGCGGCGGATCCTCGAACAGCAGGATCCCCGGCGGTACTTCGAGGCCGCTGAACAGGATGTCGGCAGTGGTGCCGCGGCCCGACCGGTAGGTCTGCCAATCGTGCAGTGCGGGCGCCACATCGGCGTAACGACTCAGCGCGTAGAAGTTGTACTTGTCGTTGAAATACAGTGGCGCTTCGGCACGCATCCGTTTCCACACCGAGTACGGATCGTCGTCGATGTCGTGATCGAACGGGTCGTAGTAGAGCTGCGCGGTCTGGACCATTGATGTTCCTATCGAGGCTGGTTCGGGACACCGGGGAACAGCTGCTCATTGGGCCCCGAGGTCACGTAGCCGCCCAGCATCGTGATCAGATGGGGCGCGAATACCGCGCCGTAGAGCAGGTTTCCGATCAGGATCACCGCGCCGATGGACAGGGCGGCGGACTTGACGCGGTTCTTCGTCCTCGACTCAGCCCACATTTCGATGACGTTGCGGCCGAAGGAATCGGTGCGCCCGAGCAGGTAGGCGAAGACCATCATCTGCACGCCCAGGGCGATGGAGTCATAGATCGGATACTGGTGCTTGGTGCCTTCGAAAACAGCCAACCCGGGAATCACGTACGCGTAATAGAAGACACCGAGCCGGGCGCCGAGGAAAGCGTTGAAGACGAACGCCCAACAGAATCCGACGACGAAACCGGAGATCAGGAGGGTGAACGGTCTCCCCAGCCTGTTGGCCCAATCAAACCGGGCCACAAGCCTTTTCCCGAGCGCGGCGCCGAGCACGGCGGGCAGCACGAAGTAGCCTATGTAGCCCACCGGTACCGACGAAGGGAGCCCACCCCACGTCATATTCAGCGGCCACCACGACGGCATCCGCGGCAGGGCAGGCGGGAACTGCGCATACATCGCCCAGTCGTAGGGTGCCTCGATCCAGGAGAACGAGATCGCCGAGATGCACAGCAGCAGCAGCGGGTGCAGCCGACGCTGCCGGACGCTCAGATACACACCCGCGGCGGTGAACGCGATGCCACTACCCCACCCGAAGATGACCGCGCCGGTGAGCAGCGGCGTCAGGCCGTCGTTCATTGGACAGGCTCGTCACGGTCGCCGCCACGCGCTTCGGGGTCGAAGTAATAGACCGCGCCGAAGATCAACACGATCAAGCCGAACAGGGTGCCGAGCATGATGACTGCGCCCACCGCCACGCCCCTTCCCGTAGACTTTTAATAGTGGACACTATTCTAAGCGATCGGTCAAGGGACTATCGTGAATAACCGTGTCCCCGCGACCTGCGCCCGAGAAGAAGCGGGCTGCGACGCAAGCCACCGTTGCGCCGCTGCGCCGACCCCGCGGCGAACCGCGCCGGTTACTGCTCGATGCCGCACGGGAGTTGTTCGCCCGGCAGGACTATCGGAGCACCACCACCCGGGAGATCGCCGAAGCCGCCGGAGTCAGCGAATATTTGCTCTTCCGCCACTTCGGCTCCAAAGCCGGCCTGTTCCGGGAAGCCCTCGTCGTACCCTTCACGACCTTCGTGCACGAATTCGGCCGGACGTGGCAAGCGGTCGTCCCCGAGGAGACCAAAGAAGAGGATCTGGCAAGGCTTTTCGTCGGACAACTCTATGACGTGCTGGTGGAACACCGCGGCCTGCTGCTGACCCTGTTGGCTTCCGAAGGCTTCAGCGAGGACGAATTCGCCGGCACCGGGATGGCCGATATCCGGGCGGCACTCGCGGTACTGGGCCAGATCAGTGCGGAGGGAACCCGGCTACGCGGGTTCAAGTCCAGCCAGCCCAACCTGCCGGCGCACTCGACGGTGGCGATGATCGTCGGCATGGTCGCGCTGCGCTCCACCTACTTCGGCGACGAACAACCCTCGCGCGAGGTCATTGTCGACGAACTCGTCCAGGCGACCCTGCACGGTTTCCTGCACCGCACCTGACTACTGCGCGGGCTCTGCCGCCTCGCTGCACCGGGGCAACTCGTGCAGGGCTGCGGGTCCCGCCCCGTCCGTCTGCAGAATCCGTTGGTCGTCCGCGGCGGTGGCGACGCTGATCTGCAGTTCGTCGCCGGCGGCGTTGTCCGGTGTGACGAAAAGCTGCAGTTCGCCCGAATTTGCGTACAGGATCGCGTCGTCGCTGGACAGTTTCCACGGCTGGCCGTCGGTCGGCCACCGGCCGCCGATGAGCCGGATTTCCTCGCGGTCGCTGTCCTCGTCGCTCGAGGTCGTGGTGACGCAGTCGACCCATAGCTTCGACGGCACCGGACGGAAGTAGACCGCAAGACGCTGCCGGTTCAAATTGGCGTCGATCGGGATCCCGATCGGCGGCAGCAACGTCCCCTCGGGACGGTCGTTGAGCGATTTCCTGACCTCGCGCGACCCCAATCCGGCACCGAACCAGTCGATCGTCAGCAACGTGCTGACGTAGTTCACGATCGCCAGGGTCAGCACACTGCCGGCGCTAGCGCCCACGCCGGCCCCCACCGCCCAAGTGACCGGCAGCGCAAGCAGGCCGACCACAGCGGCAGCGCCGGCGGCCGTCGCGGTCTTACCGGCCAGCGTCAGGCTGAAGTCGGCGTCCACTTCCGGCTCCGGCGGGTTTTGCGTCGGACGCACCCCGACGGTCCGGGGTAGCCGATCGAATTGCTCGTTGACGTGCTTGACGATCGCTTCGTAGTCCTTCTCGTCGAGTTCTCCGGCGCGCTTCTTCTCGCCGGCCGCGCTCAGCGAGCGCTCCAGGCTTTCGACGGATTCGCGGTCCGCGTACCAGGTCTCGGTCTCATCGGGGTCGCGCGGAATGTCGTCGAGACCCATCTCGTAGGTGACTTTGAAATTGGCCTTGAAGTCGTAGAGCTTCGTGTCCGCGCTGACGGTGCCGTCGATGACCAGCCGGCCCTCCCCGGTTCGCGGCAAGATGTCTGCGGTGAGCCCGTCCAGGTTGCGATCTTCGCCACCGATGTTGACCGTCTTCGGTCCCTCCAGCAGACACGGCACCTCGGCAACGAAGTCACTTTCCTCGAGGCCGAAGTTCTTCATCACGGTGTCCCGGACCTGTCGCAGGATGCTCCACCCGGTGACCGCCAATCCAGCTTTCTCACGCGGGTTTTCGGCCAGGATCGAGGCGGGCAGATCCTCCCCGGACGGCAGCTCGCGCAGCGTCTGGAGCTGGATCACCAAGGACTCGTGGGTGATTGCGTCCGAACCGGAGCCGACCTCGAAACGCTGCACCATTACGTCGAGGTCCTTGAATGTGGTGTCGTCGTCGGACTCGGGGTCCACCTCGACCGGCGTCGGCATGATCTTGACGATGCCGTCTTCGCCCTCCTCGGCGAGTTTGGGACGGACCGCATCGGCGATCTGGGCAGCCAGCGAGTCGAGCACCCGGGTTCGTAGTTCCTCGTCCGATGTCATGGGGTGCTGCAGCCGCTCCATGTTCACCATGAGTTGTCCTGCGATGCTGTGGGTGATCCAGTGCGCCTCGGCGTAGTCGAGTTCCCAGCTGACCCGGGGGTCCTGCCCGGCGAACACCGTATGACCGTCGGAGCGGCGTTCCAGGTCCGATCCGTACAGCCGCCCGCTGTACTCGTCCGCCGGCGGGGAAGCCACCAGCACGGGTGCGTCCTGCACGGTCAGATTCAACGCGATGGTCTGTTTGCCGGGCTCGATCTCATAGGGCTCGAGCTGGTCGTGGATCGTCAGCCGGCCGAACAGCGGGATCTCGTTGTACGGGATTTCCCGCGACTCCCCTTTGCGGGGACCGTCGGGGATGGTGATCGTCACCGGCGGCAGCGGCACCAGCGGGATGCAGCTTACCGAGTCGATGACGATCTTCGAGTCGAAGATCGCCAGGTCGATTGCGAAGTGCCGCAATGGATCACGGAGATCTCCGTCGACCTCTTCCTGCCACGGGCGTTGCTGGGCGTCGTGGATGAACCAGACCCGATCCAGGGTCAGGTCCAGCGTCGCGGTCGCCGAATAGCCGGTACCGTCGACGGACTCGGTGTACTTGTCGCCGCCGACCATGTCAGCCGTCTGGTCCTGGACGCGTTCACGATGGATCTCGATGATCGTGTCGGGGCGATGCATGTCAACCTCCCGGTGCGGTTGCTGCGCGTCATTCTGAACGGAGTGCTCGCGCTTTCTGTACCCACAAAGAACCGTCTTGAGTCAGGCGCCGCCGGGATGCGGGCCGGCATCACGGCAACTTGATCACCGACACGTACATTTCCAGCACCGGCCGGAACAGGTCGACGTCGTCGAGCTGACTGCCTAACATCACCGAATCCGTGGTGGCCACCAACACGTGGGCGAACGTCAACGGCGGGATCAGCAGCGCTCCGCCGAGCCGGTCGATGCCCTCGACGATGAACTTGCTCAGCGCCTCGACGACCTCTGAGCGTTTGGCGGCCACCCGCTCGCGCGCTTCGGCATTGCGCAGGAGATACAGGGTGAACTCGTGGCCCAGCGCGGCATGTTCGGCGCCGCGGTCACGGCTCAGTTGGCGCCATCGCTCGGCGATGTCGTCGAGTTCGTGTGCACCGATTTGGGTGGACGTCGACATGACGTCGGCGAAGTTGTCGAAATAGCGGCGCCAGTACCGGTCACTCACGGCGAGGAACAGGTCTTCCTTGGTGGCGAAATGCTTGTAGATCGCGCCCTTGGTGTAACCGGCAGCATAAGCGATGTCATCGAGAGTCGCTGCGGTGAAACCCTTTTCGGCGAACACTTCCTGCGCAGCATCCACCAGCAGAGCACGGGTGTGCTCGAGTCGTCGCTCTCGCGTCCACCGCTCCGCCATGCCGTGATTGTGCCACAGGATCTGGGATGCTCATTGTTCATTCAGATACCGATAGGTATATTGCCGATGGATCAGTAACCGAGGGGACCCAACGTGAGTGAATCGCTGAGGCAACAGGATGTGCCTGCCGTCGCCGAGTCGGCCGGCAACGTGGCCGATTTCGGCGCCCAGGCTCAGGTGCAACGGGTGCAACTGTGGGCGGTCGCCGGCGGAGCGTTGCTCGTTCTGCAGGTCTACGTGTGGATCCGCTGGATCACAGGGCCCTACTTTGAGCGGGTCCCAGCGGGTCCGACGGACGTGCCGCTGTTCATGAAAGTGCCGCTGATAGCGAACGCGGTGATCCTTTGGCTGGCGCTGCCGTTCGCGCTGTGGTGGTTCATCGTGCGGCCGTGGCGACGGGAACGCCGCATCACCCTGGACGGCATGCTGCTGGTGTCCACCGGGCTGATGTTCTTCCAGGACCCGCTGCTCAACTACTTCAACACCTGGTGCACCTACAACAGCTGGCTGTTCAACCGGGGTTCGTGGTCCTCACACATACCGGGGTGGGTGTCACCTGACGAGCCGGGCCGTCAGGTCGCCGAACCGCTGTTGACGAACGCGCCGGGCTACGCCTATGGGGTTCTGCTGATCACCATCTTCGGCTGCTGGGTGATGCGCAGAATCAAAGCGCGATGGCCGAATCTCAGCAACCTCGGATTGATCGGCGTGACATACCTGTTCACGTTCGTTTTGGACTTCGTCATGGAGGGTTGCCTGCTGCTGCCCACCGGGCTGTTCACGTATCCCGGTGCTATTCGGGCTGTTTCGATCAATGCCGGCCATTACTACCAGTGGCCGGTCTACGAAGGACTGATGTGGGGCGGCGTGCAGGCGGGCCTGTGCTGTCTGCGCTACTTCACCGACGACCGTGGCCGCTCCGTCGTGGAACGTGGAATCGACCAGGTACGAGGCGGATTCGTCAAACAACAGTTCACCCGCTTTCTGGCGATCTTCGCCGCGGTGAGCGCGTGTTTCTTCTTCCTCTACAACGTTCCCGCGCAGTGGATGGGTATGCACGCCGACCCCTGGCCACAGGACATGCTCAAGCGTTCGTACTTCGTCAGCGGAATCTGCGGCGACGGGACGACCCAGCCCTGTCCCGACCCCGCGCTACCGATGCCGCGCAAAGGATCGGGATACATCGACACCGACGGCAAGCTGGTTCTCCCACCCGGCGTTCGAGTACCACAGACCGTCCCCTTCGAACGAGGGAAATGAGTTGCCGGACAGAGCTGATGTGACGATGGCAGGAGGCTCCCGCGATGAGTGATCTGATGAACCAGAACGCGCCGGTGACCACCGAACGGCTCGGCAGCGCCGCCGGACTCAGCGTGCCGGGACCGCGACCAACCAGACCGGTCCGGATCTGGGCAGCCGCCGGTGGCGCGATCCTGGCGTTCCAGCTGTTTGTCTGGATCAGCTGGATCAGCGGACCCAACTTCGAGCGGGTGCCCGCCGGGCCCAGTGATCCGCCGACGTTCATGAAAGTCATCCTCACGACCTGGACGGCCGTGATCGTCGTGGGTTGGCCGGTTGCCATTTGGCACTTCATCGTGCGGCCCTGGCGGCGAGAACGGCGGGTCACGCTGGACGGCATGCTGCTGGTCGCCTGCGGCCTGATCTTCTTTCAGGATCCGCTGTTGAACTACTTCAACACCTGGAGCACCTACAACACCTGGATGTGGAACCGCGGCTCGTGGGTGCAAAACGTTCCCGGCTGGCAGTCGTTCGGTGAACCGGGCCGGATGATGGCCGAGCCGCTGTTGATGAACGCGCCGGGTTACTCGTTCGTCCTGCTGTGCACGATTCTCGGTTGCTGGGTGATGCGCAAGGTCAAGTCGCGGTGGCCCAACATCAGCAACGTGGGTCTACTGGGCGTCGTTGCGGTGTGGGCGTTCTTCTTCGATTTCGTCATCGAAGGACTCTTTCTGATGCCAATGGGGCTCTTCACCTACCCCGGTGCGATCCGGTCCCTGTCGATCAACCCCGACACCTACTACCAGTGGCCGGTGTACGAAGGACTGATGTGGGGAGGTGTGCAGGCCGGGTTGTGCTGCCTGCGCTACTTCACCGACGACCGCGGTCGCACCTTCGTCGAACGGGGGCTCGATCGCATCCAAGGCGGAGTCTTCCGACAGCAATTCACCCGCTTCCTGGCGATCTTCGCCGCGTGCAGCGCATTCTTCTTCGTGTTCTACAACCTGCCCGCGCAATGGTTCGCCATGCACGCCGAACCGTGGCCCGACGACGTCCTGAAACGGTCCTACTTCCTGATGGGAGTGTGCGGAGACGGCACGGATCGGCCGTGCCCGGATCCGGCATTGCCGATGCCGCGCAAGGGATCCGGCTACATCAACACCGACGGCAAGCTTGTGTTGCCGCCCGGCGTAGGGCTGCCGAACACGGTGCCGGTGGAACGGGGAAAGTGACTCGATGACTAACGGGGTGCCTGTGGAAGTTCAATCCGGTTGCACCACACCGTTTTACCGAGCGGTAGGTGAGGAAGTACAGGTCTTCCGGGCCGCCGCCCGACGCGGTCTGCCGGTGTTGCTGAAAGGGCCCACCGGGTGCGGCAAGACCCGGTTCGTCGAAGCCATGGCGCACGAGCTAGGCCGCAACCTGATCACCGTCGCCGGCCATGAAGACATGACATCCGCGGACCTGGTAGGCCGATTTTTACTCAAGGGCGGTGAAACCGTCTGGGTGGATGGGCCATTGACGCGGGCGGTGCGCGAAGGTGCCATCTGCTACCTGGACGAGGTGGTGGAAGCACGCCAGGACACCACGGTCGTGATCCATCCCCTGGCCGACCACCGTCGCGAATTACCGCTCGACCGGCTCGGCACCACGTTGCCGGCCGCTCCGGATTTTCAGTTGGTGATCTCCTACAATCCCGGTTACCAGAGCGTCCTGAAGAACATCAAGGAGTCGACCCGGCAACGTTTCGTCGCCATCGAGTTGGACTTTCCGCCGCCCGACATCGAAACAGAGGTTGTCGCCTACGAATCCGGAATCGACCTCGCGACCGCGCGCACCTTGGTCCGGCTCGGCAACGCGATCAGGAACCTGGACGGCTCCCCGCTGGGCGAAGTTTCCTCCACCCGAATGCTGATCCTGGCCGGCGGCCTGATCGCCGAGGGGCTGAGCCTGCGCTGTGCCGTCGAGTCGGCGGTGGTTCGCGTGCTGTCCGACGACCGGGAAGTGGTCCGCGCCCTGGGTGAGCTCGTCGACGCGGTGCTGCCCGCGCCGTGACGGCGTCAGACGTGAGCCGGTTCGCGCTGCTGGCCACGTTCGTGGCGGGCAGGTCCGTCGACATTGCGGAGGCACCGGCCGGCACCGGACCCCACACCGACGGGCGGGTGGTGTTCGTGTCGCCCGGACACCCCGCTGCCGAACAACGGCGCGAAATGCTGTTGCAGAGTGCGCTACTGGGCGCAGGGAGTCTGCACCCGCGGCTGGTGAAGGGTCTGCGCGCCCGGCCCTCGACAGCACGCCGCTACCTGGCCCTGGAAGGCACCCGCGCACTCACCGAACTCGCGGACCGCGTTCCGCTGGCGGCCGAACTCTGCCGGGGCATCGACCCGCGCAGCACCGCAAGTGCCGATGAGTCGCTCGAAATAGCAAAGGGCCGTAGCAGAGTCACTGATCCGCCGTCGTGGTTCGGCGTCATCAAACCCGCGCGGTTACTCAGCGCGTCCCCCCGAACCGGTGGGCGGGCCACCGACATCCAACTGCAGCTGGCCGCCGAAGTCGACGAGTCCCCGGCGACCGACGATGACCAGGACGACGGGCCGCACCGCGAAAGCAAGATCCTCAAACTGTTCGACAATCCCCTCGTTGCGTCGCGGACGGTCTCGGACTACCTGCGCAAGCTGCTTGGCTCCTCGCGCGGCGGAGACGACGCCGACGCCGGTGCTGAAATGCAGGTCCGCGCGATCCGGCGGGCAGCGGTCGGAGCGGATGCCCGGCCGCTGCCCACCCGCATCCAGTTCACCGACGACGGCAATCCCGGCGCTGCGGTGGGCGTCGGCGGGGCGCTGCACCCGGAGTGGGATGTCCACCGCAAGCGCTACCGGCCGCAGTGGTGCCGGGTCATCGACTTCCCGCTGAGCGCCACGGGCGGGAACACCGTCGAAGCCGGCATCGCCCGCGACGAGGTGTTGCGCCGACGGTTGGCTCGGGTCGGCCTCGGGCCCAGGGTATTTCGCGGTCGCCCCGACGGGGACGAGGTGGATATCGAGGCGCTCATCGACCTTTTCGTCGATCTGCGGTCCGGTCACTCGCCACCGGAAAACGTGTACTGCGAGCGCCGCAAGCTGGCGCGCAACCTGGGCGTGCTCATCCTGGTCGACGCGTCCGGGTCGGGCACCGACACCGATCCGCATGGGCTGGCCGTCCACGACCATCAGCGTCGGGCGGCCGCCACCTTGGCGGTCACTCTCGAAGAACTCGGCGACCGCGTCGCGGTCTACGGCTTCCGCTCGCAAGGCCGGCACTCCGTGCACCTGCCGATGATCAAAGGGTTCGGGCAGCGTTTCGGCGCCATCGGCAAGGCCCGCCTGGACCAACTGCGACCCCAGGGTTACACCCGGCTCGGGGCGGGCATCCGCGGCGCGGGCGAAATCCTCAAAGCCCAGGCCGGCACACCGAACAAATTGCTGCTGGTGTTGTCCGACGGCTATCCCTACGACCACGGCTACGAGGGCCGCTACGCCGAAGCCGACGCCGATAAAGCGCTCGAGGAACTCCGCGCCGACGGCGTTGCCTGCCTTTGCCTTTCGATCGGTTCGGGCGCCGCGACCATCGAGCTCGAACGTGTCTTCGGCTCCGCGGGCTTCGCCGGAGCGCCGACGCTGGCCGATCTGAGCGGCCGGATGGACGAACTGTTCCTGACTTCCCTGCGCGAACTGGCCGCGCCCAACCCCACTGCGAGGACACGACATTGAAGGTGCTGTTGACAGGGGCGATGGGCAACATCGGCTTCTGCACATTGCAGGTACTGCTCGACGAGGGTCACGACGTCGTCGCCTTCGACATCGACTCCCGCCGCGCCCGCAAGCTCGCAGCCGGTTTCACCGGACAAGCACGTTTCGTCTGGGGAGACATCACCGACGCGACGTCGCTCGACAGTGCGTTGCAGGGGGTGGATGCGGTGATCCACCTGGCGGCCATCCTTCCCCCGTACTCGGAACGCAACCCCGAACTCGCGCGCAGAGTCAACCTCGACGCCACCCGCACCCTGATCGACCGAATGACCGCCTCCCCCACTGCCAAACGGCTCGTCTTCGCCTCCTCCACCGGCATTTTCGGCGACATCCAGGATCGCGAACCACCGCTGCGGGTGGACACACCGGTCGCTCCGACCGACGAGTACGGACGCCATAAGGTGGCCTGCGAGACGGCGATCCGGGAGTCGGACCTGCAGTGGAGCATCCTGCGGCTTGCCGCGGTGACGCCGATCCACCTGCAGGCGCAGGACCCCAGCATCATGTTCGAGTTCAGCCCCGACGCGCGGTTCGAATTTCTCCATCCCGCCGACGCCGGAATGGCATTCGCCCGCGCCGTCGCCGACGAAAGGACAGTCGGCAAGACTCTTTACATCGCCGGAGGTGCGACCTGCCGGATGACTTACTACGAGTTCACCAACACACTGATGAACGCGATCGGCATCGGGCCGCTGCCGCGCGACGCGTTCGTGCAACGCAGACCTGCTCGTTTCTTCGGCGATTGGGTGGACACCGAGGAGAGTCAACGGTTGCTGCAGTACCAGACACGAGGTCTCGATGACCAAATACGAGACATGAGAAAGGATTTCGGGCTGCTGGTGCCCGTACTGCGACTGGTGCGCCCGCTCGCGACGTGGTTCATCGCCCGTCGATCGGCCTACCTGTCAGCGAATCGGCGGCGGGCCGGCGCGGCCGTCATTCCCTGAGTCCTGCGATGAATCGCTGCACACTGCGGGTCAGCGAATGCGGGACGTGGTCGGGATCCATCAGATCGTTCTCCGCCAACGGGCTCGCTTCATCGGACACCGTCTGTTCGGTGAAGGGGCGCAACGTCTTGTCCTGCCCACGTAATTCTTCGACCGCTTTGAGTAGGGACTGCGACCCGGCCAGCGCGTCCTCGAACTCCGCGACGGACACGCCCAGGTGTTCGGCCACCAAATCGTTGCGCACAGCGGTGATCTGGTCGCGGAGGTGGTCGTGGTCCGGATTGTCGGCATCGGCTTCGATGGCCAGATCGCTTTCGCTGTCGAACCCCATCGACCGGTTGTTCAGATTCGACGAACCGATGCGCAGTAACCGGTCGTCGACCACCATGACCTTCGAGTGCACATAGATGGGCGCGCCGCCGTCGGTCACCGGCCAGTACACCCCCAGGCGGCCGTGTTCGTCGGCGGCCCACAACGATTGGATGAGGCGGTGCCGCGCACCGTCCATGGTGCCGCGCTCGAGAGCATTGTTGCCCCGCCGCGGCAGCACGATCACGATCTCCGGACCTTCTTCTTCTTTCAGCCGGTCGGCCAGAGCATCGACCAGCCGCCGCGCCGCCAGGTACTGGTTCTCCAGGTAGATGGTGTGCCGCGCTGCCGCAATAGCTTCGAGATTGAGCGCTTCAGCTTCCCGAACCTCGTCGCGCCGCTCCAATTCCGGCAAGGTGCGCACGATTCCGACGTCGACATTGCGCAGGGTCAGCTCCAGCTTGCTCGGCCAGCCGGTGTGTTTGGCCTCAATCGGCCGCAACGATTGATTGGTGGCTGTCTCCCACCGTTCGCGGGCCAGCTGCGCCAGGGCGCGCGCGGCGGCGCCGTCCACGGCGGCGGCAACTTCGTGCCGCGCGCCGTAACTACGCCCCACGGACCGCCGGCTACGGCTGTTGTGCCGATGCGCACGGGTGTCCCAGCGGTTGATGGTCAGATCGATGCCACCGCAGAACGCCACCACGTCGTCGACGACAACGATCTTCTGGTGGTGCACCGAGCCGGCCGGGTGGGCCCCGTCGACCGCGAAGTTCAATCGCTTACTGCTGATGCGATTCAGCAGCGACGTCGGGGTCACCCCGTACCACATGCCGTCAAAGGCCGGAAGCAACCGCAGATTGGACCGCAGCAGATACACCTCGAGCTCCGGCCGCTTCCACAGCAACCAGTACATGAACGCGCCCAGCTGGTTGGGTCCCGGCAAGGTTTTCGCGCCACGTTCGAACGTCATCCTCGCGTCCAGATCCCAGGCGATCACCATGATGCGGTGTCGGGCGCGCAACATCGCCGCCTTGACATGCTGGAAGTAGTCCGCGGCGTCGACGATGCAGGCAAACTGATCGGCGCGCTCCACCTGCCAGCACGTCTGGCCGGGCACCAGCAGTCGATCGTCGGGCACTGCACAATTCCTCAACGCAATTGACGGGTCAGCGGCATAACGCAGTATCCAGCATATTCAGCGACCAGGCCGGGAGTCGCCGGGCGGGGCAACGAATACATTGAGGACCATGAACGCGGAAGACCCCGTCAATCGCCGTCGGCTGCTGCTGCTCGCCGGCAGCGCCGGATTGGCAGCGACCGTGGGCGGTTGTTCGACCACGACCTCCGCGAGCCCCACCCCCAGCGAGCCCAGTCCCGCCGCACCCGCCGCCACGGCGCCGGTGACAGCAGCGCCGGCCGCACCCGCCCCGAAGGCCACTGCGGCGTTGTTGCTGTGCCGAGACGCCTGGGGCGCGCGGCCCGCGCGACCGGGTGGGCGCGCGCACACGCCGAACCGGCTGACCCTGCACCACGCGGCGGTAGCGCTGGGTGACAACAGCCACGCGCCGGGCCGTTTCCGCCAGGACCAGCGGTATCACCAGGACAGCCTGGGCTGGATCGACATCGCCTACCACCTCGGGATCGACGGCAAGGGCAACATCTACGAACTGCGCAACCCCGGCATCGTCGGTGACACCGCAACGGATTACGACACCACCGGACATTTCCTGATCATCTGCGAAGGCGACTTCGACCACGAGCCAGTGCCCGAGGCCCAATTGCACGGCACCGCACTTGCCTTCGCGTGGGCTGCCCAGCGATACGGCATCGCGACCACCACGCTGGCCGGACACCGCGACTTCGCTCAAACCTCCTGTCCCGGCGCGAATCTGTACGCCCATGTCTCCTCGGGTGACCTCAGACGCCGCATCGATTTCCTCTTGGGTACCGGCGGTGTCGACCTGCAGCCCTTCTGCGGGGCTGATGCGATCGCGAAGGTTGCTGCCATCGAGGCGGGCAACTGACCTGTCTCGAATTCGACGCGTAGCCTCATGCAGATATCGGGCGAAAGGTCGCAATGACAGCCAACACTCCGGGCAGAGTCGCCGGCAAGGTCGCGTTCATCACCGGCGCCGCGCGCGGCCAGGGCCGCGAACACGCGATCCGGCTGGCCGAGGAGGGCGCCGACATCATCGCGGTCGATGCCTGCGCGGACATCGACGGCGTCGCCTATCCCGGTGCGACCGACGCCGACCTTGCCGAGACCGCCGACCTGGTGCAGAAGTCGGGTCGGCGCATCGTCACCGCCAAGGCCGACGTGCGGGACCTGGACGGCCTTCGCGCCGCGCTCGAGCAGGGCGTGGCCACCTTGGGCGCGCTCGACATCGTGGTGGCGAACGCCGGTATCAGCGGCTCCCCGGCACCCGCCGCGCTGATCGAGCCCTCGACATGGCAGACGATGATGGACATCAACCTGACCGGGGTGTGGCACACCGTCAAAGTGGCGCTGCCGCACATGACCAACGGTGGCGGTTCCATCATCCTGGTCAGTTCGATGCTGGGCATTCGCGGCGGCGGCTACATGGCCCACTACGCCTCGGCCAAGCACGCCGTGGTCGGTTTGATGAACTCGCTGGCCAATGAGCTTGCCCCGCAATGGATTCGAGTCAACTCAATTCATCCCGGGAACATCTTGACCCCGATGCTCGACAACGAGCAGTTCTGCCGGACGCTGCGTCCGGATCTGCCCGCCCCGACCGTGCACGATGCCGGCGAGGTCATCGGCCAGTTTCACCTGTTGCCCAAGCCACTGATCGAGGCACGCGCGGTCAGCAACGCGGTGCTGTTCCTGGCTTCCGACGAGGCGCAATACATCACCGGCGCAGCACTGCCTGTCGACGCCGGCGCGGTCGCGAAATTCTGACGGCTGACCCAGAGAGGAGCCGGGGGTGACCCAACCGCGACCGCTCTCCATCCCAGCCCTCCTCGCGCACAGTGTCGGGTTGTTCGGTCAGCAGACCTATGTGGTCACCCCGACCGAGCGGATCACCTATCGGGACGCCGAACAGCGCTCGGCGCGCATCGCAAAGCGACTGCTCGCCGCCGGTGTCGGGAAGGGCAGTCGGGTGGGCCTGTTCTTCCCCAACGGCGTGCAGTGGATTCTCTGGTGGCTGGCGGTGTCACGGATCGGCGCTGTGGCCGTACCGCTGAGCACCATGTATACGCCTGCAGAACTTGCAAAGGTGCTGCGGCTGGCCGACATTGGGCTGTTGGTCGCGCCCGGCACGGTGATCAAGACGAACGTCGCCGAGTTGTTCGAAGCGACTCTGCCGCAGCTAGCCGATCAGCGAGCCGACCGGCTGGCGCTGCCTGCCGTGCCCTATCTGCGGCGCATTGTGCTCACCGAGGAGACGGACCGCGCCTGGGCGACATCCTGGGACGGGGATTGCGACGTCCCTGACGAACTGCTGGCCGCGGCGGAACGCGAAGTGACCGCTGCGGATCTGGCGATCATGGTGCACACGTCGGGATCCACCGCAGATCCCAAAGGCGTGCTGCACACCCACGGCACGGTGGTGCGGCAGACCTCGACATGGCCGAGTGCCATTCAGGCACTCACCGGGCCGGCATCGCCGCCGAAGATCCTGTGCGCCATGCCGTTCTTCTGGATCGGCGGCCTGCTCGCCGCGACCGGGGCACTGCACGAACCCGTCACGCTGCTGGTGCTGCCGCGCCTCGATGCCGGCACGGCACTGGATCTGATCGAACGGGAACGTGCCACCGGCATCGTCGGGTGGCCTGCCTTCACCCAACGCGTGCGCGAACATCCGACCTTCGCGACACGCGACCTGAGCAGCGCGCCGATGCTGCGGAACGGGCCGTTGGACCTGGCGATGATCAATGTGCCCGACGGATTCCCGGTGCACCGCACCATGTCCGAGACCGCGGGCGGCTTCGCCTTCACCGATATGACCATCGTCGACGAGCAGGGGGCGCCCGTTCCGGTCGGGACCACCGGCGAGCTCCTCGTCCGTGGTATCGGGGTGATGGCCGGTTACAACAAGAGGGAGCGGTGGGAGACGTTCGACGCGGACGGTTGGTATCACACCGGAGACCGCGTCTATCGCCGGGACAACGACCCGCGCCTGTTCTACGTCGGCCGGACCAGCGAGCTCATCAAGACAGCGGGTGCCAACGTCTCCCCGCTCGAGGTAGAAGCCGTCATCGAGGAATTCGACGATGTCGCGCAGTGCATTGTCGTCGGCATCGACGATCCCGAGCGAGGTGAGGCGGTATGCGCAGTGATCGTTGCGGCGTGGGAGCCGATCGACGTGTCATCGGTGGCGGCTCGGGCACGCGATCAGTTGTCCGGCTATAAGGTCCCGACCCGCTGGGCGATTGCGAGAAGTGACGACATCCCCACGCTGCCCAGCGGCAAGCTCAACCGGAAAGCCTTGCGCACCATGCTGATCACCGGAGCGCTGGACTGTCGCCCCATTTCGACCGAGAGCCGCTGAGGTGTTCGACGCCGTCGACCACGTGATCGTCGCCGTGCGCGATCTGGACGCCGCCGCACAACGGTACGCCGCACTGTTCTCCCGCAACCCGTCGTGGCGCGGCGATCACCCGGGCTGGGGCACGGCCAATGTCCTGTTCCGCCTCGACAACATCTACCTGGAGTTGATCACTCCGGTTGGCGACGGCCCGCTCGGACACACGGTGGAGGCGCACTTGGCGCAACGCGGTGACGGACCGATCGGGCTGGCGTTCGCCACCTCCGACATCGACACCGCGCACGCGCGACTCGCCACGAACGGCCTTGAGCCGTCCCCGGTTTCATTCGGCGTGGGTCGCGACACCGACAGCGGGTCGGTCCGGCGCTGGCGTAGCGCACTGCTGCCCGAAGCACGTACCCGCGGCGTGCTGGTGATCGCGATCGAGCACGAGTCGCCCGACCTGCTGCCCGAAGCGTCACCGATCGGCCCGCAGGATGCGATCGTCACCGGAATCGATCATGCGGTGGTACAGACCTGCGACGCGGACGCCGCGATCGCGCTCTACCGCGACGGTCTCGGCCTGCGGCTCGCGCTGGACCGCAGCTTTCCCGACTGGGGCATGCGACTGGTGTTCCTCCGTGTCGGCGGGGTCACCGTCGAGATCGCACAACCGCTGCGTGACGTGCGGCCGGCCGCCCGCACCGATCAGGTCTGGGGGTTGTCCTGGCGCGTCCAGAATGCCGATGCCGCCCGTGCGCGGCTCGCGGCGGTCGGGCTGGACGTGTCCGAGGTCCGGCCCGGACGCAAGCCCGGCACCCGCGTGATCAGCGTCAAAGACGGCACCTGCGGGGTGCCGACGCTGTTGATCGAGCCTGCTTGAATTGACGCGATCGCGGTTGTTGACTCGTCTTCGTGGTTTGTGATGCCGACGCGCACGACGGCGATTTCCATCCGCCCAGCGCCGAGCCGGACTGGGCCGAGAGCAGTTGCTTCACCGTGTCGGTGCCCGAACGTGACATCAACGGATTCGTCTACTTCTTCCACGACGTGCGCTGCGTCAGCTCGGGGGGTGGCCCGGCGCTGTGGGACCCGACCGGCGAGCTACCGCACGACTGCCTCTTCTATGACTGGCGATGGCGTCAACCACCAACCGGGTCAATCGATTTCGAGGATTTCACGCTGCCGAACAGCCTGCGTCACCAGGTCGTCGAACGCAGTCGGCGGTATCGGCTCGAATACGGGCTGCTCGGCCTCGAATTCGAGCTGGAGTGGACGGCGCTGATGCCGCCGCACCCACTCGGGCCGGTCGATGACACGGCCGGTCATTTCGACCATCCCGGTCGGATGACCGGCACGCTGACGCTGGACGGCGAACACTTCGACATCGACTGCTACTCGATACGCGACCGGACCTGGGGCCCGCACCGGTCCGGCGCGGCCCGGTCAGGCGACTACCTGTGGGCGGTCGCCTCGCCCGAGGATCACTGGCACGCGCTGACGATGGCCAGCCGCAAACCGGGTGTCGATAAGGTCGTCGGCGGATACCTGGTCGCCGACGGCCGCCCGGGTGAACTTGTGCAGGGCGAGCGACGCGTCGCCGCGCGGCGCGACGGTGCGCCAGCCCACGTGGTCGTGGAGGCGGTCGACGAGCACGGCCGAACACTGCACGCCGAGGGTCAGGTGCGGACGGCCCTGCGGTGGCTCGGCTGGCCGGGCCGATTGACCTATTGGACACTCACCGATTGGCGCTGGAACGGCATGCGGGGCTGGGGCGAGAACCAGGAGTTCCACGCCCGGGAGCAGGTGCGCCGCGCCGCGGTCGACGGGCGGCCCGGCGCCTAGACGACCCCCTACTCGACTGCGGTGGCCCGACAACCCGGTGACCGGGGCTTCACTTGTCGTCTTCCTCGCGCGCGGCCTCAGCCTTGGAACGGCCTTCACCGGCGGCCTGCCGATGTTCGCTGGCGGCGTCGCCGTGCAGGTCTCCCGAGCTGTTGGGCCGGGCCCGGTCTGCCCAGTCGTGGCCTTCGGCGATCTGCTCGTTGAGCTGGGCGGCGCGGTCGCCGGCATCTGCGCGGTCGCGCGCTGAATTTCGCATTCTGATCGCATAGCCGGGCTCGGTCGCCTGAAACCCGCCGCTGACACTATTCGTAGTGATCTTGATCTACCGTCGCCCGGGCTGCGATCCGTCACACCAGGCGTTGATGCGCGTTTAGTCTGGTCAAGGACACCACACCCGCCCGTCAGTAGGACCGCCCGATGCGCATCGACGACCAGCCCGACACCACGCTGGAGGACCTCAGGGGGGATCTGGCGCAGCGGCATCGGTGGACCCCGTCCGCCGGAAGTTCGGTCGACAACGCGATCGTCGAAGCCGACCTGGCCGCGCTGGCCCGGGACGGCTACGTCGTCTGGGAGAACCTGCTCAGCGCCGAGCAGTGCCGGCACATTCGTGAGGTGGTGCAGCCCTGGCTGGGACACACCGGACGCAATTCCTTCGAGGGGCGCCGCACGCAACGCATCTACAGCGTGCTGAGCAGGACCCGCGCCTGCGATCAGGTTGCCGACCATCCGCGGGTGCTGGCGGTCCTCGACCGTCTGCTAATGCCTAACTACCTGCTTTCGGCGTTGCAGGCCATCAACATCCAGCCTGGTGAGACCGCCCAGTTGGCCCACCATGACGACGGGTTCTACCCCATTCCACGACCGCGGGAACCGTTGGCCGCGGCGACCATCTGGGCCGTCGACGACTTCACCGCCGACAACGGCGCCACCGTCGTCTACCCCGGTAGTCACCGCTGGGGCAAACGCCGGCCGGGCCCGGACGACCCGGCGTTACCGGTCGTCATGCCCGCCGGCTCGTGCGTGTTCTTCGTCGGCACCCTGTGGCACGGCGGCGGCGCGAACACGACGACCAGCGAGCGGCTGGCCATCACCGCCCAGTATTGCGAGCCGTGGCTGCGACCCATGGAGGCCTACACCTTGTCGATATCCCGCGACATCGCTCGACAGGTTTCCGACGACATCCGCCGCATGCTCGGCTACAGCATCCACCCGCCGTTCGTCGGCGCGGTCGACGGCCTGCATCCGCTACGACTGCTGGACACCGAGCGACCTGACCATGGGACACCCGCCGGTTTGTAGGCTGTCGGGCATGCCGCTCAATCACGGCGACGTCTTCGCCGGCTACGTGATCCAGCGGCTGCTGGGCTCTGGCGGCATGGGCGAGGTCTACCTTGCCCAGCATCCTCGCCTGCCACGCCAAGACGCGCTGAAGGTCCTGTCCATGCCTGCGACGGCCGACGTCGAGTTCCGCGCGAGGTTCATTCGCGAAGCCGAGTTGGCCGCCACCCTGTGGCACCAGCACATCGTCAGCGTCCTCGATCGCGGTGAGTACGACGGTCGGCTCTGGATCTCGATGGAATACGTGGACGGCACCGACGCGGGGCGGTTAGTCCGGGAACGCTTCCCCGACGGCATGCCCGAACGAGACGTGGCCGACATCGTCGCGGCGGTGGCCGATGCGCTGGACTTCGGTCACGACCGTCGGCTGCTGCACCGCGACGTCAAGCCGGAGAACATCCTGGTGACCGACGGCCTGCGCCGTCGGGTACTGCTCACCGACTTCGGCATCGCCCGCAGAATCGACGACGTCAGCAACCTCACCGACGCGAACGTCACCATGGGGACCATCAGTTACGTGGCACCCGAGCAACTCCTGGGCAAGCCACTTGACGGCCGAGTCGATCAGTACGCGCTCGCCGCCACCACGTTTCACTTGCTGACCGGCGCGCCGCCCTTCGTCGACTCCAATCGCGCCGTGGTGATCAGCCACCATCTGAGCACGCCGCCGCCCCTGATCTCGCAGCGCCGGCCCGACCTCGCGCATCTCGATGCCGTGCTGACCCGGGCGCTGGCCAAAGAGCCCGGTGAGCGGTACCCGAACTGTGCCGAGTTCGCCCGCGCGCTGGCCCAACTGGGTCCCAGCCGCGGTGCCGCGCCTCCGGCGCCGCCGCCGGCTCCGAGCGAGGCCGGACGCCCGTCCACCCAACGTCTCGAGCGTGTCACTCTGCACGGAACGGCCCGCCAGGTGCAGCAGACCCCGGTCGGCGCCCACGACCAGGTTGGGATCCTGACCTTCCAACTGCTCACCACCGAGCCGCCCGGCAACCACCAGGGTCCCGTTCCGGTCGAGATACAGACCGATCTGGTAGCCGGTCAACTCATGGACGGCAACGCCGTGGAGGTCAGCGGCGCCTGGGACGGCGAGACTCTGGACGCCGATAAGGTCGTCAATCTCTCCACCGGTGTGGGCACCAAGCGGAACGCGCCCGCGGCCCGCGCCACATCGTCCGGCGGCAAGACGCGCAAAAGGGCGATGGTCTGGACCATCGCCGTCGCGGCCGTCGTTGGCGTCATCGCCTTAACCGCCGCCGCGGTGCTGTACTTCACCCAGGGCACCTCGACTCGACCGGGACCGATCGTCAAACCGGTGAGCGCCACCGTGTTCTCCCCCGACGGCGCCCCGGACAATCCGCAGGATGCCGGGTTGGCGATCGACGGCAACCCGGACACTGGCTGGTCCACGGTCACCTATCGGGACGCTGTCCCTTTCCCGAAGTTCCTCAAGGGGATGGGTTTGTTACTGCATCTGGCTGAGCCGACCACACTCAGCGCCGTGTCGCTGGACGTGCCCAGTACCGGCACCCAGATTCAGATCCGCTCGTCGCCCACCGACAAGCCGGCCAAACTCGAAGACACCGTCGAGCTGTCCCCGACGACGTCGTTACAGCCGGGGCGTAACCGCATCGCGGTGACCAAACAGACCAAGACCTCCAACGTGCTGGTGTGGATCTCCACGCTGGGCACCACCAACGGCGAGAGCCGGACACAACTGTCCGACATCACCCTGCAGGCAGCCGGCTAGGGTCGGCCTACCTCACTTCGGTGTCGCGTTGCGTCCTGCTCGACCCGGCGGACTAGCCTGGCGCCGGTCGGCAGGTAACGCCATTCTCACGGCACCGCGGGTCGCAGGCCGGCGGCGGGTATTGCTGGCCGAGGGAAAGTGGTAATGTCATTACCGTAGCTCGGCACCACCAGCCGATACCGGTTGATGCACAAGACTTCCAGGAGACGACATGCCGTCACGCAATCTTTCCTACCCGGTGTTCGACGCGGACAACCACTTCTACGAACCCAAAGAAGCGCTGACCCAGTTCCTGCCGGATCATCGCAAAGGCGTGATCGACTACATCGATGTGCGCGGCCGCACCAAGATCATGGTGCGCAACGTGGTCAGCGATTACATCCCCAACCCGACGTTCGAGATCGTTGCCCGGCCGGGTGCCCAGGAGGAGTATTTCCGGCACGGCAGCGGCGGCAAGAGCTTCCGCGAGGTCATGGGCAAGCCGATGAAGGCCATCCCGGCCTTCCGCAATCCCGCGGCGCGCCTCGAGGTCCTCGACGGCCTCGGCCTGGACTACACCCTGATGTTCCCGACGCTGGCCTCCCTGGTCGAGGAACGCCTGAAGGACGACCCGGACCTGATCCTGGACATCATCCACGGACTTAACCAGTGGATGTATGAGACCTGGCAGTTCAACTACGAGGACCGTATCTTCTCCACGCCGGTCATCAACCTCGCCAATGTCGATCGCGCACTGGAGGAACTCGACTGGTGTCTGCAGCGGGGCGCCAAGACCGTGCTGGTCCGGCCCGCGCCGGTACCGGGATACCGCGGCACCCGCTCCCTCGGCCTGCCCGAGTTCGACCCGTTCTGGGATGCGTGCGTCAAAGCCGGGATCCCGGTGTCGATGCACGCCTCCGACAGCGGCTACGCCGAATACCTCAACGACTGGGAGCCCGGCGACGAGTACAAGCCGTTCAAGCCGACCGCGTTCCGGATGGTCGCGATGGGCAAGCGGCCCATCGAGGACACCATGGCCGCGCTGGTCTGCCACGGCGCGCTGACCCGCAATCCCGACCTTCGCGTGCTGTCGGTGGAGAACGGCGGGTCGTGGGTGCCCTACCTGTTCTACCAATTCAAGAACGTCTATTCGAAGATGCCGCAGGAGTTCCCTGAGGACCCGATCGAGGCGTTCAAGCGCTGCGTGTACGTCGCGCCGTTCTGGGAGGACAACTTCAAGCAGATGGCCGATCTGTGCGGCATCGATCGCGTCATCTTCGGCTCCGATTGGCCGCATCCGGAAGGCTTGTCCGACCCGATCAACCTCGTCGCCGACCTGGAAGAACAGGGGCTCGATGCTGAGGGCGTCCGAAAAGTTATGGGCGGCAACATGATCGACCTGTTCAAGGTGCCCAACGAGATCGTCCACCGCCCGGATGTGCCAGCACTCGTGCTGACCTGACCGAGCCGGTCCGATGCGGCGGGGTGCGCTGCTGGCCCAGGTGGTCGCGGCCGTTGTGCTGCTGGTGCAGTGCGCCCCTGCCGCGCCCCCGCCGTCGCCCACCGCGACACCGTCCTCGTCGGTGGCGGCTGCGCCGGCTTCGACCAGCTCACCGCCAACACCGCCCGCCCCGACCGCGCAGCCGGTGACCGCCGCGGAGCTGGGCAACACCTGGCAGCCGGGTTGTCCCGTCGGACCCGAGCAGCTGCGCCGGGTCGACATCGACTATGTCGGGTTCGACGGCCAGACCCACCGCGGCGTGCTGGTCGTGCACCAAGATCTGGTGCCAGATGTCATCGCGATCTTCGGGCGGCTGCAATTGCTGCGCTATCCGGTCGACAAGATGCAGACAGTGGACCACTACGCCGAGGCCGACGACGAATTGTCCATGGAGGACAACAACACGTCGGCGTTCAACTGCCGACGCATACCCGGCTCCGGTGAGTGGTCGCCGCACGCGTACGGCCGGGCGATCGACATCAATCCGCTGATCAACCCCTGCCTGTACGTCACCGGGTATTTCGAACCACGGAACGCCTCGGAATACCTCGACCGCAGCCGTACCGACCCTGGACTCATCCACGGGGGCGACCCCGCCGAGCAGGTCTTCACCGAACGCGGCTGGCAGTGGGGCGGCTACTGGCGCACCCCGGACTATCAGCACTTCGAGCGGATCTGAGCGTTACAGACCCAGTGCCCGGGCCGCTACCGTGCCCACCTCAGCGCGCAGATCCGACATGGGTGGACTGCCGCGGACATGGATCGAATTGGCCAGCAACACAACGTAACTGTTCGACACCGGGTCGATCCAGATGGATGTTCCGGTGAAGCCGGTGTGGCCGAAACTCCCGATGGGGAATACCATCCCGCGCGGCCCCGACAGCGGGGTGTCGATGTCCCAGCCGAAGCCGCGCAGGTTCTGGCCCGCGATCGCTGGATAGCGCGGAGCCAGCAGCGGATCCCGGGTGTTCGGTCGCTGTGCGATAGCTTCCCGGGTTGCGGCGTTGGCGGCGTCGAGTTGCCGCGCCGTATGTCCCGGCTGCTGCGGAGTCGTCATCAACTCCAAAGTGGTTTGGCTGAGCGGGAATTGGCTCGGGCGGCCAGCGAGGCGGTCCAAGAGAGCCTGGGCGAAGATGCCGACGTCGTGCGCCGTCGAGAACACGCCGGCATGCCCGGCCACTCCGCCCATCCGCCGCGACGTCGTGTCATGCACTGTGCCCCACAACAAATGATCGATGTCGGGATTCTTACCCGGATCACCTCTGCTCTCTTCGTCGCGCGCCGTCGGGGCGATGCGCGGCAAGAGATCGGTGCTCCAGGTCCCGGCAGCACAGCCGGCCGGCGCCCCACCCGGTGCCCAGCCGATGGCGGCACCTCTGATCACGTGTGGCCCACAGGCTTTGGCGACCGGCAGATACCGGGTGTCTGTCATACCGAGCGGCGCGAACACGTGCTCGGCGGCATAGACGTCTTCAGTTTCCCCGGTGACTTTCTCGATCAGCGCGCCGAGCAGGATGAAGTTGATATCGGAGTACCGGAAACCCTGCCCCGGTCCGGACTCCAGCGGCGTCGTCAGTGCGCGATGAATGCCTTCAGCTTTGTCGGTGCGTTCCAGTCCCCACGGGTCCTTGAGTTCGACGTCGCCGGTCTCGCCCGAGGTGTGGGTGAGCAGCATGCGGACGGTGACTTGCGCCCGTCGCGGATCGTTGGTCGTGTTGAAGTCGGGCAGATACTGCTGCACGGGATCGTCGAACCGCACTTTGCCCTGCTCGTAGAGCTGCATGACGATGGTCGCCGTTGCCAGCGGCTTGGTCAGCGACGCCAGGTCAAAGATCGTGTCCTCGGTCATCGGTTCAGCGGGGGCGGGCAGTCCGTCCAGCCCGGGTTCGCTGGCCAGCTTGCGCGAGCCATACGCATGGCGGAAGGCGATGTCGCCGCCGTGACCGACGACGATGACCGCACCGGGCAGCTTTTCGGCCGCGATCGCATCGTTGATCAGTGTGGCGACCGGCGCGAACGCAGGCGGCGTGGGCGCCTCGGCGATCTTCGGAACCGTTGCGCGAGGCGAAGTTTGGGTGATGGTCGATGACGACGGTGGCGCGCTGGAACTGGACGTCGGTGCTGATTCACGATGCGAGCAGCCGGCGAGGACGATCAGCGCCACCGCTGCGAGTGCCCCGGCTCTGCGCATCACGGCCGCCCGCTCAGCGCGGACCGCACGTGTCCCCGCGCGCGCTGCAACAGTCCGGCAGCGGCGACCGCGTCGACGCCGGCGAGCAGCGCGACGATCGCGGTCTTGGCGTGACCGCCTGCGGCCGCGAGCGCGGCGGCGGCGGTCTGTTCGTCGACGCCGGCCGCATCCCGGACAATACGAACCGTGCGGCGCCGCAGCTTCGCGTTCGTGGCACGCACGTCGACCATCCTTGGGCCGTAGACCTTGCCGAGCGCGGTCATCACGCTCGTCGACAACGCGTTGAGCACCACCTTCTGCGAGGTACCGGCGGTCAACCGCGTGGATCCGGCCAGCACCTCAGGTCCGGTCAGCAACTCGATCATGAGGTCGGCAGCCGCTTCGCTGCCGCGGTTGTTGACGATGGCAACGGTCAGCGCACCCACCGCCCGCGCGTGTGCGAGCGCGCCGAGCACGTACGGGGTGCGACCGGACGCGGTAATCCCGACCAGCACGTCGGCCCCGGTCAGGTGGGCCAGATCCGCTGGGTCGAAGACATCTTCGGCGCCGTCGACCGCCTGGGTCAGCGCCGTCGGTCCGCCCGCGATGACACCGCGCACCAGGTCGGTGTTGAAGGTGGGTCCACATTCGGCCGCATCGAGCACACCGAGCCGGCCCGGCGTACCGGCACCGGCGTAGGTCAACCGGCCGCCGCTCTCGAGTCGCGCCGCGATCGCCTCGGCCGCAGCGCTGATCTGCGGAAGTGCGTCCGCAATTGCCTGCTGCGCCTCGTGCTCGGCGGCGACGAGCAGCGCGACGACCTCGCTGACGGGCCGGGTATCAAGGTCGTGCGAGTCGGGCCGGACGCCTTCGGTGGCGAGCGTGTCGAGCTTGTTGGCGGCGACGGCGCTCGCCCGCAGCCGGATCACGTGCGGCTCGTGGATCGCGTTGAGTCGCAATGTCCCGTCGAGTGCGTCGCCGGCCGGCTGGACGAGATCGAGGTGCTTGGACAGCGCCGTCACACCGGCCAGTCCGCCGACCATCGCGACCGGGCCGGCGCCGACTGCCCGCGCCGCCGCGGCAAGGGCTGCGGCGGCCGCGTCGACTATCGCTGCTGCCACGGAATCCTGCTGCGCGGCAATAACATCGGGCGCAAACTCGGCCATGGCGGCAGCATCGTTGACTTGCCCGGGCCAGGTGCGCGGGGGACCGAAGCGCTGGTGCGCAGCATCGAGCAAGGCGGTGGACGGACCGCGTCCGTCCAGACCTCGCAAGGCGGCGCGCAACCCGGCGGCGCCGATCCACGCGCCACCGCCCTCGTCGCCCAGCCAAGGGCCCCAGCCGTCGGCGACCCGCAGTGCGCCGTCGGCGTCGATCGCGAGTGCAACGACGCCGGTGCCCGCGATCAGCACCACGCCGGGCTTGCCGTCCAGCGCGCCCGCGTGCGCGATCACGCTGTCGCTGGTCACCGTCACCCGCGCCGCGCCTATCGAATGCAGCAGCACCGCAGCGAGTTGGCGGGCTTGGTCCGGTGCCGTCAGCGCCCCGGCAGCCCCGACGATCATGTCGTCGATGGGCTCGAACTGCCGCGCCACCGCCAGGATGGCCGCCTGCGCAGCCCGCACTCCCCCGGGCGACGCGAGGCCGGGCGCGCCCGGTACCTGTGCTCTGCGGCCGGCTGCGGCGGCCCGACACGACGTTTTGCCGAGGTCGACGGACAGGATCACGCGGATCCTGCACTCAAGCTGCGATACCGAGTTCTCGGTTGATCTGCGACCAGTATTGCGGACCGTCCAGAGTGAGGATCAGCCAGTCGTGGATTTGGCCGTTAGCTAATACAAAGTTCATATTCGCGATCCCGGCGTCGGCCGCTAACTGCTTGAGCAGAATCGCATCCGGCGAGAGGATATCCAAATTGCCCGTATACACCGTCGTTGGCGGGAGACCGATGGGGTCGCCATACAACGGACTAACCCAGGGATCATCCAGCTGAAGACTACCTGCCCACTGTTTGCCGAATTGCTGCGCAAGCCCGACAGGTAACAGCGGATCCTGAACGAAAGCAATATTCGGGTTCGTCATCGACAGGTCCAACCACGGTGACAGCAACACCATCGACGACGGCAGGGTGGCATTGTCAATGACCATCTGTTGAACTGCAGCCAGAGCGAGATTGCCACCTGCGGAGTCACCGATCACGCTGACATTGGGCGTTCCGTGTAGCCCGGTTTGCGAGGCGATGAAGTCAGCCATCATAGGCACCACGACGCCGGCGGTACCCCCCTCCTGCAGCAACGGGTAGATGGGCACCTGAATAGTCGCACCGGTCGTATATGCCATTACCGAGTAGTGAATCCAGTGCAGAAATGACGGCGGGAAGATGAAGGCACCGCCGTGAATGGCGATCACCTGCTCACCGGTGGCATTCATCGGCGTGATGTGCACGACGCTCATCCCCTCCGGCGTCGAGGTGTACGACACCGTTTCTCCCAGCAGCAAATTCAAGAACGGCGGCGGAGAGTTGCCGATGAACCACGACAACGGTGGAATGTCGCTGGCCACCAACGCCAACAGCGGATTACCCGGCGCTGCCAGGTAGGTCTCCAGCCCCGACACGCTGAGCAGCGGTTTGAGCGGATACAACAACGCTTCTTCGAAACGGGTTATCAAGGACGGCGCGCCCGAGAAGCCGCCGGTCTGCGTTGCCGGGATGGGCGGCCCGGCCGGCGCGCCGAAGATGAAGGTGAAGATTTCGTTGCCCACCCGGGCAAATCCGGTGGCGACCTCAGCGGGAAACTGCTCCACCAACTGGACGGCATCCAGCAACGCAGCGTTGGCCGCCTCACCGGCGGCATAGGCGCCGCCGGCACTGGTCAGCGCCCGGACGAATTCCTCGTGGAACGCCGCCGCTTGCGCGCTCAGCGCCTGATAACCCTGGCCGTGGGCAGAGAACAGCGCGGCGATCGCCGCCGATACCTCATCTTCGGCGGCGGCCAATACCCCCGTAGTGGCATCGGCCACGCCCTTGTTCACCGTCGAGACGGTTGCGCCAATTGACGCCGCGTCGCCGGCCGCTGTGAACATGACGTCGGGCAATAAAAAAACAGATGACACTGCGTCGCTCCCCACCGCCTCAGGGCAACGCGGGTTGCCCAGTCAATCGATCGCCGAGTAATCGGAGCTTATGCCCAAATGGTGCAAGCGCCTAGCGGCTTGCGGCAATTTGCGCGTACTTGACTTCGGAAAGGCGGCTTCCCCGGGAAAGCGACGAGTAAGCTGCATCGCCCCGGCTGAGGACAACGCCCTGGTCACCCTCATACCGCTGGGCGCACTGATCCTGTCGCCGTTCATCGTGGTCGCCCTACTCGGCACGCTGTCCACTCTGTTGGCCACCTACGGGGCCGGGACGTTCTTGAGTACTGCATTGGCATAGTGCCACAACGGTTTTGGACACGCAGGTGCGGACTCCCTGCGCATCAGGGGATCAGAATGTAACTCACGCCCGGGATTTCTCGCACGGTGCGCGAATCGAACGCGCCGAAACCCGCTGTGCGGAAGCCGTTCGCGGCGCTGGCACCGGGTCCGAAATTCATTTCAGTGATTGCCATTTCGCCGGCGTCGACGACATCGACCCAGGCGACGTGACCGACTCCCCCGACCAGTGCACTGCTGTAAACGGCGATTGAGCGGGGCTGCGCTTCGCTCACCACCGTCCAACCCGCCGCCCCAGCTTGGCTGGCCCAGATCTCCGCGTTGCCGGTGAGTGCTGCGACGTAGTAACCGGTGTGAGCGTGTATCAGTTCCTGGGCACCCCAGGTGCAGTAGCCCTCGTAGCCACCGAGCGGGTTGCGGTTGGTGGTAGCGCCTTTCGTCCGGATGGTCACCGTGTCGGCGTTGACCGCGGTAGGCAGCGAGGATCCCAGCATCAGGGCGCTGCTCACAGCGATGACCGCCGCGATTCGCTTGGCCTTCATACGCTTCCCCGCCCAGCCGAGGCACAACTCGTTACGTTGCTGTTATCGCTGGGCGGCCGCGATTCGTTTCACGGACGTCGTCAGGACGACTCGATCACCAGACGCGGACGCGGTCTTCCGGCTTGAGGTACAACGCGTCGCCCGGTTGGACATCGAACGCCGCATACCATTCGTCCATATTGCGGACGATCCCGTCGACCCGGAACTTGGCCGGGCTGTGGACATCTGAAAGCAACCGGTGGCGTTCGGTTTCGGGCCGGCAGACCTCCCGCCAGCTCGCCGCGAACGCGAGGAAGAACCGCTGATCACCGGTGAAGCCGTCGATGACCGGCGCCTCTTTTCCGCCGAGGGACAGTTTGTACGCGTCGTAGGCGATGCGCAGTCCGGCGAGGTCGGCGGTGTTCTCGCCGAGTGTCACCGCTCCGTTGATGTGGTTGCCCGGCAGCGGCTCGTATCCGTTGAACTGCGCGACGAGTTTGTTGGACTCGGCCGTATAACGGTCGGCATCGGCCGGGGTCCACCAGTCGCGCTGCATACCGGTGCCGTCGCTCTTGCGGCCCTGGTCGTCGAAGGCGTGGCTCATCTCGTGACCGATGGTGGCGCCGATGGCACCGTAATTGACGGCGGGATCGGCTGCCGGGTCGTAGTTCGGCGGCTGCAGGATCGCCGCGGGAAAGACGATGTCGTTGAGCCGCGGCGAGTAGTAGGCGTTATTGGTCTGCGGCGTCATGCTCCATTCGCCGCGATCGATCGGCTTGCCCAACTTGCTGCGGTCGTCGTTCCAGGACCAGACCGACAGTGCGTCGCCGTTGCCGACGAGGTTGTCCGCCGCAATCTTGACCGTCGCGTAGGACTTCCACTGGTCGGGGTAGCCGATCTTGGCGACCAGCGCTGCGAGTTTGGCCTGGGCTTCGCGCTTGGTTTCCGGCGCCATCCAGGTGGCCGCGTCGATGCGTTTGCCGTATGCCGTGCGCAGGTTTTCCACCAGCGCCCGCGCCTTGTCTCGTGTCTGCTGGCTGAAATGCGCGTTGACATAGAGTTCGCCGACCGGGTCGCCGAGCCCCTTACTCACTCGGGAGACGCCGCGCTCGACCCGCGGTGCACGGTCCTTGGCGCCGGACAGGGTTCGGCCGTAGAAGTCGAACAGCTCATCGGCGAATGGCGTCGAAAGGTCACCACTGTAAGCGTTGAGGACCTGGTAACGCAGGTAGGACTTCCACGAGTCCAGCGGCTCAGTCGCGAAAAGCCCTGCGGTCTTTCGTAATACGTCCGGCATACCGACCTGGAAGTCGGTCACCGCCGGCAGCTGCAGCGCGTCGAACAGATCATGCAGCGGCGCGCCCTGCCCGAGTTGCTCGACCTCAGCGCGCGGCATCATGTTGTTGGTCTTGACCACATCCCGCTCGTCCTCGCGCGGCACCTGCACCTCTGCCAGCTTGGTCTCGAGGGCGAGAAGTTGTTCGGCCTGCTGTTGGCCGTCGGTGTACCCGGCCAGGCCGAGCATCCGGGCGGCGTGGGCGACGAACTTGTTGCGCAGGTCGACTGATTCGGCGTCGGTGTCCACGTAGTAGCTGCGTTCGCCGAGCGAAAGGCCGCCCTGCCAGATGATGGGCACATAGCGCGTGGGGTTGTTGGGGTCGATCTCCACCGAGACCGGGAAGGGGTCACTGACCCGCGTCTTGCCGTTGAACGAGACGAGCACCGCGCCGAGGGCCGGCCGGTCGTTGACGGCTTCGATGGACGCCAGGAAGGGCCGCACCGGTTCGACGCCTTTGCGGTTCAGCAATGCCTCGTCCATATAGGACGCGAACAGGTCGCCGATCTGCTGCGAGATATCGCCGGCGGGTGCGTGCTTGGCGCCGGCGCCCTCGACAATCGCCCTCAGGTCCGCGTTGAGTTGATTCTGCACATCGAGATTGACGCCCGCGCACACCTTGTCGGCGGGAATCTTGGCGTTCTTCGCCCACGTACCCACGGCGTATGAGAAGAAGTCGTTGCCGGGCCGCACGGAACGGTCCATGTCGGACAGGTTGACGCCCCACGGGCCGACTTTGGGCTTGGCTTGCTGTTCGGTCGAATGGCTACACCCGACAAGCACCACGCCAACAGCCAATGACACTGCCACCGCACGAACGAATCCTCGCACTGCAGACCTCCAGTCGCCGGGCCAAAGGGCAGCTTAGCCGTGCGCGCGGGCCGGAGCCGATCCGGTCGTGCGTGGCAGCGCTACCGCGATCGGAGCGAGGCTGTTGCATCTACACGAAATCGAGCAGCCCACAAATGTTCGGCGCGCCCCGCATACCCTCCGTGAGACGATCGGCAGATGCTTTCCACAAGGATTCTGCCGTGACCGTCGTTATCGCGCTCCGCTGCGCCGACGGCATTGTGATGGCCTCCGATTCGCAGATCACCGACGGTGGTCGCGGTCTGACCTATCCCGCACAGAAACTGCATCCCTTGGGCAAACATGCAGCGTGGGGTGGCAGCGGCTCCCGCGCCGTGCTGTACGACCTCGAGCAGATCTTCAAATCCGAGGCCGAGTCGGTGGTGGAGGCAAGAGACATCGGCCATGCGCTGCAGGCCCGGGTACTGCCGGTACTCAAATACCACTACGAGAACTACATCGAGCATGTGCCGGCACAGCAGCCCGCAGGAACACCTGCCACGTACGTCCTCGCCGCGGGGTACGCCGGTGACGTCCCGTTCATCATCGACGTGGACCCCAACGGTCTGATCGGACACCACGAAGAGACCGGCTTCCAAGCCATCGGCAGTGGCGCGGCTATGGCGCAGCAGGCGCACGCCCTGCTGGCACACTTCCGCATGACCGAGCGCGACGTGGACCACGGGCTGGTTGCCGCGCTACGAGTGCTCGACGCGCTGGACGCTTCGTCGTCGAGCGTCGGGGGCCCGATGGATATGTGCCGCATCACCCCCGACGGTGCCGAGCATCTGAGCCCGGACGAGGTGAACAAGGTCCGTGCTCGGATCGAACGCTGGGTGGAACTCGAACGCAAAGCGCTCGATCAACTCTTCGACTGAGCGCGGGATCCGGCCGCGGATCCAATCATCGCTGCCACCAACGGTTGTGGGAGTCGACCAACCACCGGTTCAATTTGTCGTAGTCGCAGTGATCCGGCAGATCCGAGCTGTCCGTATGCGCGACGAGCTCGTTGCGCACGTTGTCAATCGTGTCGAGGACGGTCTGCTTGTCGACCTTGCCGATGCGCAAGTCATACAGCCAGCTGCGCGACGGTTCCGGCATCGGCAACGTGATGCGCCCGGTGGTGAGCAGCTCAAGGCCCTGAATGCCAAGTCGCACAGCGTGATAGGCGAATTTTGTGTCGAAGCCGAACACCTCGATGAGTTCGGGACGATTGGTGTGCTTGGACCGCAGCCCGAGCATCTGTTCTCGCTGAGCGTCGAGGTAGCCGACGAAACGACGGCCGCAGTCGCGCGACAGGAACAGCTCGGGGTGCTGACGCAGATCGCGCCCAGGTTCCTCGATCTTGACGATTTCGCTCTCCGGAGCGAACAGCAGGAGCAACACGGTGGGGTTGCCGGCCGCTGCGAGCCTCGCCCACTTGCGCAGGCTGTAGATGACCAGATCGAGGTCCCCGGCGCCGGATCGGACGCCTTCGGGCTGGGTGCGGTATTGGTACTGCTCGAACTGGCGCAGGCCGATGACGCACTCCGGCGGTTCGATGCAGATGCCCATTTCGTCGCGGTCGTCGGTACCCGCGATGGTGACACCGTGCAGCCCGGAGCCGACCTGAGTGCAGAGCACGGTGTTGGCTTCCGCGATGTCGCGGTGCCAGTTGGTTGCGTGGCGGTTCTTGTAGACGCCGTCAATCGTCATTGCACCCGCTCTAATCGTCGATTCTCGAATGGTGAATCTGCAGGGAATCGACCCTGACCCACTGTCGAGTTGAGATGCTAAACAGTGAATGGTCCTGCGCCAAACGATTTGAATTGGCGCGAGATTACCCCCAAATGCGCAGTCGCTGCTGACGGCAGCAGTTGGCGGGGATCAACGTCGATAGACCTGAGCGCGGTGCCAGCGACGACGGTGCTAGTCCCGCCGGCGCGAAGATCAGTGGAGCAGCCGAAAGCGAACCGGTCGCCTTAACATTCTGAGCCAAGCAACCAGGCCAAGGACTTGGTCCCAGACCTACCACCCGTCGGCAAGACCGCCGGTGACCATCTGCCAATGTGGTGGACATGACTGCAAAGAAGCCCGAGATCGATTACCCCGGCGGGGAGCCGCCCACCGACCTGGTCATCACCGACGTCGTCGAGGGCGACGGCGCGGAGGCTACCTTCGGTAACACGGTGGTCGTGCACTACGTCGGCGTCGCACACTCCACCGGCGAAGAGTTCGACGCTTCCTATAACCGCGGCGACCCGTTGACATTCCAACTCGGCGTCGGCCAGGTCATCCAGGGCTGGGACCAGGGCGTGCAGGGCATGAAGGTGGGCGGTCGCCGGCAACTGGTCATTCCCGCCCACCTCGCCTACGGCGAGCGTGGCGCCGGTGGCGTCATCAAGCCCGGCGAGTCGTTGATCTTCGTGGTCGACCTGCTCCAGGTCAGGTAGCCACGAGCAAGGCCAGTTAGCGTTGGACGGCGCCGGGGACAAGGTGGATTTTGACGGAGCTCTTCCACCGCCACCGGGCGCTGCTCAGTCGTCAATTGCAAGGTTGTTGCGCCAAGCATCCAAATCTGGCACGATCCGGCGACGGTGCGAGCGGGAGCGTGCTCCGCAGTCTGAGCGTGCCAGAACCGTTGCCACAGCAGCCCTCACAAAGACCCCGCGCCGGCGCCTACTAACCATTCATCCCATTTAGGCGGAAGAAATCTATGATTGACTACGATCCGCACAAATGGCTGAGCCACTTTTTCGATATCCGCGGCTCGCTGGTGCGGGAGATCATCGGTCGGGTCTCCCTATGCGTGGCTTGGTCGGCGGCGGTTGTTGCCTTTCATAATTATGTCTTTCCGGTCGGCATGCCGATCCAGCTGCACACCCTGATGGGCCTCGCCCTCGGTCTGCTGCTGGTGTTCCGTACCAGCTCTAGCTACGACCGTTTTTGGGAGGGACGCAGACTATGGGGAGGGATCGTCAACGAATCACGAAACCTGGTGCGAAGCACGACCGCATACGTTAAGGGCGATCCGGCGCTGGTCGCCCGGCTCACCCGATGGACAGCCGCCTTTCCCTGGGCGGTCATGCACCGCCTGCGCGGCACCGAAGGCCTCGGGCCGCACATCACCGAACTTCCACCTGCTGAGGCGCAGCAGGCGATCAACGCCCAACATCCCGCCCTCGCTGTCGCCGGCAACATGACTGATTGCCTCCGGGAGGCGGGCGAGCGCGACCTCATCTCTGACATCATGCTGACGACGCTGGACCAGAACATTCAGCTGCTAATCGACTACCTCGGCAGCTGCGAACGAATTCGCAAGACGCCTATGCCCTTCGCCTACGCCGTTCACCTACGCCGCGCGCTTGTGCTCTATTGCTTCACCCTCCCCTTCGCCATGGTCGAGACCTTCGGCTGGACGACCATTATCGACGTCCTGATCATTACTTATACATTCTTCGGCATCGAGGAAATCGGCGTCGAGATCGAAGACCCCTTCGGATATGACGCGAACGACCTCCCCCTCGAGGACATCTGCGAGACGATCCAAAAAGACATCTACGCCCTAGCGGGCATTGCGAGCTGACTCGCGATGCCCTGCCCGAGGGGCTTTAACGGCTTTCGTTGGCATGATCGGCCATGATCGGCCAGGGTGTTTTCGTCGCGCTCATCAATTCCATCGATAGCAGCGCTCCAAATCCTCCGGCTTGGCCGCGTTCCTTGAAGGACAGCGATGACTGCCGACCATCTATGAGGACGGCACCGCGAAGGTCGCGGTATGCGGGGCGTTCGAGAACAGACGGCCCCCGGAATCGTTGACGAGCCGATCGCCATAGCTTGAAGCGGCTACAGAATTGCACATTAAATCGGTGGAGCTGCCGGGAATCGAAACCGATGCCCTACCAGGAAAAACACGTGCCCACCTGCGGTTCACTCGATTCGGCTCCGGTTCAGTCCCGCTCGTTACCTGCGGTTTCGCATTCGGGTCTTGACGGCGTCAATGGCGGGTCAGCAATAGATAGTTCGGGCCGATGACAAGGTGGAGTGGACATAATTCATCGCCTTTCGCAATGAACTGGTCCCCACCAAGTTCGGGCCTTGGACATTGCGTCCAGGATCGACGACCGACTTGCATCGGGCGCTGGCATCTGACTCGTCGGTTGGAGATGTATTCCGAATCGGTCTGGACAGAGGGCGAGGAACCAGCGACCAAAAGGCTGTTGCACTCCCTGTCGACGCCCGACGACTTCCGGCACGACACGGTCAGCTCGCCGAGGCGCAGCCTTGGCGGCGTGTATTCGACATCCTCAGAACCCAGCCAGGGCTATCGAGGAATAGGGCCGCTATCCTGCTGGCTCTTGGAATATTGCTGCAACGGTCTACCGAGTGGCAGCCTGCGTCGATATCGTGGCAATCGCGGAAAGATAGGTTGCGGCCGCGCCGACTGTGCGGGAGGTTAGGTGTTCGATTCGACAACGATAAAGGTTCTGATTTCCGCACCGGGAGATACCGCTGAAGAGGTCGAGGCAGTTAAGAACGCGATCTATGGACTGAACTCGTCGCGGGGTGAACGTGACGGCGTGTTTGTGTTACCACAGCACTGGAAATCGGATGCCATCCCAGTGATGGATTCACGTGGCGCTCAGGGAAGTATCAACGAGCAACTTGTCGATTCGTCAGACATCGTCGTCGCGCTATTCGACAGTCGACTCGGACAAGCAACAACCAATGCTGTGTCGGGAACCGCTGAAGAAATCGACAGGGCAATCGCGCAGAACAAGTTCGTTCACGTCTGGTTTTCGAGCGAGCCGCTGCCGCGCAATGCTGACCTTAAGCAGGTTGCCCGCCTTCAGCGGTTTCAGAAAGACCTAGGTCAGCGAGGACTTCTCGGTGAGTACGCGGATCCTCAAGATCTCGCGTATCAGGTCCGCACCGCTATCGAGCGCGATATTGACGCGATGAACCTACCGAACCGTCCGTCAACACGATTACCTGAGGTGACTCCGAAGGCGGCCGAGCACGCGATGCCGCGCCTGCACTACGACGAAAGCCGCAAGCGAGTGGTCCTTGAAAACAAAAGTCAGACGATAAAAGCAGAGCAACTCACGATGGAAGTCCTTGAGAAAGGACCCTTTAGACTCTTCTACGACGGCGAGCCGTTTGACCTTCCACCTCTGGCCGAAGCCGCCTTTCCGATCACACTTGCCTGGGGTGCCGACAAAGTTGTGATTCGTATTCGCTGGTTGGAGAACGGTGGAATGCAAGAAGAGACCATGACCTTGACCTTTTGATTAGAGCATCTCAAACATGTTTTCTGCGCACTTCGAACTTCTGCCAGCTACGGCAGCGTCTGGCTGGTGGATACCATGGCTGCCGGTCGGGACGGGCATGGTCGTGGCGACTGTCGCATTCTTCGGCGTTCTGGTCAATAACCGCACCAACCGGTTGGCTATTGCCGCCGCAGATGGGCGAGAAGTCGACAAATGGCGACGGGACACCCTGCTGAAATTATGTTCCGAAGCAGTCACGGCATCACTCGAGGTCGAAGGGCTCTATGAGCACGGTGTGAAAGAGCGTCAAAGTATTGACCGAAACGCTATTTTCGCAGCAATTAGTAAGATCGGGCCCGCCGCCGAAACTATTAACCTCCTTGGTGAGGTCGGCCTGACAGAATTGGCGCGACGTCTAGACGAGGCATGTAGGGGCATCGAAGCACTGGCTGAGGAGTTCGTTGCCGCAAACATCACGTATGAAAACCAGTTGGACGCATACAAAGAGGCAAATACTGATGCCAGTCCCAAGGACGTGGCGCAGGCATCAAACGAACTCCGACGGACCTTCTGGTACGTCGCCGAATCCCAGTTCGCGGATAGCATCCAGCGCATGGCGATAGTGCGCGGGTTCCTCATCCAGAAGGCAAGTGAAGTTCTCAAGCAGAAGAGTGCGCAGACAGACTGGTACCCTTGGCCCCGCTAGCCGGGGCAACCAACATCGCGGCGTGCAGGTAAAGGTTGCCGCTAGGAGCTTTGTCTGCAGGGGTACTTGGTCGCGATGCGCCGCCCGCCCGAGTTGCCGACCGGCTCGCCCGCACCGAACCGGGGGTACTCATCGAGCCGCTCACGCGGCCAGCGCCTACCATTTTCCGAGGCTCGCCTCCACAATGAAGACGATTCGGGTGCCTGGCACTGCAGCGCCTGCAACTCGGCGATCGGCACCGTGGAATCTTTGCCCCTGAAGTGACCGGCAAGTGAGACGTCGACGAGTGTGGGTGGGTTGGTCGCTAAGCCGTATAACGACGTACACGCGCCGACCAGGCGCGTCGGCGGTAGGGCTGGGCAGCACGGCGAACGGCAACCCAGATGATGAGACCGGACAGGTCGGTGGGATCGGTCATGCCGCAGCGCCTACTTGCTGCGCGCTTTCCTGATCGTGCGGTCGCTGGTCGCCTCGTACATGTCGAAATTCCGTTCTGCGGTCAGTTCGATGAGGTCATCAAATACGCCTTCAAGGGCGACCGGCGCCTCGGGACTGTTGACCTCATGACAGATCACGGACGGCGCAAAGAGATTGGAGTCGACCAGCAGGACGTAAAGCCGTTCGAACTGCTCGTCGCGATCGGCCGGATCGGCCCTGCCAGTGAAAAGCCGGAAACGGGGAAAGACGTTGTCGAAAGTGCTGTTACGGCGCGGCGTATGGTCGCTCGCGGCGCCGATGTCGAAGAAGAAGAACCCTGCCACGACCGCAAATGGGAATCGGCGGTGCAGGGTGGTCGATTCGAAGAGAAGATCACCGCGCCGGTTGGTCAGGTTCTTCTGGAAGTGCCCGTTGACGACGTCGCGGAACATGATCGTCTTGACCGAGCAGGCCAACATCAGACCTGACTCCTCGGTGGCCCAAGTAACGTCGACTTTCTTTGCTCCCAGGCCGCCTGCGAGCCGCCGCTCAGCGCCTGACAGACCAACCTCCCCCGGCTCGCCAGGGCGGGCTCCCTCCATGCCACGCGCCCGCAGTTCCTGGGCGATTGCGAGCGCCAGCGTGTTGCTGATCTTGTTGCCCCAGGGATTCTTTTGCGCTTGCGGCGCATCGTCAGGAGGCTTCGGACCCGCCGCCTTGATCGCGCCAATGACCAGGTCATCGATGCGCGCCACGGCGGCCTCTCGCGAATCGTCGGGCAGTGAGTTCGGCGTGCGCATCGCGCAATACGCGCACCTGGGCGCGGGCTATACCCAGTTCGCCGACCAACAATACGTCGTCGACGAGCTTCGAGGCCTCGATTAGCCTGCCACCCCGCAACAGGCCAGCCACCTGCGGGCGGATGTTCGCGAGGCTGTCGGCTGCAGCCTCGACCAGCGCCGCCGAAGGTACCGGCAACCTGTCGGCTTCACGCGGCTCAAGCTTGAGCATCCCACCGCCGTAGGCACGGCCCACGGTCTCAGCCCCTACGAGGGTCATCGAGGTCAGCGAGGCAAGGGGAAGCAGCGCCTTGCCGAGCTTGCGCACCTGTGGGCCGAGATAGACGCCATGCACCGAGTTCAGGTGTGCGGCCTTGGCGGTATTGGTCGACAGTCGGGGAGTGTCGGCATTCATATAGGTGAGGAACAGGTCGGCCGGGGCGAGGTTCGGCACGCGCCACCACGGCCTGCGCACGCGGCACTTGTAGGCGGTATGGACGCCCGCCGCCTCCCCTGCCGCGATGTAGGCCCACGCCGACCGAGACGGCTCACCCGGTGGGCGGAACAACCACGTCGCTGAGCCGTTGCGCCCAAGCTCATTGAGGGCGCCGGTGCCGAACGCCAGCCCACGGAGGTGGCGGCTGCCCGGCGGAGAGAGCCGCAGTATGTCGGTTTGTTCAAGCCCGAGGTCGGCTACGCGAGCAGGCGACAGCCCGAAATACTTGTTGTTGCCGGTAACCACGCCCAGTGTCGTGTCGCCCCAGGTTTCAAGCACGGTGAAACCGCCGCTGGCAAGCAGCCTGGTGTAGGCGTCGAGCGCGTCGGCGGACAGCAGCGAGGGTGTCCACTTCTCCTCGGGCCGGGCCGGTGTCCAGGTGCGCCCTGCAGCGATCGTGGCCAGCTCGGCGGCGTTTCGTGCTTGGTAAATGGAGGCGTGGTCCGTCGGGCCGTCTAAGTAGCCATCGGCCAGCAGCAACAGCACGTCCTCTTGTGCGTCTGGAAACACCCGCTCGGTGAAGAGCACCAGATCGACCCGGGCGAACGACGCCATCAGGAACCGACGCACCTCGGCGGCGTAGTTGACGCTCAGCAATTCAGCGGGCAAGACCAGCCCCATGCGCCCGCCAGGCCGCAGAAACAACGCCGAATGCACGGCAAACGCCGCCCAACTCGAAGCGAGATTGGTCAGTCCCACACCCGCGCGCAGCGCCGCCTTCCGTGAACGCGCCCTCGCTACACCAGAGAAATCCTGGTACCGAATGTAGGGCGGATTGCCAATCACAACGTGATAGGAACCGGTCGGCTCGACGCAGAAGAAGTCGCTGACCACCACCCGCGCATCGACCCCCGCGTTTCGCAACAGTTTGCGTGCGGCGCGAGCGGAGGCGTCATGAAGCTCAACCCCATCGAGGGCGGCGAACTGCTCGCCGTCGTTGGGACTGCGAAGCGCCGCTAGCCGGTCGACGGCCGCCAGCAGGAAGGAGGCCTCACCGCATGACGGTTCAAGGATGCGATCTGACGTGCTGCGAACGGCCCAATCAGTGATGTATCGGGCGACGGCCTCGGGTGTAAAGAACGCGCCGCGAGCCTTTCGGAGGGCAGCCGTATCGCCCCGTTCTGCCCCCAGCACCATGGACGAAATCTTGCCTTGCCCGACCGACAAATCGTGGGAGCACACCCCCGGCAAACATGGGGAAGTTAACGGAGTCAGGCCAGCACCCCGATTCTCGACGCGGTTACCAACTTTCAGCAGTTCCTAGGATACGACGAGGCGGGCCGCAATCGATGCGCTATCAGGGGTCGCTGGTAGTCACCGGTGACTAGTTGCGCCTGACTTGCAACCGGAAGGCGGAGATTCGGCGCGGCCAGGGCTTATCGGATGCGGTTGCGTGGGAGATGACGGAAGGTCGTCTCAGATCAGCGGGTGGTTATCGCCACGCGGAGTCCATTACCTGCGGGTCAGTGAGATCTTTCGCGGTCACCGCTATACGTCGGAGGTCTTCCACCCTGCAGCGCGAGGTTGATCTGGGCTGTGATCGCTTCCTGCGACTATGTGCCGCAAATGTTCACTACGAGAGAGTCCCAGACGTGCAGCCTCTGCGTCGATACGTGCCACGGCGGCAGCCGATAGACCCCCGGATCGTCACGTCTGGCAACTCAACACCCCTTGGACCAAGACTATCGCCTTTAGACGATGCCCCACCCCAAATCGCAATGCCCGTCGCGGGCATACGCCTGGGATTGCGCCAAGCGTCGGTTCTTTCCACCGCCTGTCGAGGGTGGCTAGCATTGCAAGTGCCTAAACGGTCATGTATTTGGGAGGATCCGTCGGTCGAGATTGACAACTACTGCAGTGCGGTGGAGATTGCGTGCGCAATGCTGCGCCACCCCAGTGACGACGGTTACCGGCTACGCACCGTGTGGGAGCTGATTCGAGGCGCAGGTGAGGTGGGCGAGGTTGCGGTGGACTTAATTGCCGACGAGCCACCGCTAGTAGGTGACCGCAAATTTGATGCTCTGCTCGCGGCTGCGGTGGAATACATTGCGGCGCAGGCGGAGGTACCCGCGCCACCCTGGACGGGCAAGCCCTGCCGCTTTCTCGATGAGGAGTGGTGGGTGTCAGATTTGCCGTCGGGGCGCAGATATGCTCGGCTCGCAACTCCGGCAGCGTTTCGACGCCGGGGGATTTGGCTCGACGAACACGACTTGTCAAGCGCCTGAGCAAAGCTCGGTGTTTCGGGCCGCGCGGCTTGCGATGCGTTGTCGGCCCCTACTCAGTTCTGACTCGAAGACGTTGTGCTATCCCGCGCGGGCCTTGGTATCGGCGGCAAGGGCGTGGTAGACCGCGCGGCACACGTACCGTTTCAAACACCGGATAGCCTGCCGGTGGTTATCTCCTTCGTCGCGGCGTTTGCGATAGTACTGCTCGCCGTGCCCGCCTCGGCGGATATGGACCATGGCGATGGTGTGCAGCGCGCGGTTGAGTTGCCGGTTACCCGCTTTGGTGGCGCGGACATGTACCGACTTGCCGCCTGAGTGGTGGGGCAGGGGGGCCATGCCGACGTACCGGGCGTATTTGGCTTCGGTCGCGAAGCGGGTGATGTCAGCTGTCTCTCCGATGATCTTGGCGGCCATGAGAGGTCCGCATCCGTCGATGCTGTACAACGCGGGTGCACCGGTCTTAACGATTTTCTTGATTCGCTTGTCGATGATGCGGATAGCGTCGCTGAGCGCTGACGCTTGGAGCAGTTCATCGCGGGCTACCTCAGCAAGCACACCCTCCTCGGCTTTGAGACGGGCTAGCGCGGATTGCCGGTGCTTGGTGTAGCGCAGCACGAGTTGGGCAGGTGGTAGTTCCGGGTCGATTTCGTGCAGGCGCGCGAGTACGCGATTGAACAGGCCCACCCTCATCGTCACGAGGTCGTCGCGCCGGTCGACGAGCAGTTTGGTGTTGCGGGAGTAGTCATCGTGTCGTGCTATCGGAAGGTCGGGTTCGCGAAGGGCAGCACGCGCGACCGCCAGCGCGTCGATGGCGTCTGATTTGCCCGCCGAGCGTGCTGAGGCGCGTTGGCGGGCCGTTAGATTAGACGGAACGCGGACCACTGCCTCGTCGGCGTTGAGCAGCTCGGTTTCCAGCCACCTTGTCAAGCCGCGCAGATCCTTGACTCCCCACAGACGGCTGCCGGGGGAACAGGTGGCACGTCCCCAGCGGATGGCCGCCTGATGTCCAGCTGCGGTGGCGTCGACGGTTTTGGTGGCGAGCTTGCGGCCCACGTGATCGACGGCGACGAAGGTGTGGTTGCGCTTGTGCGCGTCGACACCGATGACAAAGTCAGCCACGAGCTTTATCGATCGCGATCGGGAGCGGTGTAACGGACACCTGGCGATGACATGATGGCCAGAAGTCAACCCTGGTGGTGGCACAGCAGCCGTTGGTCAGCGCACCAGGTGTGCCGCTACCCTCTTCTGGCGCACGGTGTCGCCAAAATACCCCAACACGACCGACACGGATTTCGTTAGCCATTCGCAAGCACCGCCAAATACAGTCAGATATCGGTGAGGCGGTTTTGATGCTATTCCTTTTATTCAGGGCAGGCAATAAGATACAGGTCATTACCGATATTTTGCCGGTTACCGGCAAAATACGCACTAAATTACCGGGGATTACCGGCCATCAAAGGCCGTCGTTAAGTACATCACGTGGTGCCGTTCGCGGCACATCTGACCGCCTCTCCAAACCATCGTGCGGCGAAGCTGCGTTACTTCGGGTAGCCGCCGAGCAGCTGACGGCGGTGCGTGGACCTAAGCCTCCGACAGTGTTGGACCTTGAATGGATTGACTGTCACTAACAGTCCGCGTGACGACGTGACCCCGCCACCGAAAGCGGGCTTGATTAGCCTTTCGTGACGTAGACGATAAGACTAGTGGAGCTATTGATTGAGCAGCCCGGGGCTGGATCGGTACTGAATACTGTCCAATTTGATGCCACCCAAACCGATTTGTACTTGGGGTTGGCCGAGGAAAGCGTCACATTGTTTAGACCCATTCCTTTGAGCCGGGTTTCAACTGCTTCGGCGTTTTGACCGATGAAATCCGGCATGGTGGTAGCGCTGCGCGTTCCGTCAATCGAGGTGGACGCAGAGCAGGGTTTCGCCCTTGCTTGTTCTGCGGGGGAAGGAATTTTGTGGATCGGATCGACCAGGAGAATCACCAGCCCCGCCACGAGCCCGACGCCCAGCAGGACGCCAGCAAAAAGGGCAGCGGATCTGTTGGATGGGGGTGGTATCACGGGAGGACCGTTGGGAAAGGGATTCGAGGGCGGCGCAGACTTGCGGCAGTTGGTCGCAGTGTCAAATGTCTTGTGGTTTACCGCGCATGTGCCGTGTCGGTATACCGCCGAACGTCCGTGTTGGGCTTCGTAGACAACGCCTGAGGCAATCAACGACGTCATCCGCTGATCTTCCAGAACCGCTTGGTGAGCCTTTCGCTCGCGAGCAATTAGAAACCATGCCAGCAAGCCAGCGACGTAAATGACTTCCAAACACCAGCCGGTCACGAATCGGGCGGTTGATGGGTTTTCGGCACCACTGCGGACGGCGAGGAATGTGCCTAGTAGGTACGGCCAGGCGGCGGCGAAGAAAATAAGCGCACCGCCGAGTATCCATGCGAGGAGTCCAATGCTGCCGCTACCTCCGCGTGAGCCTCGCCAGGAAGTGCCCGCCGATAGTGGGCCAAGCCCTACCCCGATCCCCCGAGTCGAGATGCCGCCCCTAATGCCGAATACGCTACCGCCGATCCCCAGCCGCATGGGAAGCACCGTACTGCTATTGCGGGTACGGGACACCAAATTCTCTGAGTTGATGCTTGGTGACCGCTCATCCTTCTCGAAGGGGAAGCCATACGCAGACGACGCTTGCGCGCGAACGCGCCGCGTGAGCCAATTACTTGGGGGGTACGCCACCTATCGTCCGATATAGGCACCAGGCGCGACGTAGGTGTTCGATCGTCCGGCCAACGAACCGTGCACGCTACCTTCGATAAATAATTCGCCCCCGATGTGGTTTGTGACGTTGCCAGTGCACATGCCGTGGAGTTCTGCCCTGCCACCTGGCTCAACCACCAGCCCGCCAACCATGCCGCTGATCTGCGCGTGTCCGCCCGATTGCACTGTGACCGTGCCTGTGACCATCCCGGCGACCGTCAGGTCGCCGTCGGGCGCTACTCGAACGTCACCTACGATCTTGCCCGACTCCACATGAGTGTCTGACACCACCATTCAGTGAGAATATTGGCCATAACCGTTGATATCCAGTCATTTTCAGCAACCACTGGTGGCTCCCCCGGGGCCAATAGACTGGTCCGAATCGCCGTTCGTCTGGCTAATGCATCGGTTGCTAGATCTCCGGGCTCCGCCATGTCGATGTGCGGCGTGCAGGGTGGGCCTGGTGGGAAGCGACGCCACCTGGCTCGTCGGGCAAACCCATGGGCGGGCGTCGGTCGACAATCTTGCAAACGTCGAGCACGCACCTAGGCTCCTTTGCGGCAATAAGAGTTGCTATCTTCGGCAACGGCGGGTCTGAACGGGCTATGGCGCACCGCATCGGTGCCGTTAAGGAACATGGGTAGCCATGGATATCAATCGAGCAGCGGCGAGCGGCGGCACTCGCTTGTAGCGCCGCACTGCTGACAAGCGGTTGCGAGTCGACGGAAAGCCCTACCACGACCAGGGGTGCGTCCTCATCAGGAATCGACTCAACGGTCCGGGCCACGCCTAACCTATCGGCCACCCAGATTGCAGTGGAGGCCAAACGCTTTCTGCTGGCGCAATACGGATTAGGCCCCGACCAGCAGTTTCGTGACATTTCCATGGAGGGCCCGGGGCCTTCTTGGGGGAAGACTTGATTGGAGTTCCGCGACTACGAGTCGCTAGTTGGGCCCGCCGAACTGCCAGGTCCATCCGCCGGTTATCGCTGGGTCGCACGACAATGTTTGACCAGCCGAGTTCTCTACCGTGCTTCCCGGAACCATGCAGATGCTGCCGGGCGGGATATTGGGCTTTGCAAGTGTAGTTGGGATGACGCCTGGCGTAAGTGACCACTTGTGAGCGTCGGAATACTGGACGCGCGCACAGTAGTAAAGGACCCCTCCTGGGCCTGTGCCGATTGCGTCGGGGGTCGAACACCAATCGCCGAGGACACCGGCCGCCGGATATCTCGGCAGCGTCGTCGTCGGTTCTGGCGGCGAGCTGGTCGTGGTTGACAGCGGAGGTGGAGGTGGAGGTGACGATATCGGCGTCAAAAGGGTCGTGGTCGCGGCGGTGGTCGGTGCGGTGGCCGATGTTGCCGCTGTGCTCGCCGCGTCGTCCCGGGATGACCCTGGCTGCCACAACACCAGACCAGCAGCAACAAGAATCAGCATCACTACGGCGGACGCGACCAGGAACCGGGTCGGTGGGCGACGCGCCGCCGGTGAAGACGACGGAAGCGTTACTGGTGACGGGTGTGTGTGTTCCGCCGATGGCGCCGTCGCTTGGTGGGGGATCGTGTCACCCGCAAGCGCTCGCGCGAATGCGGTACACGTGGGGTATCGGTCGGCGGGCTCCTTGGCGAGAGCCTTTGCTAACGCATCGTCGAGGCGGCCTAGGTCGGTTCTGATACTTGCCATGGATGGTGGCGGTGAGTTCAGATGGCGGCTGATCACAACCGCCTGATTGGAGTGCGGAAAGAGATGGGATCCAGTCAGTAGGTGGTACGCGGTCGCGGCAAGCGCGTATTGATCGGCCCGACCGTCGACCTCGTCCCCCATCAGTTGTTCAGGGGCCGAGTAGGCGACCGTGCCGACCGTCATGTTGGTGGCTGTCAGGCCACTGATGTCGTCTATGTCGCGTGCAATGCCGAAGTCGGTCAACAGGATTCGCTGCTCGTCCTCAGTGGCGTCAGTCAGCATTATGTTGGCAGGCTTTATATCCCGGTGCAGCAGTCCCCGCCTATGGGCATTGTCGAGCGCGCTGGCGACAGCGGTGACGATCTGCACGACTCGATCGACTGGCATTCCTGCGGGGAACTTGCTGGTGAGAAGACGAGCTGCGTCGAGACCATCGACGTAGTCCATCGCGAGCCATAACTGCCCGTTGTGCTCGCCTCGGTCGTGGACACTGACGATGTGCGGATGCCACAGCTTGGAGGCGAGATCGGCCTCGCGGTTGAACCGGGCGCGGTAGTCCATATCACCGGATATTTCGACTGGGAGCACCTTGAGTGCATTCCGGCGAGGAAGTCTGGGATGTTCGGCTAAATAAACCTCACCCATCCCGCCTGAACCGAGCAGGCGGACAATCCGGTAATCCGCAAAAATCTGGCCCTCGGTTAGCGGCATACGGGGATCATACGAACAACCGGCGACCAAGCGGGCGGATTCTGGGACTGATCGACTGCACTGGACCTTCGCGCGTTCGCGGTGTCGAGAGGCAGGCCTGGGCACCTCCGGATCCGCCTAATGTGGTTCAACCGGTCGGTGCCGGGCACAACGAGCTTTTTGCAGTATCCGCTCAAATTCTTCGCTGCAACCAAGACGCGACGATGTCATGGGTTATTGATGTGTCCGGGAGCAATCTGTAGGCCACGTGTCCTACGTGACGCTTCGCCGGACGCACGGCACTGCGAAACGCAGGTTGTCACCGCGTCTATAAGGTAAACCACGCAGCACATGGGAGGATAATTTCTGAAATTTAATGCTGCTCTGTCTTGCGCGGCTGTAGCCGCCGCTGCCGGTATTGCGTTGGCAGCCAGCCCTATGGCCGATGCTTACCCGGGTGACCCTATGCCCGGTTGTGAAACTCAGGTATTCGCCACGTACTGCGACGGCCCGATCCGCCCAGACGGATCGTGGAAGCGCTGCCTGTTCGCCAATGGCCAAGGTAACGTGCCGCCCGTGCAAAACTGCTTTCGTCGTGCCCGGAGTAGATCAGTTTCCGCCGACACCGCTGGGGCAGCCGACTCATCACATCGATTAACAGCTACTGGCAACAGCTGAAGCACATATTCGAGCGCATCATGACGGCCAAGCACCAGGTCGGGCTCGACTGGCAAGTTTCAGGGCACCCGACGCCCGTTCGGTTTCGAGAAAGACGGCATGACCATCCGTCCTGAGGAGGCCAGTGCGGGGCCGCGCGGCGCCAGCATGGCGGGCCTCACCTCCGAGCAACGGGAGGTACTCATTGCCGTGCTGGTGGGCTCCCGATGACCCCCGAACCGAGCGCCGACTACGTCACCGGAGTACTGGCCTACGTAACCACCGGACGACTTCGTTTGGTCCGACGGGATCAAACGCTACCCCTTTCCGCGTAGCCAGCTGAATCGATCTCCGGGCAGGCGATGCCTCCTCGTTGAGGCTCCGGTCGCTTCGCGGGTAAATACCTGCGAGGTAAGCACCCCCGAGGTAACTGCTGAGCGATGATCAAGAAAAGCGTCGGCCCGAAGCTGTCGGGCCCTGTCTAGCGAAGGCGGCCAAACTCCTTCGATCAGGTGTGTCGACGGTGACAAGAATGCTGCACCTGCGGGCCGTTGCTCATTTTGTCGCTGCACTAATTGGCCCGCAATACGATCGAATGCCGCGATCGACGCAGCGTTTAGTGGTCTCGCGTCTATCAGACAGCCGAATCCGTTTGGCTGACTAGCCACTTGCGCCCAACGACCACGGTGCGCCCATCGTCGCGGCTGATGACGTTGTCGCCGCGCCACCCGTCAGGTTGGGCGATTACGGTGCCAAAGACGGGGACAATGATGTCGTCGCGGCCATCAATATTTTGATGCAGGCGCTGTCCGTTGTCATCGGTTTCGGCCCACATAACCCGATCGCCTACTTGGATTTCCAGTTCCAGGTAGGTAATGAGTGCCGCCCGCGTATCAGCAAGCACCAACCCCGCCTGCAATTCGAAAGCCGAGGGTTCGCGCCCTACGTCCTCGTGAAAAACTCTGGCAGCGTCAGCTATTGCCTCAACGATCTCAGGTGCGGGCTGGGCAGCATAGACTTGCTCGTCGAGTTCAGCGACCGTGGGATGGCAGCGCATCTCGCTGTATAACCGAGCTATCAGGCGCTGCAGACCCACTTCGATCTCTGCCGCAGGGGGGCCTCCCCATAGCGCCGCGCCGTCATTCACGTTGTGCCCCTTCGGTAAATCGGTGCCAGCTTGTCTTGAATGGTTCATCTCATTCTCCTCTGTTGTGCGGCTTAAGTCTTCGTTTGTCGACCTCTATCTCGGGTAGTCGCGTCTGCTGGTAACGACGGTATGGGCGCTGACGCACAGTGCGGGTCGGTCGAGAAATGGGTGGCCGACACCGATGGTCAAGCCGTGGCGAGGTACCGATAGAGAGTCGCGCGGCTGACACCGAGATACTTGGCAATAGCCCTGGCCGTATGCCCATCGGACTTCATGCGCATGGCAGTGGCAATATGCTCCGCGTCGTCCACCTTTCGCGGACGGCCAAATTTAGTGCCGTTGGCGCGAGATGCCGCTCGTTTGAGGGCGGTTCGTTCTTTCGTCAGCTCCCGCTCGTACTCAGCGAGCGAGCCAAGTACCCCGATCATCATTCGCCCAGCCGGTGTTGAGGAATCGATCCCGTCAGAAGTCGACACTAGCGTGACGCCACGCGCAGTGAGTGCTTTGACCGTCTCCAAGATATGAAGTGTGTTGCGCCCCAGTCGATCCAGCTTCCATACAACAACAGTGTCGCCGGAACGGACGTAATCCATTAAGGCAGTGAGTCCCGGTCGGTCATCGCGGGCACCGGACATCACGTCCGAGAAAGTTTTCGTAACGCCTGCTGCCTCAAGTACGGCGTTCTGCTGATCAAGGGTCTGGGCGACAGTGCTCACGCGGGTGTAGCCAATTCTCGTGCCAGCGAGCTGCCTGGCTGCTTGAAGTTCGCGTTCGTGTCTCACCAATCATTAGAACGCAATTTTCGCGACATCTATTTCTGAGACGGACTATTGAGATTGCCCGACCTGGGCGAATGCTTACGTAAGGCACGGTGCTATCGGTGTCTCATATGTGGTCATATTCTAGACACCCAAGAATTGGAGGTCGTGACGCGCCGATGTCACTTCCGAGTACGGTCTGACGGTCACCGACCAGTGGTCAGGCGTCCAGAGATGGCGATAGTCAGCCAGCTTGGGCTGCGATCTTGCTGGCGATCTGACGGGCTTGGTCACTGAGCCGAGGGCCGCAGGCGTTGACATCGATGACCAGATTCGATACTGCGCTGAGGACGCGCTGGCAGATGCTTCCATCGCCTGTTAGCGTTTTCGGCTGTGCAATTGTCGAAGCGTCTCCGGCGAGATCGCCGATGGCCCATCGGAATTGACCGCCGCCGCTTGTCCAGGTCACCGTTTGCCCAGCACACGTCCGCCATTTGGTCGCCGAGTTCTTGATGAAGCTCAGAGCCTTTTCAGCCGATGGAAAGTGCACCACGCCCTGCTGGACAAAGCGGCTTACGGTTTCCGAGTCTGCAAGCACCTGAAGGCTCATCGCGGTGTATCCGCTGCCCGCATACACTGGCTTCTCGCCGATGAAGACCGTTCCCAGACAGTCCGAATTGGACACCTCATCCGGCGGGTCGAAAGGGACATGAGCGATTGCCCCGACCTTTGGCATGTCAGAAACGCCCATTACCGTTGCCACTTCCATTGCGCTGAGCAAGATCGAGTCCATGCGGTCGGGGCCCACCATCGGCCTAGGCGTTGTTGATGTTATGCGCGCGGCGGGTGTCGCCGTCGAACCCCGATCCAGGCCGATGAGCGCCGCCACGACCACGATCGCCACTATGGCTGCCGCAACTCCACTACCGGCGATGATCCGTCGCCTCGGGGCTCGTGGCGACACCACCGGCTCCCGGTCTCCCGCTTTCGCAACAGGATCCAAGGGTTTGGAAATCGCTGCGACGGTAGGCGTCGGGGCCAGGCGCTCGTCGGGGCTTGTGGTCGTGGGGGGCGGCGGACCCGCGCTGGCGTCGCCCGGATTGGACTCCGCTTGCCCCGGAAGATCCGATGGTGGGGCGGGCACCGGTAGGGGAACGTGCTGCGTGATCGCGTCGCGAGCGGCATCGGCCAACTCCACCGTTGTGGCGTACCGATCGTCGGGGTGTTTGGCCATGCCGCGCGCTATGACGTCATCGACTGCAAGGGGCACCTGCGGTTGGCTCATCGAAGGTCGCGGTGCCGAGGCGTACAGGTGTGCCCCGACGAGTTGGGACATGGTCTCGCCCGGAAACGGTGGGCTGCCAGTTAGGCATTCGTAGAGCACGCAGGCTAGCGAGTAGATGTCGGCGCGGGCGTCTTCGTCGGCCCCAAGGGTTAATCGTTCGGGTGCGATGTATAGATAGGTACCGATGACGCTGCCGGACTTGGTCATTCGCGTCTCGTCCTGCATGCGTGCGATCCCGAAGTCAATCAGGTACGCGAAGTCGTCGCGATCGAGCAGGATGTTGGAAGGTTTGATGTCGCGGTGCAGCAGACCCACCTCATGGGCGGCACGCAACGCCTTGGCTACCTGGCCTACGATGTTTACAGCCCGGGTCGGGTCCAACGGTCCGTTGGCCAGCACGGTGGCCAGGTCGCGGCCATCGATTAGTCGCATGTCGAGGTATAGGCGACCGTCAATCTCCCCGTAGCGGTGGATGGGAATGACGTGGGGGCTGTTCAAGCGTGCTGCCGCATGGGCTTCGCGCCGGAACCGCTTCTGGAACTCTTTGTCCTCCGATAGGTGTGCGGGCAACACCTTGATGGCCACGATCCGATCGGCCTCGGTGTCGTGGGCCCGCCACACCTGACCCATCCCGCCGCGACCGAATAACTCAATCAAGCGGTAGTGCCCGAACGGCGTCCCCTCCACTGCCTCAAGATAAACGGATGATCGAGCTGCCGAAAGAGGAATTGCGTGTTGATCGTCCGCCAGCGGCCAACTCTGTACATCACGGTGCAATCAATTGCTCATTCCGGAATTATGCGAATGACCTTCGATGCACTCGTGTGTCGTCTCTTCGAGACCGCCACAACTCTGCGGGGCCTGACGGCGATTTGATCGCACGCGCAGCTCGCTTTGCGGCGGTAGTCATCTGTTTGCCCGGGCGAGCGGTTCGTAGACCGGGTCGTCGGGGACGTCCCGCAGGCGGCGATGGCGGTGCTGAACTCGGGTATGGCCGTGCTCGTAAGGCTGCCGCGTCCTTTAGCGAGTGGCGGCATTTCGACGGCTCGGACGCCCCGGTTGAACGCCCCCAACATCAATGTCCCCGCCAATCATCGGGCCGAGCGGCGCATAGTCGCGTATATGGTGATGTCAAGTTGTCTAGACGCCGCGTAGTACGTGGACGTGAAGGAGAGCGTGCCATCATTCTGCGGGGTGAGAGTGACGTCCGAGTTTACGCAGCTGCCCTGCGTGATCGTTTCGGTAATTAACCGCACTCCGTCGCCTGCGGAGCCGTACTGAGTCCATATCCCGCCACAGTAGAGCTGCGGGTAGCTCACCGTGCCCGATAGCTGTGCGTCGTCAACGATGTCGGCGACCACATCGAAACCCGATTGGGCGCCGGAAACGGACCCAGACCACTTGCCGGTCAACGACATCAGCGCCGTGGTCGGGCTGGCCGACGGCGTAGACGGCTGCTGCCGAGCCTGCTGCCGAGCCGGTTCCCAAGGACGCCAAGTCAAGGTCACAACGCCGATCAACAGCATGATTGCGACGACACTTCCCAAGCCAACCCATGCCCGCCGCGACGCTCTTGCGGGTTTGGCAGACGCTGCCGTCGACGAGGCGGCCCAATTGTGTAATTTCGGTGCCGCGTAGGTCGTAGCGTTTGTAGACGCTGCTCCCTGTCCAGCACGGGACTCATCCACTAGGGCCGCCGCGAACGCCGAACACGACGGGAACCGGTCCTGCGGGCTTTTGGCCAGCGCTATCTGAAGCACCTCGTCCAGGAATGCACAATCTGGGCGACGCTCGCCCAAATTGGGCGGGGTCGTGTTGAGATGACGGCTGATCACGAGGACTGGATTGGAGTGTGGGAACAACTGCACGCCAGAAAGCAGGTGGTAGGCGGTGGCGGCGAGCGCGTACTGATCAGTTCGCCCGTCCAGGTGCTGACCCATCAGTTGTTCGGGCGCGGCGTAGGCGACAGTGCCCACGGTCATGTCGGTAGTCGTGATGCCGCTGGTGTCATCCAATGGGCGGGCAATACCGAAGTCGGCGAGATAAACCTGTTCATCATCGCTGTCGAACTCAGCGATCATGATATTGGCGGGCTTGACGTCTCGGTGCAACAGGCCCTTCTTGTGTGCATAATCCAGCGCGCTGGCGACAGCGGCAACGATGCGAAGAGCAAGTTCGGCAGGCATGCCTGCCGGGTATCGCCGTTGTATCAGCTGAGCCGCGTCGGTGCCGTCGATGTAGTCCATCGCGATCCACAACTGGCCCTCGTGGTCGCCTCGGTCGTGTATTCCGACGATGTGGGGATGGCGTAGAACTGCGGCCAAGTCCGCTTCGCGGATGAACCGATCCCGGAACGACGTGTCGCTGGACACCTCGGCGCGAAGAATCTTGAGGGCATCATGGCGGGGCAGGTTGGGATGCCGGACCAGGTAAACCTCGCCCATGCCCCCGGAGCCAAGCACCCGCAGAATCCGGTATCCGGCGAAAGTCTCACCGGTCCGCAACATCGATGCCATAGTGAATCCAGGATTCTCGGGCGGGCCGCTAGTGTTCCGCCATTCTGAGACGAATCAGTGGCGCATTGCAGGCGTCATTGTAAAGGCGATCAATGGGCCGCTTGCGGAATGGTCGGAAGAACAACCCATACCGCCGTACGTTCCGGCGGGTATAGGTGTTGTGGTTGCATCTGCCACGTTCCAAGAAGCCGTGCCGAAAGGTGTTGCCTAGTCGGCGGACTCGTCGATACCCGGAAGCTGTCCGAGCGGGCCACGGAGTACGTAGTAGTACTTCTGGGCTAGAGCAAGGTGATGCTTGATCGAGCGATTGTCGAGCCTCAAGGCGCGATTGCGTAGCTTCTTCAACTGGCGGTCGAGTGTCAGTTGCGACTTCCAGGGATTCCAGGCCAGCCGCGTGAGGATTTCAGCGGTGTCGCGGAGGAGGGTGTCGAAAGAAGGGGCAATGCTGCCCCAGAACTCCTGATCAACAGGGTCGAACTCGACCGCGTCGCCACTCGAATAGCGGGCGGCGCGAGCGAGAACTACGTAATGTTGCACTGCACGTCTGGGGATGCGGGCAAGTAGCCCAGCCGTTTCCAGGTCACGAATGGCGGTAACAAATGCCGGGAAGTCCTCTCCATTCGGGGCCCTGGAAAAACGTGCTTCCTCGACGATTGCGATGGCTCTTAGGAACGCACTGCGTATCTCACGGCGTGCTCCGGCCGCTCCGACATACTGCCCGATTGCGCCACCAGTGCCCAGCGCAGCAAGGAGTGAGGCGAGCGTTGACACATCCATCGGGCCAACCTAACGGTTGGAATGATCGGTCGGCAGAGCAACACTGCAGTCTTGCTCGGTCCTGCAACGACCATTTGAGGCGCCAGCAGGTCCCGCCCTGTTGCTTACGAGCGAGCATTACCGCGTTTAATCGCGATAGAACGCAGGTACTGCACTCCCGAAGGCCCAAGTTCTTAGTCCGCACCATGGCCAGAAGCCGCGAAGACAACCGTTCCTCAGTTGCGTGCGTGATGTCAGCCATCACCTTCAGCGCCAGCGAACCAGGCTGTAGCAACTGAATGGGTCTCTAACGCCGAATCGTTCACGCCGACCATAACCGTCCATAGTGGTGAAGATCGGTTTATCGGGTTCGAGTCAGAGGGCACCATGACCGACAGGTCTGAACCCATCTTTATGCCGCAGCTGTAGGCCTGTCGGTAGCCATCAGGGCGAACCCAGCGTGTACCTCCAACCATTAGACGACACCGGGTGCCGTCGTCCAGTAGTAACGCATAAGGCTTTGGGTTGTCCTCGGGATAGACCTGATGAAGCGGTGTCGTGTAGGTGTATCGACGCAGTCCTTTGGACCATGGGTCATCGAGGCACAAGATTGACGTGGGCGCTGCCGTCCAGCACACGCTCGCGCCTTCCGCGTATGGCTCACAGAGGTAGACATCCGCTGTCACGGCTGCGGGCGAGGGCTCGCCGCACAATGACAGACGCCTATCAGGCGAGTTATATACCTCGCGAAAGCCACTGACGAGCTGATTGCCAGAAATGGCAATAGTCGTCTGCACATCGGTCTTCGCGATGGCGGGGCTGCCCGCAGGGAGTGCTGGCGACGCTGTACTCACCGGCGCAGAAGTAGTTGTATGCGCGGGCTTGTCTGGGTGATCTTCTTGCGAGTCCGCCCATGTGAGTGCCGCGACGGCAGCAATCGTGGCCGCTATGAGTGCAATCCGTTGGAGAAATCTCGACCTAGCATTGCTGGACTTAGCGGCTGCGTTGGCCGGTTTATCTGAGGAGAAGTCCCTTGGCCGCTTGACTTGCGACCAGGTCTTGCTTGATGCCCCTGCTGAGGTCCTGGTCGGTCCGGGCGCAAACTTCCGTGCTTCGTCGGGCGGAAATGCTGGTCTGCGCCCCTGCGTCGGGGTTGCCTTGCGCGGACCCTTGGAAGGACTGGCCTTGCTCGCTTTCGAGGGACCTGTGGCGGGGCTGGCATTCGGCACGGCCGTGTTCGCGCGGCTCTTGGCAGTGCTCGGCTTCGCAGGGTCCGCCTTGGAAGAGTTCGACTTCGTAATTCCGACGGACGAAGGTTTGCCAGGGGCCGGTGTCGTATTGGTCAACGGGACGGTCACGGTGATGACATCGCGGGCCGCAGCGGCCAGCTTGGTGGTTGTGGCGTACCTTTTGTCGGGGTCTATCGCCATACCACGAGCGATTACTTCGTCGAATCCTGTTGGTAAACCGGGACGTTGATGACTGGGACGTGGCCGATCGAGATAAATATGCGCGTGCATCTGCTCCGGCAGGCTCGTACCTGGGAACGCTGAATTACCAGTTAGGCATTGATGGAGGACACACGCGAGGGCGTAGACGTCCACCTTGGCGTCAGCGCCCCCCATTCGGAAGCGCTCGGGGGCCATATAGGCCCAAGTGCCGAGGGTTGCGCCCGTACCAGTTAGGTCGGTCGCATCCGCAGCACGTGCAATACCGAAGTCAATTAAGTACGCAAAGTCGTCCTCGTCAACCAGGATGTTGGAGGGCTTGACATCGCGGTGCACTACACCAGACTTGTGCGCGCTGTTTAAGGCCTTCGCAACCTGTTCCACGATCCCTACCGCTCGCGACGGCACAAGTGGTCCTTCGCTCAGCAGTTCCTGTAGATCACGGCCCTCCACAAGTCGCATGTCGACATACAGTCGGCCGTCGATCTCACCGTAATTATGGATCGGGATGATATGAGGGTTGTTCAATTTCGCAGCGGCGTACGCCTCGCGTCGAAACCGCTGCACGAAGGTGGGATCAGTTGCCAGCGCAGCGGGCAACAGCTTTAGAGCGACGATACGGTCCGTGTCCGTGTCGAGACCGCGCCATACTTCGCCCATACCGCCACGGCCCAGTAACTCGATGAGCCGGTAGCGACCGAACGGTGTCCCTTCCACTGGCTCAAGATATTGGGATGGCACAGGTGGCGAGGTCGAAATCAAATATTCACCGCATAGTGGGCTTCATTCGGCCATCGTCCCAGCTGACATCAATGCGCGTCACTCATTTTCGCTGAGCGCTCAGGGTTTAGGGTCATCGCGCGGGGCGCGGCCGCTGCGAGGGCGGAACGTATAACTTGTCGATCCGCTGGACGCTGTCCGCTGACTTCCCAAGCACGACAAGGTAGCTCTTGACGAAGTCGACGTCATATCCCGCGTCCATCAGTATGTCTATAGGTGGAAAGTAGTTGGCGGCGAAGAACCATTCGCGTTGTCGCGCATAGCCGTTGTACCCGGCGTCATGCAAGTCTTGCAGCGCCTCTTCGATCTCGGGCGGCACGCCCGGGTGCCGTTGGCCGGTCGTGAGGTCAATAGCCTTCGTAGCCGCTGCCCAGCCGATCAGCTCGTGCGGGTGAGCCGTCGCCGCGCCGAACAGTTGCCCATCAGCGAGTCGCAGGCCGAGTTCCAACAGCTTCAGCGGCGGGTCGACGGCTAACACCGGTCCGCCTCGCTCAGGAGGCTTACCGCGTGCGCTACCGACATTACTGTTGGAGCTGTAGTTCTGGTGATAGCGCTCCCTGCGCGCCGACATGTGAGGTAACAGCAGTGCTCGCTTACCCCAGTTGCTGGCGTTATCGCGCAGGTGGTGTTCGACCAGGGCGAATCCGTAGGCGAGGCCTTGCTCACTGGCGTCGGCCCACACGTTGTCTACCGGTGACATGCATCCATCGTCCCCGCCGCCACCGACACCTACCGGCGTGTCGGGTCAGCCGTGTCGTCGGCCCAAGGTGGGCGCATACTTCAATAGTGGTGTTCTAGGCTTCTTGCGCCACCCAAAAGTCCCCGCTTCTAGCTGGATTCACTGCCAGCCTTGCGCGGCGGCGCGAGGGTCGGAGGGGGTTCGGCATCCAGTTCTTGCGCCTTCTTAACGGCCTCCTCGCCGACACGCTGATGGGCAGACTTGGCGCCACCTGTCTCGATCCTTCAGTGATCGAAACACCTGTGTCATCGAGGATGACTTTACGGGGTATATCCGGCGATGCAGGACCGCCGCTAATCAAAGTCGGAATAGCGATATCGGAGACAAAGTTATGGATCTGAGCCAGTTCAGCACCGGGAGGTACCCACACCGAGCCATCAGGCCTCTGCACATGCACGGCGGAAGTCGCGTCCACTTCCCTTGAGCTCGTAGGAAGCCCCTCAGCGATGACGAATCCCGCGTCTACTTGGTGCATCGTGATGTCGTACTTGCCTGGGCTTCTGCGGAAGGGGATGGTGCGTCCGGACGTCAGACGAATGGCCCTGTGTTTATCCGCGTTGGAGTAGCCCTGCAGCAGCGTTAGCGGGTGCACGCCATGCAGGTCTTGTTTACCCACAAAGGGTGAGATCGCGGTTACCACCGCAAGGCTGTTATATGGCTGAAGACTCTCGATGCGTCGTTAAAGCTCTTTCCGGTGTCAAATCCAGGCACTTTCTTCTTTCGTCGAGTCGACCAGTTCTGCAGATTGATCGCCGACTCTTGGATTGGCATTGCTACCTGAGCTGCTGCGGATGGGGTGAGTGGACCGCCGAGGGCTTCCACGACATAGAACATGACATTGTCAATTGCCGCTCGGAGGTGGTTCACGATTTCACTGAACAGCATCGCCGCGACTGGCGGTATCGGTCGCACAGCGTGTACTACCACGTCGAGCAGACCATCAGCTCTCTTAACTTGCTCTAGGTCGAGGGCGTGAAGCGACCAGTTCAAGCATTCCCAGCCGAGCTGGTACTCAAGTTCGTCGGCACGGGCTAGGCGAAGGGCGACGGGCGCCAGCCCGGCGGGCAACCAGTCAAAGACGGATGGTGCTTGTGCGCTCACTACACCCCCACTGTGATGTGGACTAGTTGCCGAAGTTTGACATAGGGCGGGAGCGCCGACGCACCCCAGTTCGGACCGGATTGATCCGGGCCGCCATCGATTGTGGATCCCGTATTTCAAAGCCCAAACGACTATGCCGATGAAGTCAGGCGCTGTGGGTCCCCGTCGTTGGTCCGGGACCAGCCATTCCCAGCCTCGTCGTTGAACTTCATGACCACAGAAGGCGTTGTGCCGGGGGGCAAGACATACAGGACGATCGCTGACTGGTCGGGAGCGAGCCCGGAAGGAAACCCATCGGCCACGTGCCCGACCAACGCATCGTTCAAGGCTGGCCTCGCTTGCGAAGCAACAGAGTTGCCGAGCATTCTCGCCGACCCCTGACCAATCATTCGACTGAAGCCACTCGCCAAGCCGTCGCCGATTATTCGGCTAAAGACCTCATCCATCGATATGACATCTTTGGAGGGGCGCACACCATCAACCTGGTTACCGTTCGCATCCACTGCCGACACATCGACGCTGAGTCGAGTGATGGGGCCAACGCTGTGATTGCAGACTTGGACCCTCCACATGCCCTTGCCGACAACGCTTACAGAGGTTCGATAACTCATGATTTTCCGCGCCTGGTCAGCCTTGGCGCTTCGGATAATCACCTGACCGAGATCCATCCTAGCCACATCGCGTTCAATCGCATCGCGCACTCTGAACTGCAGGTCCTCGATACCCGCATACTCGCCCAGCAGCCCTTCGCCACGCAACTGGTCTTTGAAATCGTTGAGTCGCTGAATTTCGTCCGGCTTCGTGTCTCGCGGGAACGGCTCGGTTGAGAAGTAAACGTGGACAGGTTTACCCGCTCGGTGTGCCTCGATGATCTCGTGCGCTGTACCCGACACCGCGTCGGCAGTAGCGGTCCCGAGTCGGGCATTGAAAACCGCAATTACCACGTCACACGTCTTGACCGCTTGGCGATCGATGATGTCCTGCGCCGTCCCGCCGAGTTCGGGTATCGCATGCGTCTCCCAGCGCCAAGGCGCCAACTGTATCTGCTCGCGCTCGGCTCGCGAGCTGTTCCAACCATGTAACGCCTTCTCGATCGCATCGCGCTCACGACCCGTATCGCTGGGAGACGCAATCAACACTTTTAGAACGTGGGCGTCGAATCCCATTGCGGTCTCCAATCAATTTATCGTGCCGTGGCCTATCAATACACCAAGCCACTGACACTGATCGGTCGCGACTGCACCGGTTCTCGCAATCTGCCCGAACCCCGATGGCCCCGCCGGGGCTAATCATCGAACCGACAAGACGACGAAGGCGGCACGTCCGTGGTCACGTCAATCTGGCGGCGTCGCCGTATTCGGGCCACCTCTCCGCGAACTACTGCAGCGGCCGCCCCATTGCTGGTGAAAGCGTTCAATCGGCCAGCATCGGCAATCCACTGACCAACTCGCCCGCGTCGGTCCCTAAGCCGTGGGCGATCTTCAAGATGTTGTGCAGACTAATGTTTCGTCGCCCACGTTCAACCTGGCCAAGGTAGGTCCAGTGCAGGCCAACGAGTTCCGAGGCCTTTTCCTGACTCAAACCAAGCTCATGTCGTCGAGCAGCTACCCGAAGGCCGAACTCGCGAGTCGCCGGAGAAACCGGTGACTGCGACGGTGCGGGCATTATCCAAGGAGATAAGGGCCAACTCTATGAATCCAGAGACTATGAATCCCAATACCTTGAATCCTTCTTCGGTTTTTGCGTACCGTGATACGTCCCCATGGGCTATTACAACGCGATGAGGCGGATCAGATGATTCACGCCACGAAGGCTAACGGCCGGCCCATCTTCACTGATGGTCCATGCGGTGTCGTGCGTTGAACGCTGAACATGGACCAGCCCATCAGGGGCAATCGCCAGGCTCGATGGGTGGGGCGCAGACGCCTCGACCCGTCTCTCAGATAAGTCCTCCGCCAATATTCTCGTCATCGACGACGCCCTACCTGCACCCGCACCCGCACCATCCACCGCAGACTCCATACCGCTACCCGCTTCAACTGCCACGGCGCAATAACGCGAAGCTGATAGGCCTTGCGTCGATTGCCCTATTCGTCGTCGCCCTACTCGTGGTTGTCGGGGTGCAGATGCACAGCTCGCGCACCGTCACTGCGGGTGGTTTGAGCAAGTCGGCGCCCGTTGCGGCGGTGTGTCAGCAAGATTCCTATCGTCGCCCGAGTGAGAAAAGCATGGCTCTGCTCCGGGGCACAACAGATTCCGCTCTGTGCACTTCCCGGATCAGCATCTTCCCCGACGCTGAAATCGATAGTGAACGTTACGGAGCGATATGGATTCTTCAGTATCAGTCTCTCAGTGCGGCACAACAGAGAGCGGCAATCATCGGCTTAATGGGCGCAACGACGATAGGAACCATCGGCGGCGCGGCGGTGCTCTTCTACGCTACGGCAGATTGGACCGGAGCGTCCTTGGCGCCACTAAGGCAGTTCGGTTTCGCGATCACCTCGTCCCGATGAGATTTCTGGATCAAAGGAGATTTTGCACGTTGAAGCTCTACTCACAACACCGGACCTCGAAGGTCGACACGCCAACGATGGATAACGGCGTGCCTGTAGCTCGCGACTGGCGAACAGGCCGTCGGGTTAGCGATTCGGGAAGATTCTTCGCGTTTCTGGTCGGCCTCGGAATCACCGCGATCGCATTCGCGCCATCTGCATTCGCGGACGACAATCGGTTCCTGGCAGACCTCACGTCGCCAGGGGTAGTCCATCCGGCGTTGTCTGACTCGGACCTGCTCATCGAGGGTCGGCAGATGTGCTTCGAGATCGGCAAGATTGGACTGACCCCTGACGCTGCTCGTGATGCGTTGGTGAAGGATCTTGATTCTCGCGGTGTTCCGACGAGCTATGCGGAGGCCGGAACGTTGGTGCACTTCGCCCTGCGCGATTTGTGCCCTGACGTCCCAAATACCACAGGCATCTGACCACTCGGTTCGGAGCTTCTGAGCTTCGGAGTGTGGTGCCCCATCGGGCTTACCACGTGGGTGAGTCGAGCAGGCGCCTATGTCTAGGTGCAGGACTAGTCGCGGGATGTCGGATGGTGGCAGAGACAAGTAAGTGGCCGCCTCCCCCGCGAGCCAAAGGCTAGCTGCTGCGGGGAGAGGTCTCGCCACTACCGAAACCTTCGTACTTGGTGACAGTGTTCTTGTGGCTAATTTGTATCAGCATTGGAAGTGCGAATGCCTCCTTCAACACCTCATCCCAGTGGGCTCGCCACGAAATGGATGCGCTGCAATTGTCGTAGTGCCTCTTCGAATGCACCCACAGGCTGTCGTAGGTGATGCGTTCTCTCGCAACAAGAGTCCTGTTGTGTGGCTCTAGACTGCGCAAGATATCCGAGTAGTTGACCACGTGAACGAGACCGTCAGCGTTGATAATTGGCGTTCCGCGCCAACGCAGCAGATTGTTTACCAGGCGGCGCACCGCTGGCTCCCGGCAAACGCGGCAGCGTGGTTCGATCCTTTCGTATGCGACCTTTTTCAACTCCGACCCTCAAGTGCATCGCGGAAGGTACGTCTTCGGGACTTCTGAAGTCTATGGACTCTGCACTCTATTCAACCGTTGTCTCCATTCGTGAAGCTCAATCTGGCTGCCCAACCAAAGCTGAAGCCCCGCGTGGGCATCCAACAAGACGTTCGATAAACGCTTGCCTCGCCCCAGGTGAATCAGCGCGGCCCCCACCCAATTTCGGGCAGCGTCCTCAGACTCCATAACTACCAACTCTGTCTGCGGCAGGTGAGGAGCCTTGGGCCAGCGTCCTGGCCACAACACCGCCCACGCCCCCCACAGTCGCGCGTAGTAACTCTCGATCGCAGCGGGTCCTTCTATCAGCAGCTCTTTCGGAAAGTCGAGGCCATCGGTGTTGACGGAATGAACCCCCTCACCCGAAAACCGTTGAAACATACCCATACTCCCGGAGGAAGCAGCAGGCTTCGAGCACGAAGGGGAAGTAGGAGAACACGAAACCCGAAGGGAATTGGTATGTTTCATGTGGCCTTCTCCACCAAAATCGGTGTTGACCTGCGGTTTCTGATGCAATAAGGTCAGGGCAGTCCCGTAGGAAGAAGATTTTTCCTGTATTGCGACCGTGCGCTCAGCGGGGAGACGCGGTGCCAAGCAATAAATTCCCGCTTTGCGTCTTTGCGCGTTGCCCCTGCTGCGGCAGACAAGAACCCCATCATCAGATAGGCGTTGGAGCGCCCTCCGCACGCGCAGATAATTCACCCCTAACGTTGCTGCTACATCTCGGAGCGGGCAGGTGACGTTAAGGAAACTGCGGGCGTGCATCTGGTGCATAACATAGTCCAATACGCCAGCCTCCAAGGGAGACAGAGCGATTTGTCCCGCCGCCAACAGTCCCCTCCACATGTCGGTCAGGGCCGCAATATATTCGGGCTGATCCTCGTCGGGAATAAAACCCTGCCCGAGCGCCTCATGCGCGTACTTGAAAGCCTTCACCACCATCGGTTCGTACTGCTGAGGGTGCCGGATACGCCGCCCCCGATGAGTCAACTCCTCCCAAAGGACATTGCGTCGTTGACCCTCCTTACTTGGCGGAGGTGTGTAGGCGGGCATGAAGTTCAGGAACTCCTCGGCGGAGAACCCGCGTAGCACCAATGGGTATGCCACGTCGCGCTGTAAACGCCTGAACAGCAGGCGCTGGTCCTGCCCGGCGCCTTCCCAGTCAGTGGGTGAAGCGATGGCATCGTCGACGTATTTCGGGATGCGGTGAGACAACAGGGTAGTGCTGATGGGTCGGCCTGGATCGTGCTGGCACTCAACCGACTTCTTTGTCGTCGATTGTCCACCGGCGCGCCGCTGCTCTATGTGACGCCGCAGTGGACCGAAACCCGTCTCCAAACCAGGGCCCGTATCGCGTGCCGTACCGTGTTCCGGGTGGGGGGATGAACCGGCGGGCGTGGACGGCAACATGGTCGCCCTCAGTTCGTCATTCACAATTCGGCCTGACGCCGCGCTCGGGAACTACTCGCATTGCACCAGATCGGCGGATCTTGTTCAGGGCGCACGTTTTCGGACATTAGTGTTCAGCCCGCCGCATCCGTCGAGCAGTCGTCTTCGTCATCGAACTGACTTGCGGGACTGCGGAACCAGCGACATCAGCGGGCGGTGCAAGCCTGGATGCCATCGCGCAGCGGAGGACGATCTCCTTAAGATCGTCGTCGGACAGCATCCATTTCCTGGCAACCTTGTGGGCAGGAAACCGGCGAGCACGAAGCTGATCAGCAAGCCACTTCGGCGTGCAGCCGAGATAGGCAGCTGCCTGATCGAGGGTTAAAAAAAGCGATGGTGTAGTGGACACGGGGCAGCACTCCTACAGAACGAAACCGACCATTGGCTTTGATGGCCGGTGCCTGCTGTCGTTGCCGTGCAGCCGTCGCTCTCTATCGGAGTGACCCTCGAACGCCCCGCTGCCGATCCAGCGCCCGAAGCACGGCTCTATCCTACCCCCCGTTTCGGGCCAATCCTCTCGATTCAGTTTCGATCGTCACTTAAGCTTCCCCGCCCCTGTACATAGCCCGAATAGGGCTGACCGCGCTTGGCCGTGCGATCCGGCCTTTCGGACCAGTCGGGCAGTGCCTAAATCATGATCGTGGCCATAGCAGCAGCTGCCGCCTGCCCGGCTGTGCGGTCGAGGTGGCCATAAATGCGGGCCGTGGTGGCCGTGTTTTCGTGACCGAGGTGGGCGCTGACAATGATCAACGGGACGCCAGCACCTAGCAGCCAGCTCGCGCACGAGTGCCGAAGGTCGTGGATGCGCGGGCGTTTCGATAGCAGCACCTTGTTGGCTTTTCTCTCGTCCTCGCTTGTAGCCTTCGCCAAGGACGGCACCCATACATTGGATCGCCAGCTGTACAGGCGAATAGGTCCGCCTTCTGAGTTAGTGAAGAGCCATAGGGCGCTATAGTCCAGCTTGTCCAGCACGGAGGCCGGGACGTTGATCGTCCTGATCGACCGTCGAGTCTTCGGCTGTCCCAGCTCGTACTTGGCCTCACCGTTACCCGGTGTGCGCTTCCAGGCTCGGGTGATCCGCACAGTGCCATTGACGCGGTCAACATCGGCAGGCGCCAACGCGGTTGCTTCCGAGAACCGGCAGCCACTGGCGACCAGGAAGTCAAGGAACGGGTGCCAGCGCTCGGTGAAAGATGCCTTCAGCAGTTGGAACTCGTCACTGCTCAAGAACACCATCTCGCGTGGGACGGTACGCGGGAGCCTGATGCCGGTGGCAGGGTTGGCGGGCATCAGCCCCTCCCGTACAGCAGCGTTGAGGCAACCACTTAAGAATCCGAGTTTGTTCTGTATCGTCTTGCCGCTAATTCCATCGGCATGCAGCTTGTTCACCCAACGACTGAGGTCGGTGCGCGCCAAGGTCTGCAGCGGAATATGGCCGAGTACTGGCTCAATGTCGCGGTTAAGGTATCGACGGTATTCGGCTAGAGTTTTCTTCTCTACCCCCGACAGCGCCCCTAAGTGGCTGTCGATGAAGCTTTTGACCGTGTGACCGTCGCTAGGCGTAACGGCTTCCCAGATTCGCAATGCCTCTGCCGGGCCCAGCCGATTGCACACATCTTGGAATCTGAGCGCCTCAGCGTAATCGTTGAAACTGCTGCTGGTCTGCTTGCCGCAATGCACGTAGAGAACGCTGGTGTAGCTACTGCCATCCTTGCGCTGACGGATGCGGATCGAGGCCATGAACCGGCAGCATACACTCGCGATCTTGACCCAGAGCTTGACGTCGAGGCGATCAGCCAATCATCTTTAGCTACGACCTGCACTTTCCCAGTGGAGCTGCCGGGAATCGAACCCGGGTCCTACGGCATTCCCTCAAGGCTTCTCCGTGCGCAGTCCGCTATGCCTCTGCTCGGATCTCCTGGTCACGCGAACTAGCCAGGATGACGATCCCAGTCGCTGTTGGTGTCCCGATGAGTCCCGCGACCGAACTCATCGGTGGATCCCTCTAGCTGATGCCGGGGTCCGGGTCGAGGGCGTTCCCGGTCCGACAGACTAGCTGTCGCTTAGGCAGCGAGAGCGTAGTCGCGCTGATGTGACTCGGCGCTTAATTGGTTGCAACGACGCTTACGGTGGTCTCTTGCCTGCACCGGCACGCTTCCCTTGATTCGATGCGCGAAGTCGAAACCGTTCAGCCCCTTGTCTTGTTAACTTCGAACATCCCTGCCGGGTCTCCGGCAGGACTTCCCATGGTACGCCGGTTAGAACTAGCGGCAACGCGATTTTGTTTCCGATCGGATCACGAAGCAACCTGGACGATGCGGCCCCCGACAAGCCGAGTACCCCCGATCATTGCTGGTCTCGGGGGTACTCGGAGTGTAGAAAGCAGGTCAGCTGATGCCGACGGCCTCTTTCGCGATTGCGGCAACGCGCGTCTGCGCGGCCGAGACCACGCCCTGCCGGTTCTTGTGCGCCTCCTCGTAAGCCAGCACCACGCGCACGTCACCGGCCTCGGTCAGATCCTTGATCGCCGTTACGGCATCGCCCACGTTGAGCTCGTCGTAGTTCTCGACGGGCAACTCACTCGCGTCCAGAACCCCCGCCGCGGCGCGTCCCGAATGCACGGCGTCCGCGGCTTCGTCGGCCCCCTCCGAGCGGGTCACCCGCTCGGCGGCCTTCAGTGCCGCGCTTTGCGAGGCGGACAGCGCTTTTGCGGCGATCTCGCCCGCGTTCCCGGTCCGCTTGACCAGGTCGTTCAGCGTCAGACCCCGGTTGCGCAGCGCGTCGACGGCCCGCTCCAGACCGCGAGCCGACCAGGAGACCGGCAGGTTGACCCACCGGACCGCCGCCCCCGCTGCCATCTGCGTCGGGGTGCGCCGGAGGGCCGCAGGCCCACCGAGCGCGTCTTCGGCCAGCACCGTCGTCAACCAGTCCACCGTCGCCGAGTGAGCGGTAATCAGCCGTTCCGCCAGTTCCTCGATGTCCTTGCGCTTCGCGGCGATCGCCAGTGCCTTGGTGTAGCGGGCGCGGTCCAGTAGCTGGTCCTCCAGGGCCAGGTCACCGAGCAGCGCTTCGTCGAACGGCTCAGCCTGTTCGGTCAGCGCCTTCACCAGCGCGGTGGCGCGGCCCAGCAGGGGCGCGATGACGTCTGGGTAGCCGCCGAGATCCCGTACCGCGGACTCGAGGGCTTCGGCCCGCTTGCGCCCGTTCTCGGCGTTCTGTGCGAGTTCGCGGCGCACCGCGTCCGTACGTGCTTGTGCCACGCGAGTTTCCGCGATCTGGATTTCGGTGTTGGTCAGGTCGAGCAGTGTACGCAGCTGCGCGAGCAGTCTGGTCAAATCTGGTGCAGTCATTTGAGATTCGCCTCCCAGCGATTGAATAGCCAAAGCTTCCTTGCAGTCGGCTACCCGGCGCGGCTGGGTTGACCACATCTATTCGACAGATGTGACCTATGTCGCATTGCCGGCCCGGCGCAGGCCATTCGCGAGGCGAATCGCGGTGTCAGATAACGAAATTCATTCGCTCAACGATGCGCTGCGCGACCTCACGGTCGCCACTGAACTCGATCTCCTGATCGCGCGATGGACACAACGGACGCCCACCGCCGAGCCGGGTGAATTGCAGCGCATCCAGCCGCAGCGTCACCGTCGGCTCCGCACCACCGAAGTCGTCGACCACCTGCGCGCGGCCGTCGACGCTGACCCGAACCGAACGCGCCAGCGGGCCGGTCAGCTCGAACAGCACCCGCGACCCCTCCGGCGCCTTGGCCAGTTTGCCGACCACGAACCCCATACTCGCCGCCATCTCGTCGAGTGACAACCGTGCCGCGGGGCCGTCCAGTTGCGCGTCGGACGACGGCCGGTCCAACCCGATCCGGATGTCCTGCTCGTGCATCCAGCAGTCGAAGACCCGGATCCGCATGAACCGTCCGTAACTGTCCATGCCCGCCGGCGTGGGCAGCACCGCCTGCCAGTCGGCGTCGGACAGGTCGGCGAGCACGTTGCGCCGGGTGTTGGTCACCTCCCGGAATCGGCGGAGCACCTCGGCGCCGGATTCCTTGCTGAGACTGCGCACCCAACACTCGTTCATCACGCCGATGTCGTTGCGCACATGATCGAGTGACTTGACGTCGATATCGGGCTCCGGCGGGCTGATGCCCTGCAGGAAGCACTCGGTGCCGATGATGTGCGACACCACCGCTTTGACGTCCCAGCCGGTCAGCGCGCTCGGGGTCTCCCACTGCGCCTCGGAGAGACCGTCGGCAAGCGCGTCGATGTCGTCCCACACGGCGAAAAGGCCCGCCAGCACTGTGGTTTTGTCGAGCACGGTCACGGGGCGGTCGGCCATTCCTCGGATCCTAGACGTGCCGGAACCGCTCAGGCCATGCCTTTGGCCCGACGGCCCAACTCCCGGACCACTTCCCGCTGCGCGTCACGACGGGCCAGATCCTGACGCTTGTCGTGCGCCTGCTTGCCGCGGCCCAGCGCCAGTTCGACCTTGACTTTGCCTTCGTAGAAATACATCGACAGCGGCACCAGGGCGTAGTTGCCTTCCCTGATCTTGCCGATCAGCCCGTCGATTTCCCGACGGTGCAACAGCAGCTTGCGGTTGCGCCGCGGTGCGTGATTGGTCCAGCTGCCGTTCCGGTATTCGGGAATGTGTACGTTGCGCAACCAGATCTCGCCGTCGTCAACGGTGGCGAATGCATCGACCAATGAGGCATGCCCCTCGCGCAGACTCTTGACTTCGGTGCCCTGCAGCGCCACCCCGGCCTCGAACACTTCGAGGATTGAATAGTTGTGCCGGGCCTTGCGATTGCTGGCGATGATTTGTTTGCCGTCTGCGCGTCGCTTGGACTGGGGCTTGTTGGCCACGGCTACCGCCGGACGTAGAGCCGCAGCGTGGCATAGGCGGTCAAGCCGGCCATCGCCACGCCGACCAGGAACAACCACGGCGCGATGTAGAGGATGTCGGCGTAGTCGACCTTGGCGATCAGATGGGCTTCATAGAACTGGCTCAACGCCCCTTCCAGGAAGAAGGTCCGCACGCCGATCAGGCCGAGGATGGCGATCACCACGCCGATCGTCGCGGCCAGCATGGCCTCCACCAGGAACGGCAGTTGGGTGTACCAGCGGCTGGCTCCGACGAGTCGCATGATGCCGATCTCGGTGCGCCTGGTGAAGGCGGCGACCTGAACCATGTTGGCGATCAGCAGGATCGCCCCGACCGCCTGGACCAGTGCGACGGCGAACGCCGCCTTGCTCAGACCGTCCAGCACGGCGAACAGCCGGTCGATCAGCTGTTTCTGGTTGAGGGTGTCCCGCACGCCGGGCTGCCCCTCTATGGCGGCGACGAAGTCTCTGTGCTGCTCGGGGCTGTACAGCTTGACGATGAACGAGGCCGGGAAGGAGTCCTTGTCGGCGACATCCTTGAACTCCGGGAACCTGCGCATCGCGTCGTCGTAGGCGGTCTGCTGGTTGACGAAGCGCACCGACTTGACGTCCTGCCGGGTCTCGATCTTGTTTCGCAGCGCCTTGCACAGATCGCCGGTACAGCTCGTGTCGTTGGCCGAGATGTCATTGGTCAAAAAAACCTGCGTCTCGACGCGATCGAGATAGATGGCCCGCGAATTGTCGGCCAGCCGCACCACCAGCAGTCCGCCGCCGAACAGCCCGATCGAGATGGCGGTGGTCAGGATCATCGCGATCGTCATGGTGACGTTGCGACGCAGGCCGGTCAGGACCTCGTTGAATAGGAATCCGAAGCGCACTTAGCGATCCATCCCGTAGACGCCGCGCTGTTCGTCACGAACCAGCCTGCCCAGTGACAACTCGACCACCCGCTGCCGCATCGCGTCGACGATGTGGTGGTCGTGTGTCGCCATCAACACCGTCGTCCCGTTGCGGTTGATCCGCTCCAACAGATCCATGATGTCCTTACTGGTGTCGGGGTCGAGGTTCCCGGTGGGCTCGTCGGCCAGCAGCACCAGCGGCTTGTTGACGTACGCCCGCGCAATCGCCACCCGCTGCTGCTCGCCGCCGGACAACTCGTGCGGCAGCCGGTTGGCCTTGCCCGACAGTCCGACCGTCTCAAGCACGTCGGGCACCACTTTGTTGATCGTGTCAGTGCGTCTGCCGATGACCTCCAGCGCAAAGGCGACGTTGTCGTACACGGTCTTCTGTTGCAGCAACCGGAAATCCTGGAACACGCAGCCCATCACCTGACGCAGCTTCGGAACGTTACGGCCGCTGAGCTTGTTGACGTGGAACTTCGAGACCCGGATGTCCCCGGACGAGGGTGTCTCCGCCGCCAGCAGCAGCCGCATGAACGTCGACTTGCCCGACCCGGACGGACCGATGAGGAACACGAACTCACCCTTGTCGATCTGGACGTTGACGTCGTCCAAGGCTGGACGCGCCGACGATTTGTACTGCTTGGTGACATGTTCCAGGGTGATCATCACGGCACGCCAGTGTAGCGGGGTGTCTCGCCGGGCCGCGAGAATCAGCGAGCCGGCGCCGGCGGGACGGGTCCCGGTTGCTGCGGTGGCGCTGACGGAATCGGACTGGGCGTCGACGTCGGCGTGCAGAACGGCGGGATGCACGGCAACTGGATCAACGGCGTGGTCGTCGTCGTGGTCGTCGTCGGCGGCGGTGGCGGCGGCGTCGTCGTCGTGGTGGTGGTGGGTGTCGGCGTCAGCGTGCGCTGCGGCTGCTCCACCCTGGTGCGCGGCACCCAGGTGTAGTCGGGGTCCGGCACGTAACCCGGCGGTACCATTTGCGACGACGGGGCGGGGCTCGGCGCCTGCTCCTGCGGGCGGTACGTCTCGTAGGCCCACCAGATGGCCAGGAACGCCACCATCAAGACGATGGTCGACGTGCGGACGCGACCACCGAACAGGTGACTCGGCGCCCGACGCTCCCCCGGTTCCCTCCGCTTGTTCAGCAGGTTCAGTTCGAGTTTCATCGGCGCGTCACCTGACCCGCGGACTTGTCCAGGTCGGTTCCCTCACCGGCCTCGGGATCGGCGACACCGCCGTCGTCGACGACGCCCACGGTGGCATCGGCCGCCGTCACGATGCCCGCCTTGGCCAGTGCCCGGATGACCAGCACCCGCAACTGGCGGCCGGCCTCGAACTGCTTGCCCGGCAGGGTGCGGGCCACCAGCCGCAGTGTGACGGTGCTGAGTTCGATGCTCTCGACACCCATCACCGTCGGCGCGTCCAGCAGCAGGTCGCCCAGATGCGGGTTCTCGAGTGCCCGCTCGCACTCCTGATGCAGGACTTCGTTGACCCGGTTGAGGTCGGCGCTGGTCGAGACGGGGATGTCGACTACCGCGCGCGCCCAGTCCTTGGACAGGTTGATCGTCTTGACGATCGAACCGTTGGGAATGGTGAAAAGCTCCCCGTCCGAGGAGCGCAGCCGGGTGACCCGCAAGGTCACGTTCTCCACGGTGCCGCGGGCCTCGGCGGCGATCCCCGAGACCGTCAGCGACACCAGGTCACCGAACCCGTACTGCTTCTCGACAATGATGAAGAAGCCCGAGAGCAGGTCCTTGACCAGCTGCTGGGCCCCGAAGCCCAGCGCGGCGCCCACCACTGTCGCCGGCGCGATCAATCCGCCCACCGAGAACTGCAGCACGCTGCCGATCTGCACGATCACCACGATCGAGATCAGCACGATCGACACCCAGGAGATCACCGATGCGACCGCCTGGCGGTGTTTGGTTGCCTCCGAGCGGACCAGGGCGTCGCTTTCGGCGAAGCCCTCGTCGAGTTGGCTGGTCACCCGCTGGGCGACCCACTGCACCAACCGCGCGGCGAGTATGGCCGCGATCACCAGCATGGCGATCCGCAGGCCCCGGGTGATGATCCATTCGCCGATCTGACCGCGCCAGAAGTCGTGCCAGCGCTGCGCCGCATCGGCGAGCCTCAAAGAAATAGCCGTTGTATTAGTCGTCATCTTTTCTGTTACGCCAGCGGATCCCTGCTTCCAGGAACCCGTCGATGTCTCCGTCCAAGACAGCCGCAGGATTGCCCACTTCGAACTCGGTGCGCAGATCCTTGACCATCTGATATGGGTGCAGTACATAGGACCGCATCTGGTTTCCCCAGGAGCTGCCGCCGTCACCTTTCAGGGCGTCCAGCTCCGCGCGTTCTTCGGAACGCTTGCGCTCCAACAACTTTGCCTGAAGCACTCGTAACGCCGAAACTTTGTTCTGCAGTTGCGACTTCTCGTTCTGGCAAGTGACGACGATACCGGTTGGGATGTGGGTGAGTCGAACCGCCGAGTCGGTGGTGTTGACCGATTGCCCGCCCGGCCCGCTGGACCGGTAGACGTCGACCCGCAGGTCGCCTTCGGGGATTTCGATGTGGTCGGTGGTCTCCACCACCGGGAGCACCTCCACCTCCGCGAAAGACGTCTGACGTCGACTTTGGTTGTCGAACGGACTGATGCGCACCAGACGGTGGGTGCCCTGTTCGACCGAGAGAGTGCCGTAGGCGAACGGTGCGTGCACGGCGAAGGTCGCGCTCTTGATCCCGGCCTCCTCGGCGTAGGACGTGTCGAACACCTCAACGCCGTATTTGTGCTGTTCAGCCCACCGGATGTACATCCGCATCAGCATCTCGGCCCAGTCGGCGGCGTCGACCCCGCCCGCTCCGGAGCGAATTGTGACCAAGGCCTCACGTTCGTCGTACTCGCCGGACAGCAAAGTACGCACTTCGGTGGCTTCGATGTCGGCGCGCAACGCCTTGAGCTCGGCGTCGGCTTCGGCGAGCGCGGAATCGCCCTCGGCTCCCTCTTCTTCGGTGGCCAGTTCGTACAGCACCGGCAGGTCGTCGAGGCGTTGCCGCAACTCTTCGATCCGGCGCAGCTCACCCTGGGTGTGCGACAGCTCACTGGTGACTTTCTGCGCGCGCGCCTGGTCATCCCACAGATTGGGGTCGGACGCTTCCTTTTCGAGCTTTTCGATCCGGCTCTTCAGACCGTCCACATCGAGCACCCGTTCCACCGTGGTGAGGGTGGAGTCCAGAGCGGCGATTTCTGCTTGACGGTCAAGTTCCACAGGCGCCCACGTTACCGGCAGCACCGTCTAGCATCAGGAGACCATCAGTGCAACGCACGACTGTGACGCCGGCCCTCGCGTGCAGTCGAGCACGAACAGAAGGCACGACATGCGTTCCCATCATGTTGCGATCGTCGGCTCCGGTCCGTCGGGTTTCTTTGCCGCCGCATCCCTGCTCAAGGCCGCCGACGCGTCCGACGACCTCACTGTCGCGGTCGACATGCTCGAGATGCTGCCCACCCCGTGGGGCCTGGTGCGGTCCGGCGTCGCCCCCGACCACCCCAAGATCAAATCGATCAGCAAACAGTTCGAGAAGATCGCCGGTGATCCGCGTTTCCGTTTTTTCGGCAACGTGGTGGTCGGCGAGCACGTGCACGCAAGTGAGCTCGCCGAGCAGTACGACGCGGTGATCTACGCCGTTGGCGCGCAGTCGGACAAACCGTTGAACATCCCCGGCGAGGATCTGCCCGGCAGCATCTCCGCCGTCGACTTCGTCGGCTGGTACAACGCCCACCCGCATTTCGAGGAGAAGACACCGAACCTGTCCGGCGCCCGGGCCGTCGTGATCGGCAACGGCAACGTTGCGATCGACGTCGCCCGCATCCTGGTCACCGACCCCGACGTGCTGGGACAGACCGACATCGCCGACCACGCGCTGGAATCGCTGCGACCGCGCGGTGTGGAAGAGGTGGTCGTCATCGGGCGCCGCGGTCCGCTCCAGACGGCGTTCACCACGCTGGAGTTGCGCGAGTTGGGTGAGCTCGACGGGGTCGACGTGATCGTGGACCCCGCCCAGTTCGCCGACATCACCGACGAGGCCGCCGAGGCCGCAGGCAAGACGACCAAGCAGAACATCAAAGTGCTGCGGGACTACGCGCAGCGGGAGCCGCGACCGGGCCACCGGCGAATTGTGTTCCGCTTCTTGACATCTCCGATCGAGATCAAGGGCGACGAACGCGTCGAGCGAATCGTCCTGGGCCGCAACGAATTGGTCACCGACGACAACGGCTGGGTGTCGGCCAAGGACACCGGCGAGCGCGAGGAACTGCCGGTGCAACTGGTGGTGCGCTCGGTCGGCTACCGCGGCAAGCCGACGCCCGGTTTGCCGTTCGACGAGAAGCGGGGCACCATCCCGCACAGCGACGGCCGGATCGACGGCAGCCGCAACGAGTACGTCGTCGGCTGGATCAAGCGCGGCCCCACCGGGGTGATCGGGACCAACAAGTCCGACTCCCAGGACACCGTCGACACGGTGCTGGCCGACCTGGCCGAAGCCAGGGCTGCCGAACGGCCCGAGGACCATGCCGACAAGCTCGCCGACTGGTTGCTCGAACGCCAACCGAAAGTGGTCACCTCAGCCCACTGGGATCTCATCGACCAGTTCGAGCGGTCGGCGGGCGAACCGCACGGGCGTCCGCGGGTGAAACTGGCCAACCTCGCCAAACTGCTGCACATCGGGCACGGCTGATCGCTATCCCACCAGCACTCCGGGGTTGAGGATGCCCGCCGGGTCCAGCGTGTGCTTCACCGCACGTAGCGCCGCGGCGAACGGGCCGGGACGTTGCCGGTCGTACCACGGCCGGTGATCGCGACCGACCGCGTGGTGGTGGGTGATGGTGCCTCCGGTGGCGCTGATCGCCTCGGACACAGCGGCTTTCATCTCGTCCCACTGCGCGTCCAGCGATCCCCACCGGCCGCCCGCATAGATGCCGTAGTACGGCGCCGGTCCGTCAGGGTAGACGTGGGTGAACCGGCAGGTCACCACTCCGGTGCCGCAGACCCGGCTGATCGCGGCCCGGGCGGCGTCGGTGACCGCGGCATGCAGAGCGTCGAATCCATCCCAGGTGCAGGCGGTTTCGAAGGTTTCAGCGATGACGCCGCGGCGTGCCATGGCGTCGCGTTGATACGGCATCCGCAAGAACGCCGAACGCCAGGACTCCGAGGCGTCGGCCGTCTCGCTGGACTTGTCGCCGTCGGAGTCGCGGCTCCGGCGCGAAATCACCGTGCCGCCGTATTCGGCGGCGATCTCCAGCGCCCGGGTGAGCCACGGGTCGATCGGGTGATCCGCGGATTCGAAAGCCAGCACCAGAAGCCCGCCGCTGACCGACGTGCCCGCGTTGAGGAACGCTTCGGCGGGATCCAGTAGCCGACAGTTCGCCGGGAAGAGCCCGGCTTGCGCGACTGACCGGGTCGCAGCGACCGCGCCGGCCCAGTGGTCGAACGCGACCGACGCGGTGACCTGCCAGCGGCGCCGGTTCTGCAACCGCATCCAGGCTTCGGTGATGACGCCGAGGGTGCCCTCGGAGCCGATGAACAGCCGGTCCGGGGACGGGCCCGCCCCGGACCCCGGTAGCCGCCGCGATTCGCTGATCCCGGTGGGGGTGACCACCCGCACCGATTCGGTGAGGTCGTCGATGTGGGTGTACAGCGTGGCGAAATGCCCGCCGGCGCGGGTGGCCAGCCAGCCGCCGAGGCTGGAGAAGGCGAACGACTGCGGAAAGTGCCGCAGCGTCAGATCGTGGCGGCGGAGTTGGTCTTCGATCCACGGGCCGAGCGCGCCGGCCTGGATTCGGGCGGCGCGGCTGACGGCGTCGACCTCGACCACGGCGCTCATCGCGCTGATATCGAGGGTGACGGCGGGCCCCTCGAAGCGCGGCTCGACGCCTCCCACCACCGAGCTGCCTCCGCCGTAGGGTATGACCGAAATCCCTTCCCGCCCACACCAATCCAGTACGTCGATCACGTCCTGCTCGCGTCGCGGCCGCACGATCAGATCGGGGACATGATCGATGGTGCCCTGCAGGTTGCGCGCCACGTCCCGAAACGCCTTGCCGCGCGCGTGGCCCACCCGGTCGATGAGATGCGCCGAACACAGCGCGCTCAACGTCGCGGGCGGGGTGATCCGGGGCCCGGGCAGCCCGAGTGCGGCCGGATCCGGCGGACGGTGGTCCGTCAGATCCTGTCCGGGCAGCATGGCCGCCATCCGAGCCACCAGGTCCTTGGTCTCCTGATCGGTGAGGGCCTGCTCGAGTGTGCCCCACCCCCACCACGAACGCATGCCGGACTCGTCAGCGCTTGAGCATGACGAAGGCACCGCCGCCGACCAGCAGCGCCAGCGCCAACGCGATACCCCAGCCGGCACCGAGCAGGTACCAGACGACGGCCACCACGCCGATCAGCGGCGACACCGCGAACAGGACGATCCCCGGGTTCTGCCTGATCACGGCCAGCGCACTCTTGGCCCGAATCGGATCGATCTCCTTGCCTGCCATCCGTTCAGAATGCCAGGTGGGCACGACATTGCAAGCGGAGTCATTCAGGTTCGTCGGCTCCGGCCGGCGACCGCCGCGGCGATCCGCGTCGGAATGCCTGAAAACTGTTGGTACCGCTGGTGATTATGACCAAGGTCCCTACCGGTCCGAAAGTGTCAGCCGTAACGTCGTCATGGTGGACCTCGAAGTCGTCAGAAACGCAGTCCAGCTGGCCTGCCGGGCGCCGTCGGTGCACAATAGCCAACCCTGGCGATGGGTCGTCGAGGACGGGGCGGTCCACCTCTTCGCCGATCGCAACCGGACGGTGCCGGCCGCCGACCCTTCGGGCCGCCAAGCCCTCCTCAGCTGCGGCAGCGCACTTGACCATTTCCGCGTCGCGATGACCGCTGCGGGTTGGCGCACCGGCGTCGCCCGCTTTCCGAACCCGAACGACCCTGCGCATGTGGCGACGATGCATTTCAGTCCGCTCGATCACGTCACCCCGGCGCAGCACACCCGGGCGGCGGCAATTCTGCACCGCCGCACCGATCGGCTGCCCTTCGACGCCCCCAGAAACTGGGCCGATTTCGAACCGGTACTGCGCAGCGTTCTCGCCGACGACGCCGTTGCGCTCGACGTCCTGGCCGACCAGGACCGCGACCGCCTGGTGCAGGCGTCGCGGCTCAGCGCGGCACTTCGTCGCGACGACACCACATATCACGCCGAACTCGATTGGTGGACTTCACAGTTCACGCTTGCGCAGGGAATGCCGGCAACCGCCCTGCCATCCGAGACCGAGCGCCGACGGGTCGATGTCGCGCGGGAATTTCCGGTCCGGGACCACCGGGACCGGCGTCCGGAGATCGCCGCCGACTGGTCGACGATTCTGATTCTGTCGACACCGCAGGACACGAGAGCCGATGTGCTGCAGTGCGGCGAAGTACTCTCGACGGTGCTATTGGAGTGCACCATGACCGGAATGGCGACCTGCACCTTGACCCACCTGATCGAATCGTCCCAGAGTCGCGCCATCGTGCGTGAACTGATCGGGGGGCGCGGCGAGCCGCAACTGCTCATCCGCGTCGGGGTATCCCCCATGATGGAGCCCCGACCGGCACCGACACCGCGCCGTCCGCTGGCTGCCGTCCTGGAAATCCGCCACTCGTCACCCGAAAGGCTGAGCCGATGACCGACGAGCCATTCACCATCCTGTCCGAGAGCGAAAGCTGGGACCTGCTGGGCACCGCCTCGCTCGGTCGGCTGGTGACCAACTTTGCCGGCGAGCCGGAAATCTTCCCCGTCAACTACGTGGCGCAGGACCGCACCGTGCTGTTCCGGACTGCCGAAGGCACCAAACTGTTCTCTGCGGTCGCCAATCGCACCGTGCTCTTCGAGGCCGACGACCACAACGTCGTCGAGGGCTGGAGCGTGATCGTGCGCGGTCGCGCCCAACTGTTGAAGTCCGAGGCCGACATCGAAAAAGCCGACCGCGCCGGGCTATATCCGTGGACGGCAACGAACAAGCCCAATTACGTGCGGGTGACCCCGACCGACGTCACCGGCCGCCGGTTCGAGTTCGGCCCGGAGCCCGATCGCAACGAGACGGCGTCATAGCGGTTCGGGTCCGCGCCTTTCACACGACCAGTGACAGCGGCCCGCGGCTGGGAGGATTCCTGCGGCGCTTGCTGATTGCCACCAGACGCGCCACCGCGGCTTCGATGCCGCGAGCCAGTTGGTCGACGTCGGCCACCACGTCGTAGTCGGCAAGGATTCCGAAGAACAGGTGGTCGGCGTAACTGAGCATCGCCACGCCGGTCCGCAGGTCCATGGCCAGGGGCGGGACGGGGTAGAGCCCGACGACGTTCCTGCCCATGACCCGAAGCGGCCGGGACGGTCCCGGCACGTTCGTCGCCACTGTCACCACGCCTCGTTGCGGCAACCGCATCAGTAATCCGACCGTCCACGCGCTTAGCGCAAAGGGAATACGATTTGCCAAGGACACAAACAGGTTTCCCGCCTGCCGCTGGCCGCTGGCCTTGGCCCGGCCCAACCGGTCATGCACGGTCCGCAGCCGCTGCACCGGATTCTCTTCGTCCACCGGCAGATTCGGCAGCATCAACGACACCCGGTTGTCGGTCTTGTCGAACGCGTCGGCCGACCGAACCGAAACCGGTACCAGCGTGCGCAGCGAATCGCGCACCGGCTTCAGGCCGCGTTCGATCATGAGGTTGCGGTAGCTTTCGGTAATCGCCGCCAGCGCAACATCATTGACAGTCACGTCGAACGTCCGGCAAATCAGGTCGATGTCGGCCATGGCCACCCGCGCCCCGCTGTACCGGCGCAGATCCGACAGCGGTCCGTTGAGCGACGACGCAGCCGGCCTCAACAAGCCTGCCGCGATCTCACTCGCGCCCTGCACGGCGCGGACGATCCCCGCGGTCAGCGCGGCCGAGGTGTTCAACAATCCACCGATCAGTGTTGTCCTTGGGGCGGAAGGCTTTTCCCTAGCGCGGACGGCGCTGTGGGCGAAACTGTGGCCGCCCACGCCGTCATCACACAACCCGCTCAGCAGGTGCGTGGCCGCAATGCCGTCGGCCATGCAATGGTGCAGCTTGGTCAGCATCGCCCAGCGCTCGTCGGCGAGTCCCTCGATGACCCAGACCTCCCACAGCGGCCGATCGCGGTCCAGCCGCCGCGCCATCACATCGGCGATCAACCGAAACAGCTCCCGGTCGCCACCGGGATGCGGTAGCGCGACGCGCCGTATGTGCCGCTCGATGTCGAAGTCAGGATCCACCACCCACTCAGGTGCGCCGAGATCCAGCGTGTGCAACCGCAGCCGTTGCCCGAACCGCGGACAACCGCGGATGCGTTCGCTGAACGACGAAAGCAATGCGTCCTGCTCGGGGGCCGGGCCTTCGATGAGCGCGAGACCTCCGATGGCCAGGCTCACCCGAGAATCAGCGTCCTCGGCCTTCAGAAAACCGGCGTCCAAGCTGCTCAGGTGCTCCATGATGGTTACTATCCGCCGGTGCAGGCCGGGTGCAGCAGGGCCAAAGGTCCCACACCGCCGGGGCTTCGTGCCCTGCCCTGGCAGCGGCCGGCGGACGATCCTAAAACGATGACCACAGTCATCGATAGGAAGGGCTCGGCACCCATGAACGCCCAGTTCCCCGATGCCGACACGCTGCGGACGGTCCTCACTCTGGCCACCCGCGCACCGTCGATTCACAACACCCAGCCGTGGCGCTGGCGGGTGCGTGCCGCACGTCTGGAGCTGTTCTCCGAGCCGGAGATGCAGCTGGAGAACACCGACCCGGACGGGCGCGATCTGATCATCAGTTGCGGTGTCGCGCTCCATCACTGCGTGGTCGCGTTGGCGTCGATGGGTTGGCACGCGAAGGTGAGTCGGTTCCCCGATCCCGACAACTCGCGTCACCTGGCCACCCTCGAGGTGGTGCCGCAGCCTCCCGACCAGCCTGACATCGCACTGGCGGCGGCCATTCCGCGGCGGCGAACCGATCGCCGTGCCTACAGTTCCTGGCCGGTACCTGGCGGCGACGTCGCGCAGATGGCCGCCCGGGCTGCGCGCAGCGGAGTCATGCTGCGCCAGATCGACGCGCTGGACCGAATGAAAGAGATTGTATGCAAGGCGGTTTCGGACCATGCCGGTAACGACGCCTACATGCGCGAGCTGACCACGTGGAGTGGCCGGTACGGCGCGGTGGCCGGTGTTCCGGCCCGCAGCGCTCCGCCGTCGGACCCCAGCTCCCCGATTCCCGGCCGCCTGTTCGCCGGACCTGGGCTGGCGCAACCGTCGGGCATCTCCCCCGCCGACGACAGCAGCGCCATCCTGGCGCTGGGCACCGAGAACGACGACCGGTTGGCGCAACTGCGCGCCGGGGAAGCCACCAGCATCGTGTTGCTCACCGCCACCGCGATGGGTCTGGCGTGCTGCCCGATCACCGAACCGCTGGAGATCGCGGCGACCCGCGACGCGATCCGCGCCGACGTGTTCGGCGCCCGCGGCTACCCGCAGATGCTGCTGCGCGTCGGCTGGGCCCCGATCAACGCCGATCCGCTGCCGGCGACGCCTCGGCGCCGGTTGGCGCGCGTCGTCGACTGGCCCGAATAGTTATTGGAGCAACGGTGCCGACCAGCGCAGCAACGTGCCGCCGGTGGGCAGGTTCTCGACGAGAAACTCACCACCCGACTCCTCGGCCCGACGCTGCAGATTGATCAGACCGCTGCCGGTGTAGTCACCCGGCATGCCGCGGCCGTTGTCGCTGACCTCGATGCACAGGTCGTCGTCGACGCGCACCCGCACCGTCAGGGTGGTGGCCTGCGAGTGGCGCGCGGCGTTGCTCACCGCTTCCCGGACCACCGCCTCGGCGTGCTCGGCCAATGCGCTGTCCACGACGGACAGCGGGCCGACATATTGCACAGAGGTACGCAATCCGGCTGCGGCGAATTGGCTGACGGCGGCGTCGATTCGCTGCCGCAACCGAGTGATGCCCTGCGAGGCGCCGTGTAGATCGAAGATGGTGGTCCGGATCTCCTGGATCACCGCCTGCAGATCGTCGACCGCCTCGGAGAGCCGTTGCCGCACTTCGGGTTCCATGGTCCGGGGCACGGTCCCCTGTAGGGACAGCCCGACCGCGAACAACCGCTGGATCACGTGGTCATGCAGGTCGCGCGCGATGCGGTCGCGGTCGGTCAGGATGTCGAGTTCGCGCATGCGGCGCTGCGAGGTGGCCAATTGCAGGGCCAGTGCGGCCTGATCGGCGAACGCGGCCATCATTTCGAGTTGGTCGTCGGTGAAGGATTGCGTTGCACCCTGACGCAACACCACGACGACGCCGGCGACGGTGTCGGCGGCGCGCAGCGGCAGCAGCAGCGCTGGTCCTGCGGCGAGCGGCCCCGCTGCGCCGTCCAGGTCCAGCCGGGCGATCTGCCGCGGCGTGCCGTTGACGAATACCTCGCCCAACGCGGTGCCCGCCACCGGAATGGTCTGTCCGGCAATGGTTTCGACCGTGCTACCGACCGTCTCGATCACCAGCAACTCCGAGACGTCGGCGGCCGTTGCGCTGCTGTCGAGCGGCACCGCGACCAGCGCGGCGTCGGCTGCAGTCAGGCTGATCGCCTCCTCGCCGACCAGCCGGAACACCGTGGCAGGTTCGGTGCCGGACAGCAACTCGGTGGCGATGTCGCGGGTCGCCGCGATCCACGACTGGCGCGCCTTGGCCTGTTGGTACAGCCGTGCGTTGGCGATGGCGATACCGGCGGCGGCGGCCAGCGCCTGCACCAGGACCTCGTCGTCTTCGCTGAACGGTTGTCCGTTCGTCTTGTCGGTCAGATACAGCGTTCCGAATGAGATGTCGCGCACCCGGACCGGTACCCCGAGGAACGTCCGCATCGGCGGGTGGTGCTCGGGGAATCCAACCGAGGCCGGATGTCGCGAAAGGTCGTCCAGCCGTAGCGCTTTGGGTTCGTCGATGAGTAGCCCGATGACACCGAGCCCCTCGGGCAGGTGGCCGATCCGCTTGACAGTTTCCGGATCGATGCCTTCGTGGACGAAGTTCAGGACCCGGTTTTCCCGATCGTGCACCTCGAGCGCGCCGTAGCGGGCGTCGACGAGATTGGTCGCCGAGCGCACGATCCTGCGCAACGTTTCGTTGAGCTCGAGACCCGAGGTGACCACCAACATCGCCTCGAGCAGACCGTCGAGCCGGTCGCGGCCCTCGACGATCTGCTCGACCCGGTCCTGCACCTCGACCAGCAGCTCGCGCAGCCGCAGCTGGGACAACGTCTGCCGGAACGGGTGCAGGCTCGGCTCGTCCTGGTTCATCGTCCGTCACCGGGTAACCGCGAGCGCTTCAATTCCGTTGCGAACACGGCGGCTTGGGTGCGCCGTTCCATGCCGAGCTTGGCCAGCAACCGGGAGACGTAGTTCTTCACCGTCTTCTCGGCGAGGAACATCCGGTCCGCGATCTGTCTGTTGGTCAGACCCTCGCTGAGCAGGCCCAGCAGCGTGCGTTCCTGGTCGGTGAGGCCCGACAACGGGTCAGGCTTCTCGGTGGCGTCCCGCAGTTTGGACATCAGGGCCGCGGCCGCTCGATTGTCGAGCAATGACCGGCCCGCACCCACCTCCTTGACGGCGTGGGCCAGCTCCATGCCTTTGATGTCTTTGACCACGTACCCGCTGGCGCCGGCCAGGATCGCATCCAGCATCGCCTCGTCAGAGGTGTAGGAGGTCAGGATCAGGCATCGCAATTCGGGCATGCGGGACAACAGATCTCGGCACAGTTCGATGCCGTTGCCGTCGGGCAACCGGACATCGAGGACCGCCACGTCGGGGTTGGCCGCCGGTATCCGTGACATCGCCTCGGCCACCGAGCCGGCTTCGCCGACGACGTCGAGTTCGGGGTCGGCGCCGAGCAAGTCGATGAGACCGCGCCGCACCACCTCGTGGTCGTCGACCAGGAAGACTCTTACCAACGCGCCCCTCCGAATTCGGTCCCTACAAGTTGCTGCACCGCACGGTCAGCACCGAGGATCCCGCGTTGTAGACACTGCACACCTGCGCGGTATGCGCGTCGGTGACGAACAGCTGCCCCGGTCCGGCGTAGTCGGCCAGGTAGCGGCAGGAATGGCCGGGCACCACCGCCGACTCGACCCGGACATCGGGATACAACCGCGTCCACCTGCTCAAGCGGCGGTCCAATTGTGCCTGCTGTAAACCGTTCTGATCAGTGGTGCGCTTCGCCTGCACCGAAACGGCACGCAACGGGACTTCCCGCAGCCGGGCCTCCCGGAACGCGTGTCGCAGCACCGAACCATTCTCCACCTCCACGACCACCCGGCTGATCTCGGGGGTTGTGCTGCCGTCGGGCCTGCGGTGGATCACTGCCACGGGGCACAGCGACGATCCCGCCAGGGCGCCCGCGACCGATCCCTGGCCGCTACGGGCATGGGCGAGGCCGATCGAGCCGACACAGATCATCGCGGCCGACCTGGACTCCTGCATCAACTTGTTGAGCGGTTTACCCCAGCGGATGTCGGTTTCGACGGTGACGTCGCTGCCGGTTGCTCTGATCGCCCGGAAGGCGTCGTACAGCGCGGCGCGCGCGGCTGCCCGGCACCTTTCGATCCCGGCGCTCTGCAACGCATCGATGACGTAGATCAGTCGCAGCGGAACATCACGCTCAATGGCTTCATCGGTGGCCCACACCGCCGCGTGCAACGCGGCCTTCGATCCGTCGATACCGACGACGATTGCAGGACCAGGCTCGCGGCCGCTCATCGTGGTCTCCTCCTTCGGTCTTTCCGGCTAATCCGAACGTTAGGAGCGGGCCGGATCGATTCCCAGAGGAGTTGGTCCCCGGATCCGGGCCATTAGTCCCTAGCCACCAGGTGAGCGCGCAAATACCATTGCCAGCGCCCGGCGATACAGCCCATCGCCCAGACAGGAGATCCTGCAAATGGCTGTTCAAGAGGTATCGTCCACGCCGAATCCCGCTCAGCCGTCCGCCCAGCCGCTAGTGGGTAAGGGCTGGGTCCAGGGGGTTGCCCTGGTGATGATCTTCGGTTTCCTGGTCATGGGCATCCTGGCCTACCGGACCTACACGGCGGCCATGCCGATGCCGGACAAGGTGGTCAGCGAAACCGGACAAACACTGTTCACCAGCGACGACATCACCAAGGGCCAAGAGCTCTTTCAGGCCCGCGGGCTGATGCAGTACGGGTCGGTGCTGGGTCACGGCGCCTATCTGGGACCCGACTACACCGCCGAATACCTGCGCATGGCGACCGACGACGTCGCCGACCAATTTCGCGCCGAAGGCGTCGCAGATCCGCGCCAACGAGTTGTCACCGAATTCCGCACCAACCGCTACAACCCCGACACCAAGACGCTGTCCTTCACCGCTCACCAGGCCGCGGCCTTCGACCACCTGCAAAATCATTACGCAGCCTATTTCGGTGAGAACTCCACCAAATACGGGTTGTTGCCGCACCTGATCACCGACAAGACGCAGATTCGTCAGTTGACGGCGTTCTTCGCCTGGACCGCTTGGGCAGCCGCGGCCGAACGGCCCGGGCACAAATACACCTACACCAACAACTGGCCGGCCGAGCAGCGCGTCGACAACGGTCCTACCGCGGCGGTCATCGTGTGGTCGGCGCTGTCGCTGATCGCGCTGCTGGGCGGTATCGGCATCATGTTCGCCGTCTACGGCCGCTGGAGCCAGAAGGTCGGTTGGCACGGCGCTGAGACCTCTACGCTGTCTTTCCGGCAACCCGGTGAGGTGGGCCTGACGCCGGCCCAACGAGCCACCATCTGGTTCTTCGCGGTCGTTTCGGTGCTCTTCTTGGCCCAAGCGCTGCTGGGTGCGGCGGCCGAGCACTACCGCGCCGACCTGTCGACGTTCTTCGGCTTTGATCTGGCCCGGATACTGCCCTACAACCTGGCCCGCACCTGGCATCTGCAGTTGGCCCTGTTCTGGACGGCGGCAGCGTTCCTGGCGGGCGGTATCTTCCTGGTGCCGTTCATCGCGCGTCGCGAGCCGAAACGTCAAGCGCTGCTTGCCTACATCCTGCTGGGCGCGGTCGCGCTGGTGGTGTTCGGCTCACTGACCTGCGAAGCCCTGTCCATTTACGGTGTCATCCCCGAAGGCGGGCTGTTCTCCCAGCAGTGGGAGTATCTCGACCTGCCGCGGTTGTGGCAGATCCTGCTCGTCGTCGGGTTGTTCGTGTGGATCGCGATCATCTGGCGCGGCATCCGCGCCCGACTCAAGGGTGAGTCGAAGATGAACATGCCGTGGCTGTTCTTCTTCTCCGGCTTGGCGATTCCGGCGTTCTACGCCGTCGGCCTGCTGGCCACCAGCGACACCCACTACACCGTCGCCGACTTCTGGCGGTTCTGGGTGGTGCACCTGTGGGTCGAAGACTTCCTGGAGTTGTTCACCACCGTGATGGTGGCGTACATGTTCGTGCTGCTGGGTGTGGTGCGGGAACGCATCGCGCTCGGGGTGATCTTCCTCGACGTCATCCTGTACTCGGCCGGCGGCGTCATCGGCACCATGCATCACCTGTATTTCTCCGGAACGCCAGTGGAACACATGGCACTTGGGGCGTTCTTCTCCGCCGCGGAGGTCATCCCGCTGACATTCCTCACCGTGGAGGCGTGGGCGTTCCTGCAACTCGGCGCACGCCAGCAATCCGGTGACGCCAACCCGTTCCCGCACCGCTGGGCGGTGATGTTCCTGGTGGCCGTGGGATTCTGGAACTTCTTGGGAGCCGGTATCTTCGGGTTCCTGATCAACCTGCCGGTGGTGTCCTACTACCAGATCGGCACGGCGCTGACGGCCAATCACGGTCACGCCGCGATGATGGGTGTCTACGGGATGCTCGCCGTCGGACTGGCGATGTTCGCGTTCCGCTATGTGATCCCGGCCGACAAGTGGCCGGAGAAGTTGGCCCGAATCTCGTTCTGGTGCATGAACATCGGACTCGCCTGGATGGTGTTCGTCACACTGCTGCCATTGGGCGTGATGCAGCTGTACCACTCCGTCAACGACGGCTACTTCGAGGCGCGCACCCTGGGTTACATCACCAAACCGGGCAACGCGGTACTCGAATGGCTGCGGATGCCCGGTGACATCATCCTGATTGGCGGTGGCATATTGCCGTTCGTCTGGATGGCCTTGCTGGCGCTGCGCAACTTCCGGTCCGGCACAACGGTGGACGAGCTGCCCGAACATGCGCTGTACACCGAGAACACCGCGGTGGAGCCGACAACGGCGAAGGACTGAGAGATGGCCGCGCCCGCGACGTCGGTATGGCTGATCGCCGGCTATTCGCTGCTGCTGCTGGCCATCGGGTGGTGTTTCGACCTGATGGCACGGCATGCCTCAGCACGCGCAGCGGCTTGGCGCAGCGGGCAATTCAGTTACCGGCCCGACCATGACGCCTGGGTGTGCCCGCGGGATCACTGGCTGTGGCCGACCTCGTTCGATCCCAAGCACCGGGTGATGCGCTACCGGGCACTGCCCATCGTGTGCAACAGCTGCCCGGTCAAGTCCACCTGCACCACGTCGAACCACGGACGCGAGATCAGCCGTGAGGTCGATCCGTGGCCGCATTCGGAAGCCGGCCGTTTTCACCGCGGGATCGCTTGCAGCGTAGCGGCTTTCGGTATTGTGCTACCGCTGGCGATGATGGTCACCAACCACACGCCGGCTGATGTCCTGGTGTTGGCGGGCACCATCACGGTGATCACACTGCTCGGGCTGCCGCTTGCCCGGCACCTGTGGAACACCCCGGCCAACGCGCCGGACCACCTACCACACCGGACCGCGATCGAGGACCAGGTGGCTGCCGCGGTCGACCGCTACTCCACCCGCTGGGGAGGATGGGAAGGCAAGGAGAACAAGACATGACCGGTTTGGTGATCGGTGTGGTCGTCCTCGGGATCGTGTTGCTCGTCGGCCTCGCCGTGGTCTCGCTGTCGGTGCTACGGGAGTACGAGCGCGGGGTGGTGTTCCGGATGGGTCACATCCGTCCGCTGTACCAGCCGGGACTGCGGTTCCTGATCCCGTTGGTGGACAGAATGGTTCGCGTCGACCAGCGCCTGGTGACGCTCACCATCCCGCCGCAGGAGGTGATCACCCGCGACAACGTGCCGGCCCGCGTCAACGCGGTGGTCATGTTCTCGGTCACCGAACCGCTGAAAGCGATTCTGGCCGTGGAGAACTACGCGATGGCCACCTCCCAGATCGCCCAGACCACCTTGCGTTCGCTGCTGGGCCGCGTCGACCTGGACACGCTGTTGGCTCACCGCGAGGACCTGAACAGCGACCTGCGCACCATCATCGAGAAGATGACCGAACCCTGGGGTGTGCAGGTGCGCGTAGTGGAGATCAAGGACGTCGAGATTCCCGAGTCGATGCAGCGGGCGATGGCCCGCGAGGCCGAGGCAGAGCGTGAGCGCCGCGCGAAGGTGATCAATGCCCGCGGCGAACTGCAGGCGTCCGAGGAGTTGCGCCAGGCCGCCGAGACGCTCTCGAAGAGTCCGGCGTCGCTGCAACTGCGTTATCTGCAAACACTTTTGGAGCTGGGTGCCGATCAGAACTCCACCGTGGTCTTCCCGCTGCCCGTCGACATCATCACGCCGTTCCTGCGCAACCCGGACGCGCTGCGCGGCGCGCTGGATGCCGTGAATCACCACGGTTGACGGGTCAATTCACGGCCAAAGCGTTCACCAGTACCACCCGCCCACACACTGGGCAATGCTACGGCCGCAGCCACGGGCGGACCAGCGTCGATGCACTACTCGCCCGGCAGCTGCTCTGGTGGCGCGAAGTTCCAGTTATCCGGATTTTTGGGCGAATACACGACCGGAAACTGCTGTCCTATCGTCGGCCACTGATCGGCGTCGACGACCATTTGCCGGTAGACCGGATGCTCGTTGACGGTCGGCCCGTTCATGACGCCGGAGATGGTGACCAACTGCTCACCGGCTTCCTCTGACCGTGGGCTGACCCCGGTCACAAGCAGGGTGCCGCTGGCCAGTGCGCCGCGTGGCCCGGGCTTGATGAACCGGGGCACGATGAACATCGCCAGCACGGCCACCAGCATGATCAACGCCAGGAATTCCCACATGCCGCCATGGTAGGACTGCAGAAATGAACGACGATCTGCAGTTCGCGCTGGATCTGGCCGATCGTGCGGATACGCTGACCCGCGCCCGGTTCGGCGCGATCGATCTCCGCGTCGACACCAAACCCGACCTGACCCCGGTGACCGACGCAGACCGCACGGTCGAAGCCGAGTTGCGCGAGGCGATCGCGGTCGGCCGTCGCGGCGACGACGTGCTCGGCGAGGAGTTCGGCGGTACGGCCGCCTGCACCGGACGACAGTGGATCATCGATCCGATCGACGGCACCAAGAATTTCGTGCGCGGAGTCCCCGTCTGGGCCAGCCTGATCGCGCTGTTGGTCGACGGGGTGCCGGTCGTTGGGGTGGTCAGCGCCCCCGCATTGCAGCGCCGGTGGTGGGCGGCGAGCGGCGCAGGCGCATTTGCATCGATCAACGGGGCGGCCCCGCGCCGACTGTCGGTTTCGGCTGTCGCGGAACTGGATTCGGCGAGTCTGTCGTTCTCCAGCCTGTCCGGATGGGCGGATCGCGGTTTACGCGAGCAGTTCATCGCGCTGACCGACACCGTCTGGCGGGTACGTGCCTACGGCGACTTTCTGTCGTACTGCCTGCTGGCGGAGGGGGCCGTCGACATCGCGGCCGAACCAGAGGTATCGGTGTGGGACCTGGCCGCGCTGGACATTGTGGTGCGCGAGGCCGGCGGCCGGTTCACCAGCCTGGACGGCACCGCGGGACCGCACGGCGGCAGCGCGGTCGCGACCAACGGCCTGCTGCATGACCGGGTGCTGAACAGCCTGCGCAGCCTGTGAACTAACTAACACGGGCCTATCTATCTTACTCTGGAGTAAGATACGGTTATTCGCAACGCCCCAACGACAGAGGCTGCTGACATGACCGACACAGTTTCGAAAAGCCGATCGCGCACCAAGAAGCGCGATGACCGCCAGATCGGGATGAAACCGCACAAACGCACCGGCGTCGACGTCGCCATCGCGCTGATCACGCCGATCGTCGGCCAGGAGTTCCTGGACAAATATCGGTTACGCGATCCGCTGAATCGGGCGCTGCGGTACGGCACCAAGCAGTTGTTCACCACCACTGCCGCCGCGGGTCGCCAGTTCAAGCGGGTGCAGAACCTGCGGGGTACACCGACCCGACTGAAAGCCAGCGGCAAGAACTACTTCGACCTGACACCGGACGACGACCAGAAAATGATCGTCGAGACCGTCGAGGAGTTCGCCGGCGAGATTCTGCGTCCGGCCGCCCACGACGCCGACGAGGCCGCGAGCTACCCGGCCGGTCTGATCGCCAAGGCTGCCGAGCTCGGGATCACCGCCATCAACATCCCTGAGGACTTCGACGGCATCGCCGAGCACCGCTCCTCGGTCACCAACGTGCTGGTCGCCGAGGCGCTGGCATACGGCGATATGGGACAGGCATTGCCGATCCTGGCGCCCGGCGGCGTCGCGGCCGCACTGACCCACTGGGGCAGCGCCGACCAGCAGTCGACCTACCTCGGCGAGTTCGCCGGTGAGAACGTGCCGCAGGCATGCGTGGCCATTGCCGAACCGCAGCCGCTGTTCGACCCGACCAGGCTGCGGACCACCGCGGTGCGCACCCCGTCCGGCTACCGCCTGGACGGCGTGAAGTCCCTGGTGCCGGCCGCCGCTGACGCCGAACTGTTCATCATCGGCGCCCAGCTCAACGGCAAGCCCGCATTGTTCATCGTCGAGTCGACCGCCAAAGGACTGACCGTCCAGGCCGACCCGAGCATGGGAATCCGCGCGGCGGCCCTGGGACAGGTCCACCTTTCCGGAGTGACCGTGCCACTGGACGCCCGACTGGGCGAGGACGACGCGGCCGACGCCGACTACTCCGAAGCGATCGCCCTTGCCCGGCTGGGTTGGGCCGCGCTGGCAGTCGGAACCTCCCACGCGGTGCTCGACTACGTCATCCCCTACGTGAAGGAGCGCGAGGCCTTCGGCGAACCGATCGCGCGTCGGCAAGCCGTCGCGTTCATGTGCGCGAACATCGCCATCGAACTCGACGGACTGCGGTTGATCACCTGGCGCGGCGCATCGCGTGCCGAACAGGGCCTACCGTTCGCCCGGGAAGCGGCACTGGCCAAGCGATTCGCCTCCGACAAGGGCATGCAAATCGGCCTGGACGGCGTGCAGTTGCTCGGCGGCCACGGCTATACCAAGGAACACCCGGTCGAGCGCTGGTACCGCGATCTGCGGGCCATCGGCGTCGCCGAGGGCGTTGTGGTCATCTAACTTCTAGGCGAAAGACTCATCATGGCAATCAATCTGGAGCTACCGGGCAAGCTGCAAGCGGTGATCACCAAGACCCACCAGGGTGTCGCCGAGCTGGTGCGGCCCATCGCCCGCAAGTACGACCTGAAGGAACACGCCTATCCGGTCGAGCTCGACACGCTGATCAATCTGTTCGAGGGAGCATCGGACTCGTTCAGCTTTGCCGGGGCCGGCGAACTGCGCGGTGCCGACAGCAAAGAAGACAATCACAACGGCGCGAACATGGCCGCGCTGGTGCAGACCCTCGAGGCCAGCTGGGGCGACCTGGCGATGATGCTGTCCATCCCCTATCAGGGTCTGGGCAACGCGGCCATCTCCGCGGTCGCCACCGAGGAGCAACTGGAACGCTTCGGCAAGGTGTGGGCCGCCATGGCCATCACCGAGCCCGGATTCGGCTCGGACTCCGCGGCGGTGTCGACCACCGCGCGACTCGACGGTGACGAATACGTCATCAACGGCGAGAAGATCTTCGTCACCGCAGGTTCGCGCGCCACCCACATCGTGGTGTGGGCCACAGTGGACAAGACGGCCGGCCGGGCGGCGATCAAGTCCTTCGTCGTACCCCGCGAGCACCCCGGCGTCACTGTGGAGCGGCTCGAGCACAAGCTCGGCATCAAGGGTTCGGACACCGCGGTGATCCGCTTCGACAACGCCCGTATCCCCAGGGACAACATCCTGGGCAACCCGGAAATCGAAGTGGGCAAAGGCTTTTCCGGAGTGATGGAGACGTTCGACAACACGCGGCCGATCGTGGCGGCCATGGCTGTCGGCATCGGGCGCGCCGCGCTGGAGGAGATCCGCAAGATCCTCACCAACGCCGGGGTCGAGATCGACTACGATCGGCCCTCGCACGTGCAAAGTGCCGCCGCCGCCGAGTTTTTGCGGATGGAGTCTGACTGGGAAGCCAGCTACCTGCTGTCGCTGCGCGCCGCGTGGCAGGCCGACAACAGCATCCCCAATTCCAAAGAAGCGTCGATGAGCAAGGCCAAAGCCGGCCGAATGGCCACCGATGTCACCTTGAAGACTGTCGAATTAGCCGGCACCACCGGATATTCCGAGCAGACGCTGCTGGAGAAGTGGGGACGGGACTCCAAGATCCTGGACATCTTCGAAGGCACCCAACAGATTCAGCAATTGGTGGTCGCCCGCCGCCTGCTCGGGTTGTCCTCGGCCGAACTCAAGTAACCGCCGGCCCTCAGGCCAGTTCGGTGGGCGGGTCCACCTCGTCCGCCGCCGAGATGGCGTCGCGCTGCCACCACTGCACGTCGTGCCAGGCCCCGAGTTTCCACCCGACCCGGCGAAAGTGGCCGACCGGCTCGAAACCGAACGCTGCGTGCATTTCGTTGCTGGCCTCGTTCGGCTGGGCGATGCAGGCGAACACCCGCCGGAACCCCCGCCCGGCAAGACGTTTCAGCAATTCGGTATACAGCATGCGCCCACCGCCCGAAGCCTTGCGATCCGGTGAGAGATAGATGCTTGTCTCCACCGCCCAGCGGTAGGCCGAACGCGGGTGAAACCGGCTGGCGTAGGCGTAGCCGACAACCGTCCCGTCGTCCTCGAGGACGAGCCATTCGTGACCCACCTGGGCCGCTTCGATGCGGTCTGCCATGTCCTCGACGGTCGGCACTTCGGTCTCGAAGGTGATGGGGGTGTCCAGCACGTAGGGGCGGTATATCTCGACACAGGCCGCGGCGTCGGCGGCGGTGGCGGTGCGGACCAGTTGCGGCACTAGCCGGCAATCGCGTCGAGTTGGATACGGACATCGTCGTCGAGTTCGATGTCGGCGACCGCAAGATTCTCCTCCAGATGCTGCACCGACGAGGTGCCAGCGATCAACAGGACGTTGGGCGCCACACTCAGTGTCCACGCCAGCGCAACCTGTGCCGGAGTGTGCCCGTACTGCGCGGCCGCCCGGACCACCACCGCGTTGCCCAATACCGGGTTGTGCACCCCGGCGAAGGCCGATCCCAGCGGGAAGAACGGCACGAAAGCGATACCGCGCGAAGTGCATTCATCCACCAGCGGCATCGCGGCGCGATGGACGAGATTGAAACTGTTCTGCACACAGGCGATCTCGGTCATCTCCAGCGCGTGCAACAGTTGTGCGTGGGTGATCTCGCTGAGCCCGATACCGCCGATCAGGCCTTCGTCGCGGGCGGCGATGAGGACGGCCAGCTGGTCGTCGAAGAGTTGGTCCGGTTCGGTGCTCTCCATCACCCGCAGGTTGACCACCGCCAACTGCCCGACACCCAAGGTGCACAGATTGGCTTCCAGATCCCGGCGCAGATCGCCCGGATCGGACAACGGCAGCCAGGCGCCGGTGTCGTCGCGTCGGCCGCCGACCTTGCTCACCAGCGCCAGATCCTCCGGGTAGGGATGCAGCGCCTCCCGGATGAGTTCGTTGGCCACCTTCGGCCCGTAGTACTGGGCGGTATCGATGTGGTTCACCCCCAATTCGACCGCGCGCCGCAACACCGACACCGCAGCCGCTCGATCGCGCGGCGGCCCCAGCACGCCGGGCCCCGGCAGCTGCATGGCTCCGAAGCCGACCCGGGACACCGAGTGGCGACCGAGTGGAAATTGCTCCATCACGTGAGATTAGCGTTGAGCCGACAGTCTGATTGCGGCGCACCGGGACGGCGACCGCAGCGAGGAATGAGCATGGATCGAGCCACCAACGGCGGCAGCTTGCTGCGGCAGCCGCTGTTCTGGACAAGCCTGGCATTGCCGGTGGCCATCGCCGTAGGGATCGGGACCCAACGAGCACCGTCCGGGCCGCCGTGGTGGGTGCTGGTGGCGCAGCGCAGCAGTGGTGGCGTCGAACCCTGAAAGGCACCTGCTTCATGTACGGCGGCATCGGTGTGAGCGTGGCCGTCATATCCGGTTGCATCCGATTCCTCGCGAAGAAGGGTGAATTACGTTTGCGCTGGGGCCTTTTCGGTGCCTTCGTCTTCTTCTGGGTCTTCGTGGTCGGTGGCGCGTTGAACTCCAGCCAAAACGAGATCACGGCCGGTCGAACCTCGAAGCCGACAGGTCTGGTGTTGATCGTCAAGAGTTTGCTCGGTCTCACCGACCGCGCCACGCCCCTACACATCCGCGGCCTGGATCGGCCTGCTGGCTATGTTTGGCTCTCTGGCCTACGCGGTCAGTGGGCCCTCGGCCGGCAATCGCGACGAGCCAGGGCCGTAGATTGACAGAAGGTTCAACATCGGAGGTGGCATGCGCGCAGCACGGGTGACTCGGCTGGACGGTCCGGACGCTATCGAGGTGGCAGACGTCGACGAACCCACCGGCGACGGCGTGGTGGTCGAGGTGCACGCCGCCGGGGTGGCATTCCCCGACGCGCTGCTCACCCGCGGCCTCTACCAGTACCGGCCCGATCCGCCCTTCGTGCTTGGCGCCGAGATCGCCGGGGTGGTCCGCTCGGCCCCTGACGGTGCCCACGTCAAGGCCGGCGACCGGGTGCTGGGCCTGACCATGCTGACCGGCGGAATGGCCGAGGTCGCGGTGTTGACACCAGACCGGGTGTTCAAGCTGCCCGAGAACCTCAGTTTCGAGGCCGGCGCCGGGGTGCTGTTCAACGACCTGACGGTGTATTTCTCGCTGGCCGTCCGCGGCCGCCTGGCCCAAGGCGAAACGGTACTGGTGCACGGCGCCGCCGGCGGCATCGGCACCTCCGCGCTGCGGCTGGCGCCGGCCATGGGTGCCTCGCGCGTCATCGCGGTGGTCAGCTCCGAGGAGAAAGGCCAGATCGCCACAGCGGCCGGCGCCACCGACGTGGTGTTGGCCGACGGGTTCAAGGACACGGTCAAGGAGCTGACCAACGGCCGCGGAGTCGACATCGTGGTGGACCCGGTCGGCGGCGACCGGTTCACCGATTCGCTGCGTTCCCTGGCACCGGCCGGGCGGCTGCTGGTGATCGGCTTCACCGGTGGCGAGATCCCTACCGTGAAGGTGAACCGGTTGCTACTCAACAACATTGACGTGGTCGGCGTGGGTTGGGGGGCCTGGGCCGGTAAGCACCCGGGTGCGCTCGAACAGCAGTGGGCCGCGCTGGAGGAGCTGTTCACGTCGGGCAAACTGGCCGCCCCGGAGCCGGATGTGTTCCCGTTGGCGGAGGCCGCGGCCGCGGTGGCGTCGCTCGAAAATCGCAGCGCCAAAGGCAAAGTCGTGCTCCGGGTGCGCTAGATCGCGCGTAGTCAGACCCCGGCCGGCGTGGTCAGCCAGCAGCCCAGGATCACACCTGCGACTACGACCGGCCAGGCTTCGAAAAGCACGCGCACCGGTAGCGGCGCGCGGCGCAATTCCATGAAATCCAGAATGACGTACCGCACTTTGACCGCCGCAATCACAAACGTTCCCAGGACGGCGGCGGTGGGGCTGAACAGATCCTTGGACAGTCCCCACGTCGTCAGGCAGGTCAACACCATCAGACCCAGCCAGACGTGGGTGACCCGCTCCCGCAACTCCGACATCATGCCGCTTTCATCAGATACAGCAACGGGAACAACACAATCCACAACAGATCGACGAGATGCCAGAAGGATGCCACCGATTCCGGGACCGCCCGGCGGCCGCTGCTGAAGGCACCTCGCCGCGACCTGAGCCACACATACGTCAGCAGGCTGGTACCGAGCAACACGTGGGCCAGGTGGATGCCGGTCAGGGTGAAGTACCACATGTAGAAGGGGTTGGTTCCCGGGGTGATGCCGTGGGCGAATTTCTGGGAGTACTCAACAGATTTGGACACCACGAACATCAGCCCGGTGACCACTCCCCCGAGCAGGTAGCGGGGCACCCGGTCGACGAGGTCACGCTTGAGGGCTTGGATGGCCAGCGCGACCAACCACGAACTCGTCAACAGGATCAGCGTGTCCACCCCACCCAGATCGATGTTCAGGGTGTGCCGGGACGCCTCGAACAACGCCGGCTTTTTGAGCCGATCCTGCATGAATGTCAGGAACAGGATCGCGAAGATCACCGAGTCGGCGCCGATGAAGACCCAGATGCCCTCCAGTCCTGGAAGGCGTCTGGGTTCCACCCGCTCGGCGGTTTCGACGCTCACGAACTAGACGTGCGCAAGTTCGGCCGCAGCATCTTCGGCCTGTAGGCGCGGGATCGCTTTGATGATGAAGTAGGACACCGACGGGATCCAGAAGAACCAGGTGAAGAAGGCGATCCAGAAGCTGATCACGCCGTTGAAGGCCAGCGGACCGGTGGTGACGAACGGGATGGCGCTGACCGCGAAGAACGATGCGAAAGTGACCCAGCCCCACCAGCTGACCGCGCTGGGGACCAACTTCGTTTTCCGCTTGTCCCGCATGAAAACAATGCTGACAGCAGCGATTTGGAGAGACGTCACAAAATACGCCAGATCGAAGAGGAGCCAGCCCATCCAGTAGAGCAGGTGCATGGTCTCGGGCGGAAGATTGTCGACCTCGTGCGCGGCCGCCAGCCAGATCGCCAGCGTGACCGAGACGGGAGCGCAGGTGATGGTGCCGCCCATCATTTCGATCTTCGACAGGATCCCGCCGGGACCTTCGATGCGTTCCATCACTCGCGAGACCGCCACGCTGAACGACATGTAGAACGCGGTCATGGTGAGGCAGACGCTCAGTGCGATCAACAGCCGTGGTCGCAAGTCATGGAAATGCTGCTTGACCTCGGCTCCCGTTGCGCTGGCGGGGAATGGCGGCATGTTGTCGGCCACGATCCCCCACAGGCAGAAGACCGCGAACAGGAACACCGGACCGGTCCAGGCCAGGATCTTCCAGGTTCGGTAGTCCGTCGGGTACGGTTCCGGTACCCGCGCCGGGGTGTAGGGGGTGGGTTGAGTTTTTATCGCCATCGGTCTGCTCCTAGGACACGTTGTTGATGCGCATCGACACGATCCCGATCGATGCAGCTGCGGCACTTCGATCGTCACGCCGATGGGGTCGGGTTGGCTTCCCCCCAACGAGTCAAACTTTGTCTACCCCTTTGGGGACACCGGTCAGAGCAGCACCGCCAGGTCTGCCGCAGCCCTTGAATTTTTGGTCAGTCCATTTGTACTATCGAATCATTGTTGGTCACCGATGACGATGGGCGAATGATGCGGAACCGCGAAGGTTACGGCTCGCAGCGGATTGCACTGTGGTGCAACTGGATTTTCGTGGCGCTCACCGCGATCGGCTGGCTAGGCATCGCGCACTTCTACCATCCCGCGAGAGCCGACCTGGGGATGAACGCGACCAAGGTGTGGTTCAGCGAAACGCACCACTGGGGCACGATTATCGGCTGCAGCGTCTTCTACGTTGCCGCCGGAATCCTCACCCCCGGCTCCATCATGTTCGGCATCATGCTGGCCAAGATCGAGGGCCGGCGGCCGGTATGGTCGTTCACCACCGCGGTGTGCGGCGTCTTCATCTCGCTGATCGTCTTCCTCAATGCCTGCGCGTGGATCGTGTCGGCCTACCGCAGAGAGAGCGGATCCGACGTCATCCAGGCTTTCTACGACTGGGCCTGGTTCGCCTTCCTACTGGGCTGGATCTATCTGGCAATCGAGATGGCTGCGACCGGCGTGGTGGAGCTGATGGATCACCGCGATCAACCGATGGTTCCGCGCTGGTTCACCTGGCTGACCTTTGCCGGCGCGCTGACGTTGTTCTTCGCCGCCGGGCCGGCGTTCCTGAAGAGCGGACCGTTCGCCTACCACGGGTTGCTGGCGTTCTATGTCCCGGTTGCCGTCTGGGGCGGCTACCTCACCATCACGACATGGTTCATGTTGAAAGAGCTGGGCCGAGAAGCGGAGTCGGCTCGGGACGCGACTTCCGAAGTTGAAGGGCGAGAAGGTCATGCATTGGGAGCTGTCCGCAGAGCAACAACTGTTCGCGACGTCGCTACGGGAGTGGCTGGCCGACCGGGCTGACGCAGCCACGGTGCGCGGCTGGCTGGAGAACCGGGATCCGAGGTCCTTTGAGCACATCTTCGTCGAGGAGGGTTGGGCCGGGGTCGGTTTGAGCGAGGAACTCGGCGGTCAGGGCGGCGGCCTGTTGGAGCTGGCGCTCACCGCGCGCGAGCTCGGGCGCACGGCCGCACCGTCGGCCGGGTGGCTGCAGACCGCGCTCGTCGTCCCGACCCTGGCCTGCGAACCAGCCCTGGCCCGAGCTGCTACGGAGTCCGGTGAGGTGACCGCGCTGGCGGTGCGTGCCGATCGCATTCCGGCGGGGTTCGGGCCGGTGCGCGCCAGCGTAAACCGGTTGCACGGGCAGATTCCGTGTGTGCTCGCCGCGGCGCGGGCGCGGCACCTGTTGGTTCCGGTCACCGACGACACCGGCGCAACCCTGTGGCTGGTCGACGTCGCCGAGGCAGGGGTTGACATCCGCTCCCGCTCACTCCTGGACCGGTCACGGGAGGTTGCCGACGTCGAACTCGACGACGTCACCGCACGCCGGCTCGACGTCGACGCCACCAGCGTTCTCAGCGAAATTTCCACCTGGGCAGGGGTTCTCGTCGCCGCCGACGCGCTCGGTGCGGCCGAGCGGATGCTCGGCCTGGCCGTGGAATATAGCAAACAGCGCCATCAGTTCGGACAACCGATCGGTTCGTTCCAGGCGGTCAAACACGCCGCCGCGCAGATGCTGGTCACCATCGAATCCTCGATGTCCATCGTGTACTACGCCGCTCAATCCGCCGAGGAACAGTTGCCCGATCGGGCCGTCCACGCGGCGGTGGCCAAGGCCCAGGTCACCAGCGGGGCAGCTGAGGTCGCGGACAGTGCCCTGACACTGCACGGCGCGGTGGGTTACACCTGGGAGCACGACCTGCAGCTGTTCTACAAGCGCGCCAAGCTGGACCGGACGCTGTTCGGCGCACCGGCTACCTGGAATGAACGCATAGCGGCGGCGCTGCCGTTACTGCCCGCCACCGCGTGACGCCGATGGCAGCGCACCGGTTTCTTTTTGGTCTGTCCATTAGTATGATTTGCACTCGAGCTGATAAATCTTTCGTAGGCATCGTCGAGCGGAGATCGGTGTGGACTTCCAACTGAGCGAGGATCAACAGACGATCCGAGAAGCCGTCGCCGAATTGGCCGCAAAATTCGACGACCACTACTGGCTGACGAAGGACCAGAACCACGAGTTTCCGTCCGAGTTCTACGACGCCTTCGCCAGCGGTGGTTGGCTGGGCATCACAACTCCCGAGGACTACGGCGGCCACGGCTTCGGCATAACCGAAGCCTCGATCCTGTTGGAGGAAGTCGCGGCCAGTGGCGCCGGGATGAACGGCGCAAGTTCCATGCACATGTCGATCTTCGGCATGCACCCGGTGATCGTGCACGGCTCCGAGGATCTCAAGGCGCGCAATCTGCCGCGCATTGTCACCGGCGATCTGCATGTCTGCTTCGGTGTCACCGAGCCCGGTGCGGGCCTGGACACCACCAAGATCAGTACTTTCGCCCGCCGCGAGGGCAACCGCTACGTAGTCAACGGTCGCAAGGTGTGGATCTCGAAAGCGCTGGAATCCGAAAAGATTCTGCTACTGACCCGGACCACGAAGTTCGACGAAGTCAAGCGCAAGACCGACGGTATGACGCTGTTCTTCACCGACCTGGACCGCGACAAAGTCGAGATCCGCCCGATCCCCAAGATGGGGCGGAACGCGGTGTCGTCCAATGAACTCTTCATCGACGGCCTCGAGATCCCGGTGGAGGACCGCGTCGGTGAGGAGGGCCACGGTTTCCGCTACATCCTGGACGGCCTGAACCCAGAGCGCTGCCTGATCGCCGCCGAAGCGCTCGGCATGGGGCGGGCCGCGCTACGCGCGGCCGTCCGCTACGGCAACGAGCGGGAAGTGTTCGGACGGCCGATCGGGATGAATCAGGGCCTGCAGTTCCCGCTCGCCGATTCGCTGGCCCGCCTGGACGCCGCCGAACTGATCCTGCGCAAAGCCACCTGGCTCTACGACAACGGCAAACCCTGTGCGCGCGAGGCGAATACCGCCAAGTATTTGTGTGCCGACGCCGCTTTCGACGCGGCGGATCGCGCGGTGCAAACCCATGGCGGTATGGGCTACTCGGAGGAATACCACGTCGCGCGTTACTTCCGCGAAGCCCGACTCACCCGCATCGCACCGATCAGCCAGGAGATGGTGCTCAACTACCTGGGCGAACACGTGCTGGGTCTGCCGAGGAGCTACTGATGAATGCCCCCAGAGACGTGTTCCGACTCGACGGCCGCTCGGCACTGGTGACCGGTGCCGGCAGCGGCGTCGGCGAGGCTATTGCCCGCGCCTTCTCGGCAGCCGGCGCAGCGGTGCTGGTGACCGATATCGACAAGGACGCCGCCGTAGCCACCGCGGAGTCGATCGTGGCCGCCGGGGGTGTCGCGCAGCCGTTCGTCCTGGACGTGCGCGACTCGGCCGCCGCTGCCGAAGCCGCCGGCGCCGCAGCAGAACTCGGTGGCGGCGCCCTGCACGTCCTAGTGAACAACGCCGGCGCCATCGCCCCGGCCATGTTCGGCGACCTCTCGGAGGAGAACTTCCGTCGCATCGTCGACATCCACCTGGTGGGTAGCTTCGTGTGCAGTCAAGCCGCCCTGCCGCACCTGCCGACCGACGGCACCGGCCGAATCATCAACGTCACTTCCGCGGCGGGCCTGACGGGGACCATCGGCCAAGCCAATTACGGTGCGGCGAAGGCCGGAATCGTCGGCCTGACCAAGTCCCTGGCCAAGGAGTTGGCGCGGCAGTCGATCACCGTCAACGCCGTCGCCCCACTGGCCGCAACGGCCATGACAGCCAACATCCGCGGCAACGAAAAGCTGGCAGCCAAAACTCTCGCGCGAATACCGTTGGGCCGCTGGGCGTTCCCCGACGAGATCGCACCCACGTTCGTCTTTTTGGCCTCCGACGCGGGCTCCTACATCACTGGCCAGGTGTTGCCGGTTGACGGCGGGACGGTGATCTGATGGGGCGCACCATCAACGGGCCGTTCGCATCGACCGGGCGTGCGGTGTACATCACCGAAGCAGTGCGTACCCCGATTGGGAAGTCACACCCGGAGCGCGGCTGGTACCGCGACACCCATCCGAATGCAATGCTCGCCGCCTGCTATACCGAGCTGGTCACCCGCACCGGAATCGATTCCGCAACGGTAGAGGATCTGGTGATCGGCTGCACGGCACCGTTCGGCGAGCAGTCCCGCAACATCGCACGCAACGCCTGGTTGCAGGCCGGATATCCGCCCGAGGTGCCCGCCACCACGCTGGACCGGCGCTGCGGATCGGCGCAGACCGCACTGGCGATGGGTGCGGCCCTGGTGGCTTCCGGTACCCACGATGTGGTGATCGCCGGCGGCGTCGAACACATGGGCCGGGTCCCGATCGACTCACCCGCCAAGATCTCCGAGCTCTACGGCGACCCTTGGCCGGCCGAACTGCGGGACCGTTATGACTTTGTGCACCAAGGGGAAAGCGCCGAACTGATCGCGGATCGCTGGCAGCTGGGCCGCGCCGAAATGGACGAGTTTGCCGCACGCTCACACACGCTCGCCGCCAAAGCCATCGCCGACGGGCGGTTCCAGGGCGAAATGGTCCCGATGACACTTGACGGGCAGATCCGGTACTCCGATCAATGTGTCCGGCCGGACACCACGGTAGCGACCCTGGCCAACCTGAAACCGGTGTTCCGCAAGGAGAACGGCCGGATCACTGCGGGCTCGTCGTCACCGATCAGCGACGGTGCCGCCGCCGTGCTGCTGTGCTCGGACGCGGCCGTGCGCAGGTTCGATCTACACCCGCGCGCCCGTCTCGTCGACCAGACCACCGTCGGGGTGGACCCGATCATCATGCTGACCGGCCCCATCCCGGCTACCCGGAAACTGTTGCAGCGCAATAATATCGATATCGACGACATCGACCTGTTCGAAGTCAACGAGGCGTTCTCGTCGGTGGTTCTGGCGTGGCAGCAGGAATTGCAACCGGACACCGACCGGGTCAACGTCAACGGCGGAGCTATCGCCCTCGGGCACGCGGTGGGCGCTACCGGCGCCCGGTTGACGGCGACGGTGGTCGCCGAACTCGAACGCCGCGACGCCGACCTCGCGCTGGTGACGATGTGCTGTGGTGGCGGATTGGGCACTGCGACGCTATTGCAACGGGTCTCGGCATGAGCGAGTCCGCACCGTGATCGACTTCAGCAGTCACCTCAGCCGCGGCGACGGAGTCTGGTGGGGCCAGGCCGCGGCCGAACCCCGGCCACTGGTCGACGCCCTGATTCTGCAGAACCCGCGGATCGGCCCGATTCAGGTCTTCACCGGGCTGAGCTGGAATGACCAACTCGCCATCACAATTCCGGGCCGCATGTCGATGTCCTCCTACGGCGGCCTCGGCCAACTTCGCGAGCTGAGCCGTTCCGGACGTCTCGATGTGGTGCCGTGCCACTACTCGGCACTGCCGCGCATGTTTGCCGAACGACTGCTGCCCTGCGATGTCGGTCTCGTCCAAGTCTCCCCGCCCGACGCGGACGGCACCTGTTCGTTGGGCATCGGCGTCGACTATGTCGCCGATGCCATACCGCACACCCCGGTGCTGATCGCCGAGATCAACCAGAGAATGCCCGAAACCCTTGGCGCTCCTCGTATTCCGCTCGAGCGCTTTGCGGCGTGGGTCACCACCGACCGGCCGCTGGCCGAGGATCCCACCCGTCCGCCCGGCGACACCGAACAACGCATCGCCAGCCATATCGCCGAACTGATCGACGACGGCGACACCGTGCAGTTGGGCGTCGGCTCGATGGGTAGCGCGGTACTCGACGCGCTGGCCGGACACGAGCATCTGGGAGTTCATACCGGCATGGTCACCGACGGGTTGCTGCGGCTGGTGGACAAGGGCGTGGTCACCGGCAGTCGCAAAGAGATCGATCCCGGCGTGATCGTGGCCGGTACCGCGCTGGGGTCGGCTGAGCTGTACACCCGGCTGCCCGAGATGCCCGTCTGCTTCCTGCCCATCAGTTACACCCATAGCCCGCGGATACTTTCGCAACTGCAATCACTGGTGTCCATCAACTTCGCCGTCGAGGTCGACCTCACCGGCCAGGTCGGTGCGGAGGTGAGTCGCGGCGTGTACGTCGGTGCGGTCGGTGGGCAGGTCGACTTCACCCGGGCGGCCTCGCTCACCGGAAAGCGGTCGATCATCGCCTTGCGTGCGACCTCCGGCGGCCAGTCGACAATCAAGCCGTTCCTCGACGGTGGGGTGGTGAGCACAGCGCGTTCCGACGTCGACGTCGTCGTCACCGAATACGGTGTCGCACATCTGCGCGGCCGCAGTCTGCGGGAGCGCGCCCACCGACTCATACAGATCGCCGACCCCCGATTCCGCGATGAACTACTTGAAGGGAGCACGCTGTGAGCGCCTTGCCCAGGCAGGTCCACATCCGGGAAGTGGGCCCTCGCGACGGATTTCAGAACGAACCGGAAACTATCGCCACCAGCGACAAGATCGACCTGATCAATCGGCTCGCCCAGACCGGGCTGCGGCGCATCGAGGTGGCCAGCTTCGTCCGCCCCGACGTCATCCCGCAGCTGTCCGACGGAGTCGAAGTGCTGCGTGGCGTCACCGTCCCCGCCGACGTATCGCTGATGGTGTTGGTGCCCAACAGCAAAGGGCTCGACAACGCGCTGCGGGTGCGGGACACGTTCTCAGAGGTCGCGATCTTCGTCAGCGGATCGGAGACACACAACAAGAAGAATGTGAACCGGACGATCGCCGAGTCGATGGCTGACAACGAGATCATTGCCAAACGCATTGTCGCCGAGAATCTCAAGTGCGCCGCCGTGATCGCCACCTCCTACGGTTGCCCCTTCGAAGGCCGGGTGCCGATGAACCGGGTCCTCGACATCGCCGAACAATTCGCGGCGGCCGGTGCCACCGAAGTGGGGTTCGGCGACACCACCGGCATGGCCAACCCCGCCTACGTAGGTGAGTTCTTCACCGCGGCCATCGAACGACTGCCCGGCGTGGAGGTCACGGCGCACTTCCACAACACCCGCGGCCAGGGCCTGGCCAACGCCTTTGCCGCGCTGCAGGCCGGGTGCACCAGCTTCGAGTCCAGTTTCGGCGAACTCGGTGGTTGCCCCGTCCCTAGAGGATCCACCGGAAACATCGCTTCGGAGGATCTGGTCAGCATGTTCGAGGAGATGGGCGTCTCGACCGGCATCTCGCTGCCGAGTCTGATCGACGCTGCCCGAGCCGCCCAGAACGTACTCGGCCGCACCCTGACCAGCCACTCCATCATCGCTGGGCCGATCGACTGGTCTGCAGGTTCGGACAAACGTTTCTGCCACTAGCGTCACTACCAATCACCACAAGGAGAAATTGATGAGTAATCGGGTCGCGTTCGTCACGGGCGGTGCCCAAGGCATCGGTCAAGGAATCTCGGAAACGCTGGGAGCCAACGGATTCCGGGTGGCGATCGCCGACCTGAACCTGGAAGCCGCCGAAGCCACCGCGAAGCGGATCGCCGAAGCCGGCGGGGAAGCCATCGCAGTCCAGGTCGATGTGACCAACACCGAGTCGGTCCGCAGCGCGGTCAAGATGGTCGCTGCCGAACTGGGTGAGATCGAGGTCGTGGTGAACAACGCCGGCTGGGACGACTTCATGCCCTTCCTGAAGACCTCAGAAGAGTTCTGGGACAAGATCATCGACATCAACTTCAAAGGCGCACTACGGGTGCTGCACGCAGTGGTGCCGGGCATGGTCGAGCGTGGCTTCGGCCGGGTGATCAATATCGGCTCGGATGCCGGCCGGGTCGGCTCGTCACTGGAGGCGGTCTACTCCGGGGCCAAAGGTGGCATTATCGCGTTCACCAAGACACTGGCACGCGAAGTCGCCACCAAGGGCGTCACTGCGAACGTGGTCTGCCCGGGCCCCACCGACACCCCGGCACTGCGCAAGTTCGCCGACAGCTCCGGGCAGGATGCCGACAAGGTGATCGGCGGGATGACCCGCTCAGTGCCGATGAAGCGACTCGGCCAGCCAGCGGACGTCGCTGCCGCGGTGGCCTTCTTCGCTTCCGACGCCGCCGAGTACGTCACCGGTCAGACGCTCTCGGTCAGCGGCGGACTGACGATGGCCTGACCGGCCGGCTGATCCAGTTACGCAGCGCTCGAAGGAGATCCAATGGTACAACCCGCAACCCGCGACCCGGTCGCATTGAACCATGACGGTGCCGTCATCGAAGTGGTGCTCGACAAGCCGCCCGCCAACGCCCTGGGGCCGGCGATCATCGCCGGCCTGCACCAGGCGATGGACTACGTCGCCACCACCCAAGCCAAGGTACTGGTGGTGACGTCGGCGGTGGACGGATTCTTCGCGGCAGGCGCGGACATCAAGCACATGTCCAGCGTCGACGCCACGTCGTTCCGCGAATACGGGGATGCGCTGCGGGGCGCGGTCGAGCGACTGGCCGGCCTGCCGCTCGTATCGGTCGCCGCGATCGACGGCCTCGCACTGGGCGGTGGACTCGAGTTGGCGTTGGCCTGCACCATGCGGGTCGCCACGACGCGGGCCCGCCTGGGCCTGCCGGAGGTCAAGCTCGGCCTGATCCCCGGCGCCGGTGGCACTCAACGACTTCCACGCGTACTCGGGCGGGGTCGGGCGCTGGACCTCATGCTGACCGGCCGCCAGGTGGGTGCAGACGAGGCGCTGGCGATCGGCCTGATCGACCGACTGGCCGAGCCGGGTATCACCGCACCGGCCGCCGCGCGAGAGCTGGCCGCCGAACTGTCGGCGTTGTCCACCCCCGCCCAGCTGGCAGTGGTGCGCACCGTCGACGCCGCCTACGACCGCCCACTGGCCGAGGGTCTGCGCTTCGAGGTCGACCAGATCCAGGACCTGTTCGAACACGGCGAAGCGATCGAGGGCCTGGACGCGTTCCTCGCCAAGCGCTCGCCGCACTTCGCTTAAGCACCCCCGGGAGATACCTGTGAACAACCTGCACCGCAGTTATCAGACGCTGTGCGTCGAATCGCCGACAGACGGAGTGATCCAGGTGACCCTGAACCGTCCGGACCGCTACAACGCCATGACGGTGGCCATGTTCGACGAGCTGGAATCAGTGGCCCGCGCGATCGGCGACGATCGCTCGGCGCGGGTCGTGATCCTGACCGGCGCGGGCAAGGCATTCTGCGCCGGCTACGACCTCGACGAGGCCGAGGAACTGGCGTCCCTCTCGGCACTGGGCATGCTGGACCGGCAGGAACGCGCCGCCCGCGCCCTGGGCGCGGTGCGGGCCATCCCGGTGCCGGTGATTGCCGCGGTCAACGGCGCGGCGGCCGGCGGCGGCATGTCGCTGACGCTGATGGCCGACATTCGGCTGGGATCACCGGCGGCGAAGTTCAACGCGGCGTTCGTGCGGATCGGCCTGTCGGCCGGTGACCTGGGCGCGTCGTGGCTGTTGCCGCGCTTGATCGGACCGGCCGCGGCCGCCGAAATCGGTTTCACCGGCCGCATTGTCGAGGCCGAGGAGGCCGAACGGCTGGGCCTGCTCAACCGGGTGACCGGCACGGACGACCTGCTCAAGCAGACCCTGGAGCTGGCCGGCCAGATCTGCGCCAACTCCCCCGGCGGCATTCGGCTGTCCAAACGGGCCCTGCAGGCCAATCTGGAAGTCGCATCCTTCGCCGCGGCGCTCGAACTGGAGAACCGCGGGCAGGCGCTGCTCACCCGCTGCGACGACATGAGTGAGGCACTGGACGCGTTCAAAACCAAACGCACACCGAATTTCTCCGGACGATGAGCATCAATCCTGTAGTGCCCCAATGGAATCGGGTGGCGCGACGACCACTGGACGATGTGCTTGACGAACTGCGCACCGCCCACACCCTCGCCTTCGACCAGCACCGGTCCGGCGTGGTGGTGATGAAGGTGAACCGCCCCGACCGCGGCAACTCGCAGACCATCGAGATGTTCGGTGAGATCGCCTGGGCCGCAGACGTGCTGCGGCATGCACAGCTGCGGGCACTGATCATCACCGGCGCCGGCGGCAAGACCTTCTGCACCGGATTCGACCTCGCCGAGATCGACGTGCTGACCCGGATGTCGGTCGCGGACTTCACTGATCTGGTCGAGACGGCCGCCGCCGGATCCACCGGGCTGCGCGCCCTGCCCTACCCCGTCATCGCCGCGGTCAGCGGGCCGGCCGCCGGCGGCGGATTGTCGCTGGCGCTGGCCACCGATATCCGAATCGCGGACCGGACAGCAAGTTTCAGTGCCGGTTTCGTCCGGATCGGTCTGTCGATCGGCGAATTGGGCACCTCCTGGAATCTGGCCCGCATTGTCGGACCCGGTCGGGCCGCCGAGATCGCCTTCACCGGGCGCACCGTGCGAGCGGCCGAGGCACTGCGGATCGGTCTGGTCAACCAACTGTGCGACACCACCACTGCGCTCGACGCGGCGCTCGCGCTGGCCGAATCGATCGCCGCCAACTCCGATGACAGCGTCCGCTCCACCAAGAACTCGATGCTGCGCGCCTTCGAGAACAACTCCTTCCAGGCCGCACTGGAAACCGAGAACCGCGGCCAGGCGCTCGCCATACAGGTGCCGACCACCAACCGTGCACTCGCCGAGCTACCCGGTCAACTCAGCTGACTGCCAACATATCTCGGTGGCGCCGACATCATGGCACCCCTGGGGAGGGTTCGGAAAACCTTCGATCGGGTGATGCGCCGGTTGCCGCCGATCCATAGGGTTGGCGGATGCCACCTCTAGACCACGGAAACGACCTCACCTGGCAGGCGATCCTGACCTCCGCGAGCTGGGTACTGACCGGGGTGTTGCTGTTGATCGCCCTCCGGCTCGGTGCCCGCGAACGTACGGCGGCACATGCCACGGGCCGGAAATCCGTGACTGCTTGGTGCACCGTCGCGACGGCCTCATTCGCGGCGTACGTGTCGGCGCCACCGGCGCAGGCCGCACCGGACCCCCAGGTGGAATACATGTACAACGTGACGGTGCGCCGGCATTACAACTGGCCCGCCGGCAACGACGCGCTCGGTTACGGCCACGGCATCTGTGATAAGGTCGCTGCCGGCAAGCCGTACCCGGCCGTCCTGGGTGAGGTGAAGAACGACGTCACCCCCAACGACGAGTTCGCCGCGAATTATCTGGTGTCCTATGCGGTTAACCTGTTGTGCCCCGACCAGATCTGGCAGTTGCGCAATTCCGCGGCAGGCTACCAACCGCCGCCGGCGGGGTAGCGCCCCGGTATCCGCCGGTTATTGCGCCGGCATCGCCGGCGGCGGGTACACGCCGCGCAGGATCCAGGGGAACCAGCTGATCGCGAACTCGACTTCATCGGAGGCGTCGTACTGCGGGCTGGGGTCGGTCGGTACGTTCGGCGGCAACACCACCACCGGGGCCGGCCCGGTCTGGGCGATCTGCGTGCTGGGGGGCGGCTTGCCGGACTGCCCGTAGACCGCCACCACCACGGTGCGATCCAGGCTGTTCTCCGACCAGACCCCGATTTGACCGTTACTGCAATCGGACATGATCGCCACGTAGCCGGGGTTGGAAACCCACTCGTTCATCAACTCGACGCTGCTGATCGCCATCGCCGGATTGATGGCCACGGTTTCGGTCACCCGGCCCGGGTATCCGGCGGCGCCCGCCCGGTCCTGTGGCGTGGAACCGTCGGAGCCGATGTCGCCGTCCAGGTTTCGATTGGCCATCATGTCCTGGGCATGCTGTTGGGCAGCCAGTTGCAGGGCCGGGCTCATGGTCACGTCATTGGTGCAACCAGCCTGATGCTGGACGGTGTAGACGTTGGCCACCACGCTGTCGTTGAGCCGCTTGTTGTCGGCATGTGCCACGGGTGCCCCCAGGACCGTGCCCGCGGCGGCGGCGAGCAATGCCGACGTGGCCAGTTGTCGATGTCGCATGTCAGACTCCCCTGCCTCAGACCGGATCGAACTTCGAGATCAGCCACCGGCCGTCGATCTTGTCGAGGGTGACCCGCACGCTGGACGCGGTGCTCGCGGGGGCGTCCTGGCCCACCACCACGTTCTGATTCACGAACAGCAGCACCACCGCGTGGTCGGGGGTCACCAACGTCGGCGCGGCGGCCGGCACGGTAGCCACCGCGGAAATCTGCTTCTGTTGCGCACCGGGGATCACCACGTCGCGGGTCAGCGTCGTGTACGCCTGCAGGAAGGCGCCGGTCAGTCGATTCCGCGCCGCCTCCAGGTCGGCCTGCACCGTGTTGGGCTTGTAGGACAGCAGTGCGATGGTGCCGTCGGCGGCGGCCCGCACCGCGTCGGTGTCGGTCGCCGCGGCGTTGCGGGTCGCGTTGTCCCGCCAGTCCAGCACGCCGACGACGCCGGTGAGCACCAGTGCCAGTGCGGGCAGCAGACCGTATGCGACAGTGCGCGACCAGTTCACCCGGCGCCACCGACTCGCGTGCTGCTCGAGGTCCGCGGCCTTAATGTCTTCGGCGTCGTCGATGTCTTCAGTCTCTGTGGTGTCTTCGGTGCCTTCGGCGCCTTCGGTGTCTTTGACGTCTTCGATTTCTTCGACGGTGTCGATGTCGACCACCGGCTCCGCATCGGTCTTTTTGTTGCGCCGCAACAGCATCGGACTCATTGCACAAACCCCACGTTAGACACCTTGATATCGGTGCCGACTCGCTGCACGTTGATCCGCATTCGCCAGGCCCGCGGCACCGGGTCGGGTTCGCCGGCGTTGGACGTACGCACCGACACCAGCACCAGAGCCTGTGCGCCGTCCGGTGTTTCGGATTCCAGCGCGGCCTCGGTGACGGTCCCCACGGTGACCGCTTTGGCCTGCTGAAGTACCTCGACGAACGGTTGCGACCGTTTGGCGAAGTCATCGTGGAACTGGCCGGTCGCGCCATCCAGTATCCGGCGCACGTCGGCGTCGGCGTGCTGCCAGTTGATGGTGGTCAGGTTCAGCGCGCCCTGCTTGGCCACCTGCAGGTAGTGACTGCGCTGCGCCTGCGTCTGCTGCGATTGGTGCAGCCGCCAACCCCACCAACCGGCCAGCCCGGTGAGGGCGAGCACCACGCACAAGCCGAACAGTGTCGCCCGTCGCGGCGCGGACATGGGCCTGCGCAACCGAGACTTGGCGCTAGGCTCGGACTCGGCGTCCGCGGCAACCGCGTCGCCGTCATCGGCTGGCTCCTGGATCTCGGCGCGGTCGTCCAAATCGATTGTGGCAGAACTTGATACGGTCATGCATGACTCCTTTCTAGCCATGGGTGAGCCGGTGCCGTCAGGGCGTTGGCGGCAGCAGCATCGATTGCCATGTCTTGTCCCTTGGTGCGTTCCGGGCGAGGTCGGACTGCGGGTGCACCTGACCGTCCGGACCGAAGAAGGTGCCGGTGGCGGGGTCGTAGGGTGTTGCCGCAAGCGGCGGAAGTGCCGGCGGCGGCGCCCCGGCGACTCCGGGCGGGGGCGGCAGCTGCGGGATGCTCTGCCCCGACACCGTCGCGTTCGGGTCTCCCTTCCAGGCGTCACCGTCGTTGAGCGGGACGAATTGCTGGTTGCTCTCGCACAGCTTCACCGTCGGCGCACGTTTGCCGGGCACCGTCTCGCACGGAATGTTGCGCGCGCCGCGCACATTGAGCCACGAGTCCTGCGGCACCCGGCAGTACAGGTCGCCGGGCGGGCGTGTCGGGTAGTCCACGAGGGAGGCGTTGCGCTGCTGCTGAGCGGGCAGAAAGCCGGTGGCGCAGGGCGGCGGCAGGTTGAGGTTCAGGTTGAAGCTCAGATATTGACCGTGGTAGGGCTGCTTGCTGTTGAGGTTGCCGAGGATGCCGGCCTGTTCGGCCGCGATGGCTTCTGGAAAGACCACCAGCAATTGCTCGATGTCGTTCTGGTAGGTGAGCGCGACCTGCCCGACGCTGACCAGATTGGCGAGCAGGATCGGCAGGGTCGGCTGCACACGCTCGAAGAGGTTGCGCATCTCGGCGAACGCCGGGCCACCCCCGTCGATGGTGCCGGCCACGGCATCGTCGTTGGCCTGCAATTCCGATGTCACAGTGGCCAGGTGGGATGCCCAGCCGGCGATCGCAGCCGAGGTGTGGGTCTGAGAATCCAGCACCGGCTTGGACTGGTCGATCAGTGCGAGCAACGGGTCGAGGTTCTTTCGGGCGTCGATCGCCAGGTTCGTCGACCCGGCGACCAATCGGGACAGCTCCGGTCCGAGTCCGCCCACCGCCGTATACGACTCGTCGACAACGGTTTTCAGGTTGTCCCGGGGGATCGCCTGCAAGGCGCCGTTGGCCGCGCTGAGCAGCGCGTTGATGTTGGGCGGTACCGACGTGTCGGGCCGCCGGATCACATCGCCGTCCTTCAGCGGCGCCGAGGTGGCGTTGCGGGGAAGCAACTCCAGGTAGGACTCACCGACCGCGGATTGACTGTGCACTTCGGCTTTGAGGTCGGACGGGATACCGACACCGGAATTCAGCGACAGCTCCGCGACGACCCCGCCGTCGCGCAGGCGCACCGACTGCACCCGGCCCACCTCGGTACCGCGGTAGGTGACGTTGCCGCTGCTGTACAACCCACCCGATTCGGGTAACTCCACCAACACGGTGTAGTGGCCGATCCCGAACATCATGGCGGGCAGCTGGACGAAGTGCAGCGCCATCACCGCCATCGCGATCAGTGCGATCACGCTGAAGACGGCCAGTTGAATCTTGACCCGCCGGTGTAGATGCAGCATTACGGCCCCTGATCCCAGTGGTACGGAATGGCCAGTGGATTGCCGGGGGTACCCCGGTAGCCGGAAGTGCACGGGCTGGGGTACTGGCCGATGGTGCGGCCCCACTGCAGTTCCAGCTGGGTCAGATGACACTCCCACCGGGTACCGGTGAAGAGCCCCTGGTCGATTCGGCTCAACGTCAGGTCGATGATCCCCGTCAGGTTCGCATAATCACCGCGCAGGAAATTCTCGAATGTCTCGTTCGGGAACGGGAAGGTAGCCAGCAGGCTGAGGGCTCGCGTCATGCTGGGCCCGGCGTTGGCAAGCGACTCCAGCACGGGCCCAAGCTGTTTGAGCTCGTTGACCACGTTCGTCTTGGTCCGGTTGACCGCGTCTGCGGTCAGCGCGCTGAATTTGGACAGCTGATCGGCCGCCATGACCAGGTTGTCCCGTTCGCTGTTGAGTACGGCGAGCGCGTCGGGGATGGTGGCCAGGGCGCGATCCAGCACCGGTTGCTGCTCGGCGAACTTGCCGACCAGGCGGTTGAGGCTGTCGGTGGCTGCGATGATGTCGCCGGACTGGTTGTTGACGTTCGCGGTGAAGGCGTCCAACTGGCCGATCAGGCTGCGCAGATCCTGCTCGCGACCACGGAACGCCGTGCTGAATGCCTCGGTGATGTCCTGGATCTGACCGATTCCACCGCCGTTGAGCACCAGCGACACCGCCGCCAGCGTCTGCTCGGTGCTGGGGTATGCACCGCCGCGGGACAGCGGAATGAGCGATCCCTCCCGCAGCTTGCCCTGCGGTGCTTCACCTTTGGGCGGCGGTGCCAGCTCGATGTGGTAGGACCCGAGCAGGCTGGTGGTGCCGATCTTGGCGGTGACGTTGGCGGGCAGCGATACGTCGCCATTGAGCCGCATGGTCAGCAGCGCATGCCAACCCTGTCGCTCGATCTTCTCGACGTGGCCCACGGTCACGTCGGCGACCCGGACCCGGGAGTTGGCCTGAATGTTGTTGACGTCGGGCATTTGCGCCTGAATCGAGAACGAGTCCGGGCCGTCACCCTGTGTGCCCGGCAGGGACAGCGAATTCAGCCCATGCCAGCCACAACCCGAGGTCGCAGCCACCAGCGCGAGCAGTGCCAGACCGGTGAACCGGTGCCGCCAGGATCGCGTTCTCACGAACCACCTCCCGGTGGGAGCATCATGCCGGGCAGTCCGGCCGCGGGATTGGTGGGGGTCGGCGCCGGGCCGGGGTCGGCGGGGGCCGGCGGCACGAAGTCCGGTCGCATCCAATCCTCGCTGTAGGTCACCTCATTGGGCCGGGCCTGCGCTCCGACGAACAGGTTCTCCCCGATCGGCGGGAAGTTGTACTGGCGGTTCTTGAAAATGGGCGCCATGTACTGGGCGCAGAGCTTGGCGGCCTGATCCCCACCCAGCCGGGAAGCAGCCTCGATTGCCCCGCACAGGAACGCAATCGGGTTGGCCATATTACTGCCCGCCAGTGCACCGGTCAGCGCGCCGTTGGCGGGTTCGAAGATGTTGTTGAAATTCTGCAGCACCGTCGGACCGATGTGCAGCGTCTGCTTGAGGTCATCGAGACTGGCGACCACCGCCTGGCTGATCGAAGCCAGCTTGTCCGAGGTGGTGCCGACCGCCTCGCGATGATCGGCGACAAAACTGCGCAGGTCGCCCACCACCGAATTGAGGTCCTCGAAGGCTTTGCCGACTTTATTCGGGTCGTCGGCCAGCACCGAGGTGACCGAAGCCAGGTTGCGGTTGAGCGATTCGAGCAGGTCGGCGCTGTCGTGCAGTGCGGTCACCAGAGTGGACAGGTCTTTGAAGGTGGTGAAGATGTCGTTGCTGTGGTCACCGAGCGCCGAAACCGCCTGCGACAGTTTGATAATGGTGTCGCGAATGGTGGATCCCTGGCCGCGCAGGTTGTCGGCGGCGGTGTTGATCAGTGAACCCAGGGTGCTCACCCCACCGGCCTGACTCGGCGCGAGCAGCTCGGTGAGGCGTTGCAATTGGGTGCGCAGGTCGTCCCATTCGACCGGGACCACGGTGCGGTCCTGCGGTATCTGGGCGCCGTCGGCCATGGTGGGCCCGCCGCTGTAGGGCGGGGTGAGCTGGATGGCCCGACCGGTGACCAGTTGCGGCGACAGGATCGCGGCCTTGGCGTCGGCGGGAACCTTGTACTGGCGGTCAAACCAGAAGGTCACCTTGGCGCGTAACGGTTGTGGCTCGATCTTGACGATCTTGCCGACCGGGACGCCCCGGATCCGCACGTCGTCGCCGGCGAACAGGCCATTGCTGTTCTCGAAGTAGGCCACCACCTGGTTGCGTTCGGACCGGTCGGTCGCCCGCATCGCCACGACCACGCCCGCGACCAGAATCAGGGCGAGTACCGTGCCGAGCACGGACCGGGGGCGCCGGAGTCTGGTTGTCACGGTTCACCTCCCGGCGACTGCAGGGCCTGCGTTGGGACAGCGGCCGGGACCTGCGCGGGTGGGCCGGGTGGCGGTCCACCGGGCGGCGGCGCCGGCGGCTCGACCCGGACCGGGTAGCGAGGATCGCCGGGGTTGCCGGTGATCGCGTCGGGCAGGGTCATCCGCGGCGGGCCGCCCTGCCCGGTCCGGGGGTACGGCATCGGCAGTGGCGGGGTTCCCGGCTGACCGGTCTGCGGGTCGGTCAGCTGCGAAGGCAGCAGGGTGGCCGGGTCCAACCCCAGGTCGGAGAACGCCGCGCCGATGAACGGTTGAATGAACTGTCCCGGAAGCAGATTGACCACATATGCCTTGAAGAAGGGACCGGATGACACCGACTCCCCCAGCGACATCACATAGCTGTTGATCATGGGGATCGCCTGCTGGATTCGCTCTTTGCGGTTCTCGACAATGGCCAGCACCCCGTTGAGCTTGTCCAGCGCTGGACGCAACTGCTCCCGGTTTTCTGCGATGAAACCTTTCAGCTGCTGCGATACCGCCGACATGTTGGTCCAGATGTGGCCCAGCGCTGCGCTCTGCATCCGCAGCTGAGCCAGCAGCGCGTTCGTATCATGCACCAGGTTCACGATCTGGTCGGTGCGCTTGGCCAGCACTCCGGTGGCCTTGGCCGCATTACTGAGCAGGGTGCGCAGTTGCGCGTCGCGCCGGTCGAGTGTCTCGGCGAACCGCGCCACGCCCAGCAGAGCGTTGTGCAGATCCGGTGGGGTGTCGGCGAAGGTGTGCGCCAGCGTGCTCAACGACCCGGACAACTGCTCGGTGTTGAGCCCGCTGACGGTGTTCGCCAGGTCGCCGAGCGCCTCGGGCAGCTGGTAGGGCGAAATGGTGCGCTCGATGGGAATCGGGCCGGCGAGCGAACCACCGCCGCGCGGCAGGACGTCGATGATCTTGCTGCCCAGCAGGCCCTTGGTCTTGATGGCCGCCTCGGTGCGGTCCCCCAGCCGGATGTCCTTGCCCACCTTGAACCTGACCAGAACACCCGACGGCTCGAGATCGATGCTGGACACCTTGCCCACCGGATAGCCCGAAACCTCGACGGTGTTGCCGTCGCGCAACCCACCTGCATCGGCGAAATAGGCGGACACGTCCCTGCCGTCGTTGAAGAAGGGCAGCTTCTGGTAGTTCAGCGCCGCCAGGACGACACCGGTAACCGCCACCAGGCCGACGGCGCCGATGATCAGCGGGTTGCGTTCGGAGAAGCTTTTCATTTCGGCGCACACCGTCCCGTGCTCTGGCCGGCCACCTTTACGTAAACCGGCTGTCCGCCTTTGCCGTTGACCTTGAGCACTACATCGCAGAAGTAGAAGGCGAAATAGTCGCCGTAGATGCCCTGGCGCACCAGAGCCTGATACTTGTCGGGCAGCGTGTTGAGCAAGTTGTCCAGGTAGTCGTGATCGGCCACCGCGATCGCGGCTGCCCGGTCGGTCTCGTGCACCACCTTGCGGAACGGTTCGCGGGCCTGCGCCATGAGGTCGGCCACCGAACCGGCGGCGGCGTTGGTGTAGGCCACCGCATTGGTGATGTCGTTCTTGCGTGCGGCCAGCCCGTGAATCAACTCCGCTAGTGAGCTGACCGCCTTATCCAACCGATCGCTCTGTCCGCCAAGCGAACCCAGCACCACGTTGAGGTTCGTGATCACCTGCCCGAAGAGCTCGTCACGGTCGGCGAGCGTATTGGTCACCGCGGCAGCCTGATTCAGGAACGAGCCGATGGTGGGCCCCTGACCTTGAAAGGCCTCGAGCAACTGTTCGCTCAGCGCATTGACCTGATCGGGGTTGAGCGCCCGGAACAGCGGGCGGAAGCCGCCGATCAACGCATCCAGATCAAGCGCCGGCTGGGTGCGGGCCACCGGAATCGTCTGGCCGGGGCGCAGCACCGCAACCCCGCCCGCACCCTCCTGCAACGCCAGGTAGCGATCCCCGAACAAGTTGTCGTACTGGATCGCCGCCCGGGTTCCCTCGGTGAGGGTCACCGACTTGTCGGCGGTGAACTCGACATGCACGGTCGCATCGGGGTTGACCGAGATGGCGTTGACCTTGCCGACCTCCACGCCCGCGATGCGGACCAGTTTGCCCTCGCGCAGGTTGGACACATTGGTGAACTCGGCATAGTAGGTGTTGCCCGCACCGAACCGCACCTCGCCGAATACCCCGACCAGCAACGTCGCGGCAAGTCCACACACGCCCAGGAAGATGGCGAGGCGTAACACGATGCCTCTGAGGTTCTCCCGCATTGTGTGTTCTCTCCTGGGCGGATGGGGGTGGGTTGGGATCAGTTGGGACCCGGTTGCGGCGGGCCCGGCTCGCTCGGTGGTGGCGGCGGGGGTGGCACCCCCGCCGGGGCGGGGTCGCTCGCCGGGGCGGCGGGTGGCACTCCCGGCCACAGCGGCACGCCACCTGGGCCGTACAGCGGCGCCCCGTACGGTGGTGCGCCCGGGTTCGGTCCGATCGCCGGCCCGGGAAGGCACTGGCGGATCGACGGCGGCTCGGGTGTCCCCCGGGTCACCGGAAGGTAGTTTGCCCAACACGGATGTCCCAGACCGGGATTGGGGCGGATGTCGAGGCCGTCGCCCCAGCCGGTGTTGGTGATCAACTGGCGCACCGGGAAGTTCTTCGACGCGTCCGGCAGCGACCCGCAGCCCGGTTTCCCGCCGGGTCCGCCCTTGGCCGCGACGCGCGGCAGGTTGTCGGGAAAGACGTAGGGATCGTTGCCCAGCAGCAGCGCGACATCCAGTTGCAGCGTGCGGCCGTCGCCACCCCAGGCCGCATAGCCTCCGTTGTCCAGATACCACTTGGTGCCCTGCAGGAAGCAGGTGTACTCCGGGCTGTACTTGAACAGCAGATTGGTAGTCGGTTCCAGGCCGTTGATCCCGTTGACCAGGTTGTCTCTACTGTTGCCGAGCAGATTGGTGCCGGCGCCCGAGAAGCCGATGATGTTGAGCAGCAACGCATCCAGCGACTTGGCATGGTCTACCACCGTCGAACTGGTGGTGCTGCCGGCATTCAGGATCGCCACCAGGTTTCGGGCCGCGCGGTCGTAGGTGTCGTTGAAATTCTTGAAGGAACGCCAGTCCTGGCGCATGGTTTCGCTACGCGCGTTCAGGGCCTGCAGCACCTGGTTGAGGTCGGTAGTGGCCCGGCCCATCCGCGGGCCCTGGCCGCGCACGCCGTCGGCGACCGCAGACAGCACCGCGTTCAGCTTGACCGGATCGATCATCTTCAACAGATCGACGACATTCTGGAAAACTGTGTTGACTTCGGTGCTGACGTTTGTCGAGCGCAGCTCCGCACCCGAAGCCAACGGGGTCCGGCTCGGGCTGTCCGGATAGACGAGTTCGACGAATTTTGCGCCGAAAGCGGTGGTGGCACTGATCTTTGCCTGCACATTGGACGGGATGTAGCGGATCTGGTCGGGGTCGATCTCCAGCTTCAAGCTGGCGGCGTTCCGCGCGTCGCCGACGGCACCGACCCGTCCGACCTGCACACCCCGCATCTCGACCTTGGCACCTTCCTCCATGACCAGTCCCGCACGATCAGAAGTCAGGGTCACCGGCACATAGGACCGGAATGTGCCGGCGAACGCCGTCGTCGTGACGAACATGAAGACGCCGACAGCCGCCAGCAGGATCACTGTCCACCAGGCCGAAGGGATGCGGTGCTCTCCCGCAGCATGTTTCATGTCGCTAACCCGCAAGATGGAAGTTGCCGGACTGGCCGTACACCGCCAGGGTGATCATCACGATCTCCACCGCCGCGACCACCATCGAGGTGCGCACCGCCCGGCCGACCGCCTCGCCGACGCCGGCCGGACCGCCGTGCGCGTTGAACCCGTAGTAGGTGTGCACGAGCATCATCACGACGGTGATCGCCACCACCTGGAAGAAGGACCAGATGATGTCGCGGGGGCTGAGGAAGGTGTTGAAATAGTGGTCGTACACACCGGATCCCTGCCCGTAGATCGCGGTGGTGCCGGCGCGAGATGCGAGAAATGCCATCATGATTGCCACGCAGTACAGCGGAATGACGACCACGACGCCGGCCACCACCCGAGTCGATGCCAGGTAGCTGACGCTGCGGATGCCGATCACCTCGAGCGCGTCGATCTCCTCGTTGATCCGCATCGCGCCGATCTGCGCGGTCGCGCCGGCACCGATGGTCGCCGACAGCGCGACCGACGCGGTTCCCGGCACGATCAGCCGCACATTGAAGTAGGCCGACGCGAAGCCGGTCAGGGCTTCGATACCCACCGAAGACAGCTGGTTGTAGCCCTGCACCGCCACCAGGGCGCCGGTGGTCATGGTCAGGAACCCGACGATCACCACGGTGCCGCCGATCATCGCCAGCGCCGCAGCGCCCAAACCCATTTGGGCGATCAGCCGGAGCAACTCACCGCGGTAGTTGACCACCGCGTCCGGAATGGACCCCAATGTCCCGGCGTAGAAATGCATCTGGGACCCGACCCGATTCCAGCCCAGCACGACGTTGCCGACCGCGCGCCGCAATCGGGGTGCCATTGCAGCCGGAACACTCACGGAGGCGGTCGTATGTGTCATTGCACTCATGTCACCGTGAACTGGATACCGACGGCGGTCACAATGACATTGATCGCGAACAGCACCATGAAGGTGAACACGACCGTCTCGTTGACCGCGTTGCCGACGCCGGCCGGGCCGCCACCCACCGAGATGCCCATGTAGCAGGCGATCAGCCCGGCGGCCATACCGAACAGCGCCGCCTTGACCAGCGAGACGATGACGTCGCCCAGACTGGTGAGCGTCGTCAGTCCGGTGACGAACGCTCCCGCCGAGACGTGCTGGACGTACACCGTGAAGAAGAAGGCACCGGACAGCCCCACCACAGTCACCGCCGACTCCAGCGCCAGCGCCACCGTGGTGGCCGCCAGCACGCGCGGAACCACCAGGGCTTGTAAGGGGTTGATTCCCATCACCCGCAGTGCGTCCAGTTCCTCGCGGATGGTGCGCGCGCCGAGGTCCGCACACATGGCGGTGGCGCCGGCGCCCGACACCACCAAAACGGTGACGATCGGCGCGATCTGGTTCACCGTGCCGACGGCCGCCCCGGTTCCGGAGAAGTCGCCGGCACCGATCTCGGTCAACAGGATATTGAAGATGAACGTCAGGATCACCGAGTAGGGCAGCGTCATCATCAACGCGGGCAACATCGATACGCGCGCCACGAACCAACTCTGGTTCAGATATTCATGCCAGGCGATCGGCGGCCTGAACATCAACACGAAGGCGTCCAGCGACATCGCGAAGAAACCGCCGACTGCCCGCAGCGGCTTGGTGGCGACGGCCGAGGTCAGCATCAATTCCCCCCCGAAACACAGGGGCGTGCACCGACCACACCGGCGACAGCAGTCGCCTGCGGTCGTGCAGAGAAAAGGGTGGCCGAGGGCATGTGGGAACGCTATCCAGCGCGCCGGTCCGCCGACTGCTCCATCAAGAGGGATAATCAGTACCCCAACAGGGGCACTTTCGCCGCCAGCACGGGAAACGGCGTCTTGTGTTTGCTGGGCACACGTCCAACTACCGGCAGCGACCGGCCGCCGCCCGTCCGGCCCGGCCGACCGGATCTGTGATCACAACGCCAGTTCCGCAACTGCACCGGGCGCCAGACACCTTCATCCTCCGACATCGCGATTACGTTGTGCGACAACCATATTGGTGGCGCTCGAGCCGGACTCCGGCGCACCGCGCGCGTCCGGAGGCCGGTGCCGGCGCCGCCCGCCATCGGCGGATGGCGCATGCCTGTCTCAATGGGGAGCCCGATTCTGCCAGACTTGTGTTGCGGCGCTACCGTGGCGCCGACGATCCGGAAGGGGACTGCGTGCCACCTCGCGAACAGCCGCCGGGTTCGTCTCGCGGCCCTTCTCGGGCGGAACGCGTCGCCGCAGACTTGGAACACGAGATTCTGCACGCCCGCCTGCCGGTAGGCGCCCATCTGGGCCGCCGCTCGGAGATCATGGACCGGTTCGGGATCAGCCCAACGGTGATGAACGAAACGTTGCGGATTCTGCGCGACCGCGACCTGGTCGCGGTCAAACCCGGCCCGGGCGGCGGGATCACCGTGGCCAGTGCGCCCCCGCAGGTGCGATTGGGCGCCCTGGACCTGTGGTTCCAGCCGTCCACACCGCACCCGTTGGACCTTTTCGAAGCGCGGTTGTATCTGGAGTTCGGCCTCACCAAGGCGGCGTTCGAACGGGCCACCAGTGCCGACATCACCGCGATGCGTGCGGCGATGGCGACGCTGCGGGCCAGCACCGACGCGCCGCGATTCTTCGACTCCGTCATCGCCTTTCATCGGGTGGTCGCTGCTGCAGCCCACATCCCCGTCCTGGAAGGCATGCACCAGTTGCTCGTCACCAGTATCAGGGCGATGCTGACCCGGGTGGTCTTCGTCGCCGGTTATGAACCGCTGTTGGCCAACAGCCTCGACGTCCATGACGACATCGTCGCGGCTATCGCCCTGCACGATCAGGCGTCGTTCGTCGACGCCATCAACCGGCATGATCAGGACCTGATCCGCGTGGATGATCCGGACCGGACACCGAACACACCGCAGCATCCCTGACCGACCGCGTCCCACGGCACTCCATCGCACCTTTCCGGTTGCCTCACGCAGCCTAAGGAATTGTGCAGCTATTTCTTGAATTATGAATGCATAATATCCTAGCCTAGTCCCCGAGCAACCTGCCCCGACGACGTCGCGCGGAGCCATGATCGCCAACACCGACCCTCTCCCGGGCATCATCGACGTCCACACCCATGCCATCGACGCCGAGATGCCGGACTTCGGTGCTGCGTATCCGCAGGATTGCTGGCCGAGCCTGCAACGCACCGACGAGACCGGTGCCTGGTTGGCGTTCGGCGGCCGGCGATACCGCCGGATCGACCACCGGAGCTGGTCGACGACCGCACGCCTGGCCGACATGGATCGTTACGGTGTTGCAGTTCAGGTGCTTTCGCCCATTCCGGTGACCCTCTGCTATCGCGCGTGCGCGCACGGAGCGGCCGAACTGGCGGCGTTGCAGAACGACTTCTTCGCCCGGGTCACTTCCCGGCACCCGGATCGTTTCACCGCGCTGGGTGCTGTCGCCCTGCAGGACCCGGACCGGGCTGTCGATGAGTTGCGCCGGTGCATGCAGACCCGCGGCTTCCTCGGCGTCGAAATCGGGACCCGGGTTGCTGACGTCGAATTAGCCGACCCCAGCCTGGACCGGTTTTTCGGCGTGGCGGCGGAACTGGGCGCGTTCATCCTCGTGCACCCCAGCGACCAGGATGTGCCGGCCCGGGTGCGCGAGCTCGGGTTGGGTTTCGGCGCCGGCATGCCGGTCGAGACGACGCTGGCGGCGGCAGCACTGTTGGCCGGTGGCGCGCTGGCTCGTCGGCCGGTCGCGCGCATCTGCCTGGCACACGGCGGCGGTGCGCTGCCCGCCCTGATCGGCCGGCTGGACAAGGCTGCCGTCATGGCGGGCATCCCCGTCGACTCACCCGAGCTACCGAGCCGGTTGGTCCGCCGGCTGTGGTGCGACAGTCTGACCTATCGCGACACGGCCCTGCATGAGGCAGTCGATGTATTCGGTTCCGGCAACGTGGTTTTCGGTTCCGACTATCCCTTTGCCGCGATGCCCGAGCCGCTGGACGACGTGATCTCGACCCTGTCGGCCGACCTTCGGCACAAGATCTGCCGCAGTAACTTAGGAGCAGCATGACGCAGTTTCTGGGTCTGGGCCTGACCCACTACCCGCTGCTGGCCGGTACCGACGAGCACATGGCCGACCTGTTGCGTTGGACCCTGCAAGATCCCGACATCCCGGCCGAGGTCAAGGATCCCGCGGGCTGGCCGGCGTCGATGCGCGCCGAGTGGGGCACCGACGGCGGTCTCGTCGCCGCCGCGCACCATCGAAAGATATTGGTGGACAATCTTGCTCGTTGCCGGGCAGCGCTCGACGACTTCGCGCCCGACGTGGTCGTGGTGTGGGGTGACGATCAGTACGAGAACTTCCGCGAAGAAGTGATCCCGCCATTCTGCGTGCTCGCCTACGGTGACGTCGCCGTCAACCCCTTCGAGCTGATGACGCGCCGCGGCAGCCCGAACCCCTGGGGCCTGCCCGAGGACACCACGATCACCCTGCACGGGGCCGCCGACGAGGCGCGCCGGCTGGCGAACGATCTCATCGGGGCCGGCTTCGACATCGCCTACTCCTACCGCAAACGCCCCGAATCGCCTTTCCCGCATGCGATTGTGAACACCCAACTCTTCTTGGACTACCCCAACGCGGGAGCCTGTTTCGACTATCGGCTGCTCCCGATCACCGTCAATTGCTATGGCCAGCACGCGATCACCCGCCGGGGCGGCCTGGCCAGGTTCGCCGAGATCGCCGCGGAACAACTGGACCCGTCCGGCCCGACTCCGGCGCGTTGCTTCGAGTTGGGTCGTGCGGTGGCGAAAGCGCTGCGGGATTGCGAGCTACGGGTCGCGCTGGTGGCATCGTCGAGTTGGTCGCACGCGTTTCTGACCGACAAGACCTGGCACCTTACCCCCGACACGGCCGCCGATCACCGGCTCTATCGACTGTTCGCCGCGCGCGACTACGCCGCCTGGCGGGCCACTCCCAGCCGCGACATCGTGGACTCCGGTCAGCACGAGATGCTGAACTGGTTCTGTCTGACCGGTGCCGTCGAAGAACTGGGCCTGGAGCTGACCTGGTCAGAACTGATCACCACGGATGTCTTCAACTCCAACAAGTGTTTTGCCGTGTTCCAGGAAGGATGCCCCCGATGACGACGTCAGCCACCGCCGACCTCGACTCCCGCAACATCGACGCCGCCGGCGTCGCTACCACCTACCTGCAGGCCGGCTCCGGTCGCCCGATCCTGATGCTGCACGGGTCCGGGCCGGGAGCGTCCGCGCTGGCCAACTGGCAGCACAACATCGCGGCCTTGGCGCACCGGTTCCGGGTGCTGGCTCCCGACATCGTCGGCTTCGGCGGCACCGAGCGGCCCGACGACATTGTCTATTCGCTGCGCACCTGGACCGATCACGTGTGGTCCTTTCTCGACGCGCACGGCATCGTGCAGACCTCGATCGTCGGCAACTCGCTGGGCGGCCGCATCGCGCTGCAGATGGCGACCGACCGGCCGGATCGCGTCGAAAAGATGGTGCTGATGGGCGCCCCCGGGGTCGGTATGACACCCACCGCCGGACTGGCGGCGCTGCGTGCCTACCAACCGTCGCACCGGGCGATGCGCGACCTGCTGCGCAACTATTTCGCGGTCGACCCGACCATGATCACCGACGAACTCGTCGACAGCCGCTACCGGGCCAGTATCGCCGGCGGGGCCCACGAAGCCTATCGCGCAATGTTTTTCGATTCCCGGCACGCCGGATCACAACTCGGCATCACCGAATCCGAGGCGCGTGCCATCGCCACTCCGACGCTGCTGGTGCACGGCCGGGAGGACAAGGTGGTGCCGATGGACGTCTCGGTGACCATGGTGGGTCTGCTACCCAATGCCGACCTGCATGTGTTCAGCGCCTGCGGGCACTGGACCCAGATCGAGCGGGCCGACGAGTTCACCGCACTGGTCGCCGACTACCTGAGCCGCCCATGAGCACCGAGGCGGAACCCGGACTCGCCCGGCCGACCACAGCGCTGTTGCCGATCGTCGATGAGGACGCCGCAGCCGGCAGGTTCCGGGTGCACCGGTCGGCGATGACCGCACCCGACATCCATCGAGCCGAAGTGGACCGGATCTTCGCCACGTCCTGGCTCTACGTCGGACACGAATCGGAGATCCCCCATCCGGGCGACTTCGTTCGGCGACCGATCGGCGGACGACCGGTCTTCATGGTGCGCGGCGTCAAGTCCGGCAACGTCAACGTGTTTCACAACACCTGCACGCATCGCGGGGCCTTGGTGTGCCGGCAGGAATCCGGCAATTCCAAGGTATTCCAGTGCTTTTACCATGCGTGGACCTTCGACTCCGAGGGTCGGCTCAAGGGTGTGCCGGACCGCGACGCCTACGCCGACGGGTTGAATTTCGACGAGCTCGGCCTGCGCCGGGTGGCGCGGGTCGACTCCTACCGTGGGTTCGTGTTCGCGAGTTTCGACGCCGGCATCGTGGACCTGCCGACCTACCTGGCCGGGGCCAAGGACTACATCGATCTCGTTGTGGACGGTTGCGGCGGTTCGGCCGAGATCATCCGCGGTACCAACCAGTACAGCTTCGATGCCAACTGGAAGCTGTTGGTGGAGAACAGCGTTGACGGCTACCACGCCGAGTCCACACACGACACCTACTTCAAGTACCTGGTCTCCATCGGGACCGACCTGCGTGGCGGGGTCAGTGGTACGGCCATCGACCTCGGCAACGGTCACACCGTCATCGAGTACAGCTCACCGTGGGGACGCCCGGTGGCGAAGTGGGAACCGCTGTTCGGCGACCACGCCCGCACCGAAATCGACCGACTGCGTGCAGATCTGGTGGCCAAGCACGGTGAGTGGCGTGCGCACGCCATGTCCGAGGTGAACCGCAACATGCTGATCTATCCGAATCTGATCATCAACGACATCATGTCCGTGACGGTGCGCACCTTCTACCCGCCCACCGCGGATGCCGTCGACGTCACCGCCTGGGCACTGGGCCCGTCCGATGAAACCGAGGCGTTGCGCCGACGCCGGTTGGACAGCTTTCTGACATTTCTCGGTCCGGGTGGTTTCGCCACCCCCGACGACCTGGAGGCGCTGGAATCCTGCCAACAGGGCTTCGCCAGCGGCGGCGTCGAATGGAACGACATTTCGCGCGGGATGGGACGTGATCCGATGGCCAACGACGAGGAACAGATGCGGGTGTTCTGGCGGCGTTGGCAACACCAGATGGGTGACGCCGCGGACCTGGCCGGTGTGCGGTGACAATGCGTCACCAGGTCGAGGAGTACCTGTACGCCGAAGCCGCCCTGCTGGACAGCTGGGCGCTGGACGACTGGCTGTTGCTGTTCGACAAGGACGCCAAGTACGAGGTGCCGTGCAATGATGCCCGCGACGGCGACCCGGCGCACGACCTGATGCTCATCGACGACAACCTGGTGCGGTTGGCGGCCCGCGTCACGCGGCTGAATAGTCGGCGCGCCCACCGCGAGTACCCGCACTCCCGAACGAACCATCAGGTGTTCAATGTCCGGGTCGACGAAGGATCGGTCGGTGAACTGGCGGTGACCGCGTCGTTCACGGTGTGGCGGTTCCGGTCGGGCCGCACCAATTGCTATGTCGGCCAGTACCATTACCGGCTTGGTAACGGCGCGGATGGCCTGCGGATTCGCTGCAAACGCGCGGAACTGGACCTGACGGACCTGCGGTCGGTCGGCGACGTGGCGATCATCCTGTGAGCGGCGCACTGCACGGTCGGACGGCAATCGTCACCGGCGCCGCATCCGGTATCGGCCGGGGCATCGTTGCGCGCCTCATCGCTGACGGTGCAGGGGTTTTCGCAGCAACCCGCAACGCGGAGGAGCTCGAACTGCTCTGCGGCCAAACCGGTATCAGCGGCGGGCACTTCGGTGAGCTGCACCACCCCGGCGTGGCGGCCGAGTTGGTGGCAGCCGCGCTGGAAACCCTCGGTCATCTCGACATCCTGGTCAACAATGCCGGTGGCGGCGTGATTCGCCCGACCCTCGAACACACCGAGGAAACGCTGCGGGCCACCATCGACAACAACCTGTGGACCGCGATCCACTGCGTGCGAGCGGTGTTGCCGCACATGATTTCTCGCGGCTACGGCCGGATCGTCAACATCGGTGCCGACTCGGTGCGCACCGGGCTGATCGATCACGCCATGTACAACACCGCCAAAGGTGGCGTGCACGCCATGGTCACCGGCCTGGCCCGCGAATTCGGCACCGCCGGAATCACCGCCAACACCGTTGCGCCGTGTTATGTGCGCACCCCCGAACTCGCCGAGACCCTCGACTCCGGCACGGCGCCGGCGCGACTGCACCGTGTCGTCGAGCAGGGAACTGGGCTTGTCCCCCTCGGGCGACCCGGAGATCCGGCCGAGGTCGCCGCGGCCGTGGCGTTCCTGGCCGGTGACGACAGTCGCTTCGTCACCGGGCAGACCATCTATGTCAACGGCGGCGCCAGCATGGGCTGAGCACCGGACGGCACCCCCAAGGGGCGGCAGAAGACCTCCCATCGGTGTGACGAATCGGCACCGGTCGACGCGTTACCGTAGTTGCCCAGCCAACGATTGGACATTGCGCATGACCGCCACGACCACCGACCTCGCCGGCTACCCGGCCCGCTATTTCGCTGCGTGGAACCGGCGTGACCTGGACACCGCGCTGACCGCGATTGCCGAGACGGTGCACTGGGTGGACCCCTCCCTGCCCGAGCCGATCACCAATCACGAGCAGGCCGGCAACTTCTTCACCGCATCCTGGGCAGGCTTTCCCGACCTGACCTTCGAGGCGGTAGGTGCGCCGCTGGTTGATACCCCCAACCGCCGGGTCACCCAGGAGTGGCGGATGACCGGCACGCACACCGGCGCAGACTTCCCCCCGGGTGTGCCGGCGTCCGGCCGATCGTTCGATATCCCGGGCATGGATGTCTGGGAGGTCGACGGCGACGGCCGCGCGGTGTCGGTGCACGCCTATTGGAACGTCGCCGCGCTGCTTGCCCAACTCGGCCTGAACTAACCACCGCCAGCGTCTGCGCGCGCCTTCAGCGCACCCGCAATTTCGTGTGCCCGGAGTCCGGACAGCAGCTGCCGGCCGCCGGCCGACAGTGACGCAACCGATTGGTCGCCACCCATATCCCTACCGGGATACGAAGAAGTCCACCATGGGGAAATGTCAGTAGCCCGCCCGGCGGCCTACGTTTGTGAGAGCAGTCACAGCGACCTGGAAGTGGTTGGGAAATGGGCTTTTTCAAAGATCTCGATGAGTTGGACACCTACATCGGCGGGGTATTCCGCGATGCCGGCGCACACCCCGAATCCGGTCCGAAGCTGCGCGCCGCCAACATCGTCATGCGAGTGATCTACACCGATCCCGACTGCGAGATGACCATGGTCTTCCGCGACGACTACCAGGTGATCCCCGGTCCCAACGACGTGAAGCCCGACGTCACCCTGCTGATGCGTGGCGACACCGCCGACCAGTTCTGGCGCGGCGAGTACAACCTGGCGATCGGGTTGGCCAAGGGGCACGTCAAGGCCAAGGGCCCGGTCAATAAGATCCTCAAGCTGGTGCCGCTGACCAAGCCGTTGTTCCCGATGTACCGGGAGAAGGTCGCTCCCAAGGACGCGGCGACCCATGCCTGACACGATGCGCGCGGTGGTCCTGCGGGCACCACATCTCGTCGAGGTGGCAGAGGTTCCCGTACCCGAAATCGCCAGTCCCACCGACATTCTGCTGCGGGTGGAACGGACCGCCATCTGCGGTACCGACCTGCACCCGTACGAGGGTCGACTCGACGTCGAACCCGACATCGTGCTCGGACACGAATTCCTCGGCACGGTGGTCGATGCGGGCGTCGCGGTCAGCCAGTTCAGCACCGGCGACCGGGTGGTCGGTTCGTGTGTGGTGAGTTGCGGTTCGTGCTACCAGTGCCGACGGCACCAGCCCGGCAACTGTGCGGGCTCGCGGATATTCGGCCTCGGTCTGGCGCTCGGCGACCTGGCCGGCGGGCAGGCCGAGTACGTCGTGGTGCCCAACGCCGACCGGACGGCACGGTTGGTGCCCGGTGGTGGCGCAGTCAACGTCGACGACATCCTGTTCGCCGGCGACATCATGACCACCGGGTACGAAGCCGTCGCCCGCGCGCTACGGCCCGGCGACACCGTCGCGGTCGTCGGCGCCGGCCCGGTCGGGTTGTGCACTGCAATGGCCGCCCTGGCGCTCGGAGCCCTGCGGGTGGTCGTCATCGACAAGGTCGACACCCGCCTCAAGGAGGCGGAAAACCTTGGCGCCGGGGCGGTGAACGCCGCCCAGACCGATCCCGCCGATGCCGTGCTGGACATGACCGACTGGCGCGGAGCCGACCTGGTCATCGACGCCGTCGGCCACGAATCGGCTCTGCTGTCCGCGATTTCGCTGGTCCGTGCCGGCGGGACGCTGTCGATACCCGGCGTCTACACCGAGGACGCACTCACCATTCCATTCGGCGAGCTCTACCTCAAAGGGGTCACTGTCCAGATGGGCGTCTCGCACATCACCGAGTACATCGATGAAGTCATTGCCCTGACCGCGGCCGGCAAACTCAGCCCGAGCTCGATCATCTCGCACCAGATGCCCATGTCGCAGGCCGCGGAGGCCTACCGCATGTTCGAAGCCCGCGAGGCTACCAAGATCGTCCTGGACCCGAAGGCCTGATATGACGACGACTACTGAGATTCAACATCATTCGATGCGAATCGGCGGTCGCGACGTCGACACCCGACGCCGGATGACAATCACCGACCCGAGCACCGGGGCCGCGGTGGCCACCGTCGCGCGCGGCGACGCCAGCCACATCGATGTCGCGGTGGCAGCGGCCAAAACCACCTTCGATTCCGGCGTCTGGCGGCTCAAGACGCCACCGGAGCGGGCCGCCATCATGCGACGCATCGTGGCGGCAGCCAACGACGCCGCAGAAGCACTGGTGGAGTTGGAGCTGTCCGCCAACGGTGCGACAGTTCGACAGGCGACCGGTTTTCACATCGGTTATGCGCTGGCACATTTCGCCTATTTCGCAGATCTGGCCGAAGTTTATGCCTGGCAACGTCCGGCACCCATCGCCAACTTCCCCGCCCTGAGCCAGGCAGTGGTACACCGCGAACCGATCGGAGTGGTCGGCGCGATCGCGCCGTGGAACTTTCCGCTGCTGCTGACCCTGTGGAAGGTGGGTCCGGCGCTGGCCGCGGGCAACAGCGTGGTCGTCAAGCCCGACGAGCACACCCCGCTGTCGATCCTGGAGTTCGCCCGGATAGCCGAACGCAACGGCCTGCCTGCCGGGGTCCTCAACGTGGTACCGGGTGACGGGCCCGAGGCCGGCGCCAGGCTGGCCAGCCACCCCGACGTCGGCAAGATCGCGTTCACCGGATCGACTGCGATCGGGCGCGAAATCATGCGCCTGGCAGCGGGTTCGGTCAAAAACGTCACCCTGGAACTCGGCGGCAAGGGCCCCTCGATCGTGCTGGACGATGCCGACCTCGACATGGCCGTCGACGGCATCCTGTACGGCTGCTTCGTCTACTCCGGTCAGGTGTGCGAATCCGGCACTCGCGCACTGGTCCCCGCCCACCTGCAAGATGAGTTCGTGGCCCGGTTGGTGCAGCGCGCCAAGACCATCGTCGTCGGCGAGACCCGGGACTGGGACACCGATATGGGCCCCGTCATCGACGCCAAGCAGCGGGACCGCATTCTGGCCTACGTCCGCGGCGCCACCGAGGAGGGCGCGACCGTCGCGCTGGGCGGAGAAGCGCTGCAGCGGGACGGATTCTGGGTGGCGCCGACCATCCTGACCGGGGTGCGCAACGACATGCGCATCGCCCGGGAGGAGGTCTTCGGCCCCGTCCTGGTGGTGATCCCCTACAGCGACGACGACGACGCCGTCGCCATCGCCAACGACTCCGAATACGGCCTGGCGGCCAGCATCTGGAGCACCGACAACGCGCGGGCGCTTGCCATCGCCGAGCGGATCGAGTGCGGCAGCGTCTGGATCAACGACGCCCACCAGATCAACTGCCAACTGCCGTTCGGCGGCTACAAGCAGAGCGGCGTGGGCCGCGAACTCGGGCCGGACGCACTGGACGCCTACACCGAGGTCAAGACCGTCCATCTGGACCTGTCCGGTGGCCGCGCCGCCAAACCGTACGACATTCTGCTCAGCCACGCCGATTGACCCGGGAGCCGACCATGACCACCGCCGACAGCGAACTCTTCTGCGCAGACCTGTCTTTCGATGAGGACGACGACAGCGTCGATGTCCCGCCGTTCAACGACGCAGCTGCAACGCGCCCCTATGACCCGCTCAACGTCTCCAGCGACGCGTTCTGGGATCTTGACCTGCCCGAGCGCGACCCCGTATTCGCCGAGCTGCGGCACCAGCGGCCGGTGAGCTGGCAGCCGCCGATCGAGACGGCGGTTTCCCCCGATCCCGACGACCCCGGCTTCTGGGCGGTCGTCCGGCATCCTGACATCATCGAAGTGAGCCAGCACAACGACGTGTTCGTGTCCCGCTACGGAGTGATGTTCGACATGCTGCCGCCGGTGTTCCTCGAGATGGCGATGTCGTTCCTGGCGATGGACAATCCGCAACACCATAAGGTGCGCCGGTTGGTCAGCTCCGCGTTCACCCCTCGTCAGGTGCGCCGCATCGAGAACGACATCGCGTTGCGGGCGCGTTCGATCGTCCGCGCCGCGGTGAATAAGGCGCGCGACGGCGGGGATGTCGACTTCGTCGATGACATCTCCAAACATCTGCCGGTGCAGATGTTCGGGGACATGTTCGGTGTCCCTGAGGAATTGCGAACCACCGTCTCGCACGCCGCCGACGAGACCCAGGCGTGGGCGGATCCGGTGTTGCTGGCCGGACGCGACCCCGCGGAGGTTCAGGTCGAGGCCGCCCTGCGGATTCACGACGTCACCGAAGAACTGGTGGAACTGCGCCGCCGCCGGCCGGCCGACGACCTGTTGACCAACCTGGTGCGGGCCGAAGTCGACGGCGAAAAACTGTCGGACTTCGAAATCGGGGCCACCATGGTGTTGTGTTCGGTGGCGGCCACCGACACCACCCGGCACACCTCGAGCTTCGCTGCCAAGGCGCTCTGCGACTTTCCGGATCAGCGTGGCTGGTTGTGGGAGGACTTCGAGGGCCGGATCGGTTCAGCGGTCGAGGAATTCCTGCGCTGGGGCTCGGTGGTGCAGAACTTCCGGCGCACCTGTGTGAGCCCCTACCAGCTCGGTGGCCAGCAGATCCTGCCCGGCGACAAGGTGGTGTTGATGTACTCCTCGGGAAACCGCGACGAGACGGTCTTCGGTAACCCCAATACTCTCGACCTCAGCCGCAATCCCAACCCGCACATGGCGTTCGGTGGCGGCGGCATTCACTTCTGCCTGGGCAGCCAGCTCGCCAAAGCCATGCTGCGCTCGCTGCTGCGCGAATTGCACGCCCAGATGCCGGACTTCACCGTAGGCGAACCGGAGTTGGTGCGGACCAACTTCATCCGCGGTGTGATCAGCATGCCGGTGAACCCGGAGCCGGGACGATGAGCGGCTGCCGCATCCAGTTCGCCCCCGATCGCTGCGCGTCGATCGGAATGTGCGAGGCAATCGCGCCGGACATCTTCACCCTGGACGACGATGGCCGACTTCAGTTGCTGCAGCAGGTTGTCGACGACACCCGCCGTGCCGAAGTCGAGGAAGCGGTCCGCACCTGCCCCACCCAGTCCCTGACCATCGTGGAATGACCGCCCGTCAGCGCTCGTCGGACTGGTAGAGCAGCGAGACCGCCTCCACCCGGTTCTCCGCGCCGAGCTTGCGCAGGATGTGCTTGACGTGTTGTTTGACCGTGCCCTCCGAAATGAACAGACGCGTTGCGATAGCGGGGTTGGTGCGCCCGAGCGCCATCTGCTCGAGGATCTCGATCTCGCGCGCCGTCAACGCCTCGCGGACCGACCTGCTCGCCCGGACGGGCAGACAAGATGCGGCCGGGAGAGCGCGGTGTGCGCCGCCGCCGCCGGCAGCCGCATCCAGGTCGAAATGATGGACAGTGTCGGCAGTTTCGCCGCACTCACTGGCCACCCCGTGCAGCGCCGATCCGATGGACTCCAGTCGTTGCACGGCGCGTGCCCGGCTGAACGCCAGCTCCAGACCCCGCGCGTAGGAGGTCAGTATCTCGCAGTCGGCGACGTCGGTGTCGCGTCCCTGCCGATAACGGTCGGCGTGCAGCAGACCGACGACCCGGTTACCTGCTATGACCGGGGCGGCGGCATAGGACGTCGAGCGCGACGCGTCCGCGATGGGCCGGTGCACCCGCGCCTCGTGCTGGACATCGGTGACGTTCATCGCCTCACGGCGGCGGGCGATCTCGGTCTCGAACAAGCCGGGCACCAGCGGCTGCGGCTGCTCCTGGCCGATCCGATTGATCTCCCGCGCCCACTCGGGGTCATCGGGCACGCAGACCGACTGCGATATCCACACGCCGTTCACGATGCGGGAGAAGATGGCCCGGTCGAAACCGAGTTCGGTGACCAGTCGCGGCGCCAGATCCATCAGGTCGGTAACGGTGCACGGTGCCGCCTCGAGCCGGGACAGCACCCCGGCGATCCGATGCGAAGCATCACACGCATGCAGCAACGACACATCGGTGCGAGCCAGTGTCCGCAGCGCCGCCAGCACCGCCCCGGCGGCCGGCTGATCGCACAGCGCGTCAGCGATCGCCGACCAGGCATCGTCGACGATGGCCCGGGCGTCGGCCGGCGGCGGCTGCCAGTGCGGATCGTCGTGGTCGGCGATCGATCGCAACCCGTCCAACACCACAGCCAGCCGCTCGTCCACCTCGCGGTGTGACGCCGGCGGCTCCCGCCCGGTGCTGTGATCCACCCCATAACTGTAGAGCAGCGCCGCAACCCCGCCGCCGGATTTGCCCTGGTACGAGTGGTTAACGCGTGACGAGGGGAAAGTGGGTGGTACCGGCCAAGGAGACGGCACTCGAGATCATCGGGCGGCCGCTGCGCGACCAGCTGCGCGTCTAGGCGATGTGGGGGTACGCGCTCTGCGGTGGCAACAGCACGGTGCAAGAACGATCCCAACAGTTCTTCGATAAGGTAGATCGCGGGCGGGCCGGAGCCACGGCAATTCTCTTCAACTCCGCTCGAGTTTCGCCCACCGCCGGCCGGCCCGCAGAAACGACGCGACCATTCCGGGATCGCCGAAGTACGGGTCACCGGTCCCCGTTTCGGCGCGCTGGCGCCCGTATTCGTAAAGCGCGGCGAGCTTGAATTGCGCCAGCGCCGAATACCATTCGATGTTGCGTGGCGCCACCCCGGTCCGCTGGCTGTATCGGGCGAGCAACTCGTCGCGGGCCGGATAACCGTCCTCCAGCACCGCCACGGCCATCGCCGCGGTCGGGGTCAGTTCCTCACCCGGTGCCGGGTAGGACGACACAAAGTAGCCCAGGTCGAACAGCGGATCGCCGATGGTGGCCAACTCCCAATCCAGCACCGCCGCAACCCGACCCGGCGCGGCGATCATCAGATTGCCGAGCCGAAAGTCGTTGTGCACGATCGCGGCCGCCGACTCCGGTGGGGTGTGCGCACCGAGCCAGTGCGCCAATCCCTGGAATGCTGCGGGCAGGTGACCGTCGGCCTCTTCGACAAGGGCGCAGACCCGGCGCAAGTGACGGGAGTTGAATCCCCCGGGTTTACCGAAGTCGCGCAGACCGATGCCGGCCCAGTCGACGGCGTGCAGATCCGCGAGAACGTCGACCACCGACTCGGCAATCCGGCGTCGAGCACGGGGGTTGTCCAGCGGCGGCGGTGTCTGCTCGGTAATCACTGCTGCGTCGACGAACTCAGTCACCACCAGCGGTACGTCGACAACTTCTCCGGGCTCTGCCACCGCAATCACGCGCGGCACCGGGACCGGCGTGTCGGCCAGCGCCGCCAACAGCCGAGCCTCCCGCACCACGTCGTGGGCGCCGGCTGGCAGCGGTGGCGGCGGCGGCCGTCTGACCACCACCGTGCGGTCACCGTCGGAGACCAGGTAGGTCAGGTTGGAGTGGCCGTCCCCGACCCGGCGGGCGCTGACCCGCTGACCCAGCTCGGCATGTTCGCACAGGAAGCCACCCAACCGGGTCAGCCCCGACGCCGACCACTGCCAGTTCACCGCCGGTTGCCCGATTCCACCAGGTAGTTCAAATAGGCACCTGTCCAATGGGTTTCAAACTGGCCCGCACCGGGCTCGCCGTCGATCCGGGCGCGGCAGGCGGCCTCGCGGATGACGGTCTGCATCGGATCGTGACTGGGTAACTCAACCACGCCGAATGCTTCGAGCTCGACAGCGGTACGACCGCCCTCGACGTCGATCACTGTGGCCTGCAGCCGCCGCTGACGCATCTGCGGGTCGTAGTCCGCCCGATGTTCGATGCTGCGGACCGCCACGGTGTCCCCACCACGGCTCACGTATCCGCCGAAACCCCACTCCCCCTTGGCAATCCAGATCCAGCCGTTGACCGCGACACCTGCATCGGTGTAGGCGACGAACCACTTCCAGTGCTGCGGGACACCCCAGTCACGCACGCCCCAGGAATGGTCCCGGTGTCCCGGATGGTCCAGCGCCACCTGGCGACTCCCGACCTGTACGGAGCCCCGCACCCGGCCGGTCTGCTCCATCCGGTTCTCGGCGAACCAGCCCGGAATGCCGCCCGGATTAGACCAGTAGCTGAACGCCTGGTGCAGAGCGTGGAATTCGTATTCGATTGCTACCTCATCGTGCTGGTAGCACAGTACGCAACTTCGCAACGGTTCGTGCTGCCGCACGGACAGGCCGCCGAACTCGAGGTGATCGAGGTCGGCATCATCAGCGACCCACCCGGAGTTGAGCTGCAGCGCCAACGGCTCCCCGGCACTGCCCCAGACCACGACGTTGTAACCGGCACGGCCCCGGTCCGTCAGATACAGATACACCTGTACGCCGATCTCTTCCTCGGCCACGATGACTTCCCAGAACAGACTGTCGCGCATCCGTCCACCGGGGGCGGGGCGGTGCCGCAGGTCGTCGGCGGGGCGGAGTACCTGTGCGATGTGGCGCACCGTCATCGGACAACTCCCCTCGCGGCACTGAGACCCGGCACCTCTATCCTATAATGGTCAGACCATTCACTCAAGGACGAGGCGTGATGTTGACTTTTTCGGTCTGACCATTCTATCGTTTGCAGGTGTCGCAGGTCAGGCCCTCGCCCGACCATCTGACCTTCCGAGCCACCGACGGCAGGCAGCTGGCCGGCTATCGCTGGCAGGTTCGGTCCGGCCTGGAACATCTCGGCAGCGTCGTGCTCGTCCACGGGATGGGCGAGCATCTGCGCGCCTACCGATTTCGACGGGCTGACCGGCGACGAGACCGTCGTCGACGCCTATCTCGCCGATCCCCATTGCGGGTTCGCCATCGACTCCGCTTCGTTCGCCGGCCGGCTCACCGACGCCGCGCAGCTGGCCCGGGTATCCCACACTGGACGTGACGACCAGGTGATCGCAGAGCTGTTGGCCTGGCTGACAAGGGTTGCCCAGCAGGACCACACGCAGCAGGACAAGCAAGATGACACGGTAAGGAGACACAATGAGTGCCCAACAGGCTGACCTGCCCGCCCCCAATGAACTCGGCGAATCGAGCGCGCTGATCGTCGGCGGTACCGCCGGGATCGGGCTCGCATCGGCACGGGCGCTGGCCGCGGCCGGAGTACCGCGAATTGTGGTGGTGGGTCGCAGCGCGGACCGCGGCGAACTCGCCGCGAAGTCCATCGCGCAGGTGGGGGTGGCCGTCGACTTCATCGCCGGCGACGCCAGAGATCCCGCCGTCGCGACTTCCGTTGCAGCACAAGCAGAAGACTTGTTGTCCGGCATAGATATCCTGATATGCACCACGGCTGCCGACGTGCGCCCGGAATTGTTCGTCAATATCGCGACCTCGGACATCAGTGGCATCCTGACCGACTTGGCCGTGCCGTCGATGCAGATGGCCAGCGCGGTGTTGCCGGGGATGCGCAGTCGCCGCCGGGGTGTGATCATCAACGTCGCTTCCGACGCCGCGAAGACGGCGACGCCCGGTGAAGCCGTCATCGGTGCCGCAAAGGCGGCCATCGTGATGTTCACCCGCACCCTGGCCATCGAGGAGAAGCGCTATGGCATCCGCGCCAATGCGCTGACCCCCTCGTTGGTGCACGGCACCGCCTCGACCGAACGCATCACCGCCGACGGGTTCAGCGGCAAGTTGTTCGCCCGCGCCGCCCAGCAGGCCGCGCTCGGGGTGCCTGACGCCGACGACATCGCCGCGCTGGCGGTCTTCCTGTGCAGCGCCGCGGCCGCCCGTCTCACCGGACAGGCGATCAGCGTCAACGGCGGTATCTCCGCCGCTTAGCTCGCGCGACCTAGAAATAGCGGGGGAACTGCGTCCAATCCGGAGGACGCTTGTCCAGGAACGCATCCCGGCCCTCGACCGCCTCGTCGGTCATGTAGGCCAGCCGGGTAGCTTCCCCGGCGAACAACTGCTGACCCACCAAACCGTCGTCGAGCAGGTTGCACGCGTACTTCAGCATTCGTTGCGCCTGCGGCGATTTGGCGTTGATCTGCGCCGCCCAGTCCAGCGCCACCGTTTCCAGCTCGGCGTGGTCGACGACCTCGTTCACCGCACCCATCCGGTGCATCTGCTCGGCGGTGTACGGCCGGCCCAGGAAGAAGATCTCACGGGCGAACTTCTGGCCTACCTGCCGTGCCAGGTAGGCACTGCCGTAGCTGCCGTCGAAACTGCCCACGTCGGCGTCGGTCTGCTTGAAGCAGGCGTGCTCCCGGCTGGCCAGGGTCAGGTCGCAGGTCGAGTGCAGACTGTGCCCGCCGCCCGCGGCCCACCCATTGACCAGGCAGATCACCACTTTGGGCATGAAGCGGATCAGGCGCTGCACCTCCAGGATGTGCAACCGCCCGGCGCGGGCGGCATCGACGGTCTCGGCCGTGTCACCGGACGCGTACTGGTAGCCGGTCCGTCCGCGGATGCGCTGGTCGCCGCCCGAGCAGAACGCCCACACACCATCCTTCGGCGACGGCCCGTTGCCGGTCAACAGCACCACCCCGACGTCCGGGGACATCCGGGCATGATCGAGCGCGCGATACAACTCGTCGACGGTGTGCGGCCGGAATGCGTTGCGTACCTCGGGCCGGTTGAACGCCACCCGCACCGTCGGCTGGCTGGCGTGGCGGTGGTAGGTGATGTCGGTCAGGTTGCCGAAGCCGGATACCGGGCGCCAGTGCGCCGCGTGAAAAGGGTTCTCGTTCAACGTTTTTGCGGATTACCCCACCCACCGGGGCGGGTGTCCTCCATGTAGAGTGCGATCGCTTCGGATCTGTTGATGGCACCGACCTTGCGCAGGATTCGCTTGACATGCGTCTTGACCGTTTCGACGGTGATCACCAGCTGGTCGGCGATGTCGGCGTTGGAAGCACCCGCCACCAGCAACTCGAAAACCTGCCGTTCGCGGTGCGATAACGACGCCGCAAGTCCAGAGTCGCTGGGAACCCGCGGAGCCGGACCGACCGGCGAATCGTGGTCCAAGTCGAAGGTGATCACCGAGTTGGCAATGCGATCGGCCTGCTCGGTCAGCAGCGCAGCCGCGCGCGCAATCGAGTTACATTGCTGCTGAACCTGTTCGGCGTTGAGGATTTTCTCGTGCAGCAGCGAGTATGCGGAGACGAACGCATCGAGCAGTTCGACATCGTCGGAGGATACGCTTTCCAGGCTGTCCCGACCCACGTGCAGCAGAGCGACCACTCGCGCTGCGGCGATGACCGGGGCGGCGATATAGCGTGCTGACCCGAGCAGCTCGGCGTAGACCGCGCTGGCCGGCATGCGCTGCTCATCGGTCGCCACGGTGTCGCGCAGCTGAATACACGCGCTCTCGACTTTGCAGTCCTGACGCGACACCACGGTGGGCCCACCGAAGCAGTGCTCGGATTCTTCGACGACGAAGGCGCCGTCTTCGACGTAGGACAACACCGCAGTGTCGAAACCGAATTCATCACACAGTTCCGAGCAGGCTTGGCGGCCGAGCGCATGCAGCGACCCGGCCTTCTTCATGCGCCGCACCCCCGCGGTAAGCGCCCGCACCACATGGACGCGACGGGAGTCGCGCAGTCGGCGTGCCTCGACCTGCGCCCGCAAGAATTCGGCGATCGACGGCTCAGCCGGCGTGGAATCCCCACGGGCCATCAGGAAGTCGACGGTGGTCGTCGACACCGCGATCGCTTCGTCCAGGTTTTGCGCATCGGAGAGGGCCGCGATGCCGAATTCTGCGCATACCCGCGCGTTCAGCTCGTTGAGTCGCTCCACCATCGCGCGCGCCTTCATCGGCCGGCCCTCAGGTCCGCGCTCGCCACGCCGGCGTAGGCCGCGACCGCAGCCGCCCGGCTGGTCGTGTTGAGCTTCTTAGCGATGTGCTTGAGGTGCGACTTCACGGTCCCCTCGGAAATGACCAGATAGCGCGCGATCTGGCTGTTGGTGGCGCCGGTGGCCACGTGCGACATGATCTCGTGCTCCCGCGCTGTCAACGGGACCGCAGCCGCCCGGTGGCAGGTCGGCGACAGCTGCTTCGCCACCCGCACCGGCGCCGGGTGCCGCCTGTCGGCGTTCGCCCACAAGTTCTCGACCTCGAGGCGCTGTTGCGCGGCTTTACCTTCCAGCGCGGCGCTTTCATAGGCCACCGACAGACATTCGGCGAAGGCCTCCAACTGTTCGAGATGGTCCATCGTCACGATGCCGTGCGGCTCGGGGCGGTCCGCGTGCAGAATCCCGATTACCCTGCCCTGCACGATGATCGGGGCACCGATGTAGCCGAAACATCCGGATGCTTCCATGATCTCGCGGAACACCCGTTTGTCGTTCTGCGGAGTGGGCGCGAAAACACCGCACCGCTTGCGCACCAACTCGGTCTCCAGCGGAGCGTCGGCCAGTTGAATACGCCGAGTTGCCACGAAGTCCTGCAGCGACCGCGCATGGGGGTCGGCGTCCCTGTCTTCGATGTGCACATAGCGCGGCACCCAGAGCGAACCGCACACGGCAGAAACCATGGTCCGCGCGAAGGCCAGTTCCCGGCTCAGGACATCTCCTGCGACCCGGATCATGTCGCTCGGGGCCAGGCCGCGGAGCTGACTGAGGGCGTTGCGAATTTCTGACATCGACCTGACCCGCCGGGCAAGGTCCTCGTCAAGAAGATCGCACTGCAACTTCAGGATGGCGATCAATATCTGCGATGCGGCCGCGCGGTCCTCGGCGCTGCCGGTCGGCTGCGCGGTGAGGTCCTCCAGCCGTTGCCGCAGACTGGCCAGCTGGTGGCCCAAGGCGGCGGGCGTCAGGGTGGGGGGCGCCACGCCGAGGTATTCGGCGGCCGCAACCACGGCTTCCTCTGCACGAGCGACCAACCACGGGTTCTCTGCAACTGCGACCATGGATGCTGTTGAGGCCATCACCACTCCCTCCCTGCGGGGCTGAGCCTTAATAGGTCATACCATTGAACCAAACTATAGCCCAGGTGTTAGCAAGCACACAATGACTGCGATCGGCGGCCTGGGTCACATTGCCAAGCCTGCGCCTCAATGGTCTAATGGTCAGGCCAAAGGAGGTGCTCTTGCATGCAGTGATCATGTCCGAGTACGGCGACGCCCGAGTGCTACAACCCGGCGAGTTCCCCAACCCGCCGCCCCGCCCCGGCTGGGTGCCGGTTGCGCTCCGCGCCAGCGCGCTGAACTGGCACGACGTGCTGGTTCGCCAAGGTCGTTATTCCTCCCCCCTGCCCCACGTCATCGGCGCCGACGGAGCCGGTGTGCGCACCGACACCGGTGAGCACGTCGTCGTAGTGCCGTCACTGCACTGGGGCGACCGGGCGGAGGCGCCGGGGCCCGATTTCGAGATCCTGGGCGATCACACCCCCGGCACCTACGCCGAGACGGTGTCGGTCCCGCTGGAGTGCGTGGCGGCCAAGCCCCCCCGACTGAGCTGGGTAGAAGCCGCCGCGCTGCCGCTGGTGGGAGTGACCACCTTCCGCGCGCTGTTCTCCCGCGGTCGGCTACGCGGCGGGGAGTCGATGCTGGTGATCGGTGCGGGTGGCGGAATCGCCACGATGGCCGTCGCACTCGCGGCAGCCGTCGGAGCCACCGTCACGGTGACGTCGTCCTCGGCCGACACCATCGAGCGGGCCGTGGCCTGCGGCGCCCGCGCTGGCGTGCTGCACCACGACCCGGCCTGGCCCGAGCACGCACGTGCGCTCTCGCCGGGCGGCGGTGGCTTCGACCTGATCCTGGACCCCGTCGGGCGCTGGAGCGAGTCCATCACCGCACTGCGTCCGGGGGGTCGCCTGGTGGTCCTGGGTGCCAACGCCGAGCAGACCGCGCACCTTGATATCCGCGGGTTCTACTTCGGTCAGTTCGATCTGCTCGGAACCACGATGGGCAGCCTGCGCGACTTCGCCGGACTGCTCGAAGTCATGGACCAGTACCAGGTGCGGCCGCCCGTGGTGGACCGCGTCTTCGCCCTCGACCAGGCCGCCGCAGCGCACGAGTATCTGGAGTGCGGACGCACCTTCGGCAAATGCGTGCTCACGCACGAATAGGAGGACCGCAGTGAACCACGCACCGGAGCTGGTCAGCTACCGACTCGAGGAGGCGGCGCCCGGAGGTTTTGCCGCCTACCTGACGCTCAATGATCCCTCACGACGAAATACGTTGTCGGACAACCTGCTCGACCAGTTGACCGCGTTACTTGGCCTGGCCGGGGAGGCGCCGGAGGTGCGGGTGATCGTGGTGGAGTCGTCACATCCGCGGGTGTTCTCCTCGGGCGGCAACCTCGATGCCTTCGCCGATTCTCGTGCGCCCATTGAGAAGTACCACGGCCTGGAACGCTTTCCGGCCCTGTTTCGCACCCTGACCGGTATCGGAAAGCCGGTGATCTGCGCGGCCGGCGGCGACGTGCTTGCCGGCGCCCTCGGCGTCGCCCTGGCCTGTGACCTCATCATCGCGAAGGACTCGGCCCGCCTCGGCTGCCCCGAGATCAACGTCGGCGCATTTCCTTTCATGATCTCGGCATTGATCTTCCGCGCCACCGGACGGCTGGTCGCCAACGAACTGATGATGACCGGCCGGCTCATCACGGCCACCGAAGCGGCGGCAGCGGGATTGGTGAACAAAGTCGTTCCCGACGCGGACTTCGACGACACGGTCCGGGCCTGGGTCGCCGGACTGGCCGCCAAATCCCCGCTGTTGCTGAGCATGGGGAAGCGGGCCCTGGCGGTGACCCGCGACCTTCCTCTGGAGCAGGCACTCGACTACCTCCAGGCCCAACTCGGGCTGGCTTTCACCACCCACGATCTCGGCGAAGGGGTCGCCGCGTTCAAGGAAAAGCGTTCTCCGCACTGGCAGAACGCCTGACCACGATCCGTTGACCTTTTTGGCCTGACCATTGTAATGTTCGAGACGATTAGGTTCGACTGAGAGATGTGTGCGATGAAACCGAATCCATACACCGTCCGCTACAGCCCACGAGAAGTCGACGAGTTCTACCGCGCCGGCCACTGGACCACCGACACCCTGCATGACCTGCTGACCCGCCGGGTCGAGGAGACACCCGACAAGGTGTTCGCGACCGACGGAACTCGGTCCCTGACATTCCGCGAAATGTTCGACGCCGGTCAACAACTGGCCGTCGGACTGCACCGGCGCGGCCTGCGTGCCGGCGACCGCGTCGCGGTGCAGGTGCCCAACTGGGTGGAATTCATCCAGATCCTCACCGCCCTCTCGCGGTTGAGCGTCATCATGGTGCCGATCATGCCCATCTATCGGCGCAAAGACGTCAGCTACGTGCTGTCCAACGCCGGAGTGCGGGCCGTTTTCACTGCGGAGAGTTTCGGCAACTTCGACTACCTGAACATGTATCGCGAACTGCGGCAGGATCACCCGGACTTGATGATCAACGTGGTCAGACCCCAGCAAAGCGGCGGCCACAGCGACGCAGCCGACGTGTTCACTCTCGATCAGTTACAAGCCGAAACCACCGCAGCCGATGCGCAGGCCGAACTGGGTGACCCGCCCAGCGCTGACCACCCGTTCGTCATCGTCTACACGTCCGGCACGACATCACGCTCCAAGGGATGCGTCCATACCTTCAACACCTACTGCGCCGGTTCCCGTGCTCTCATCGAGCCGTTCGGTTACACGCGCGACGATGTCCAGTTCGGCCCATCCCCGGTGGCGCACACGACGGGACTGGTGACCAGCGTGTTCTTGCCGCTGCTGACCGGGGCGGCAACCCACCTCATGGCCAAGTGGGACCCGGTGCGGGGCATCGAAGAAATTCAACGCTTCGGTTGCACGGCGGCGGTCACCGCACCGACGTTCCTGCACACCTTGTTGTCCGAGTACGACGCAGACCGGCACGACCTGTCCTCGCTCCGCATGTGGACGTGTGCGGGCGCCCCCGTTGCCGCGGCACTCGTGGAGCGAACCGCGGGGATGCTGCCGGAGGTCAGAGTGCTCAGCCTGTACGGCCGCAGCGAAAACCTGGTCACCACAACGTGTTCGCTCACCGATGGGGTCGAGAAAGTCTTGTCCTCAGACGGTAGTGCGGTGCCCGGAGCACAGGTGCGCATCGTCGGCCCGGACAACCGGGAGGTGCCGCCGGGTGTCGAGGGCGACATCGCCTACCGGGGGCCGGCCCACATGATCGAGTATCTGGCCCAACCCGAAGAAACCGCGGCGCTGTTCACCGCCGACGGCTTTTCCAAGTCCGGCGACCTGGGCACGATGACGTCGGACGGATACGTGCGGGTGACCGGGCGGACCAAGGACATCATCATCCGCGGTGGAATGAACATCAGCGCCCGCGAAGTGGAAGACCATCTCGCCCATCACCCTTCGCTGGTGGCGGCGGCCGTGGTGGGGATGCCCGATGAACGACTCGGCGAGAAGGTGTGTTGCTACCTGGTGAGCGCGCCGGAACGGACCACGCCCACCGTTACCGATCTGCGGGAGTTCCTGCTCGCCCGGGGCCTGCCGATTCAGAAGACCCCGGAACGCGTCGTCGTGATCAACGCCCTGCCGATGACGGCGACCGGCAAGGTCCTCAAGCACGAATTGCGTAGAGACATCGAACAGCGCATCCAGGCCGAAACCACGCCGGACCGCGCCGTGTCGGGGACCGCCTGATGGAACTCAAAGACAGTCCCGCCGAGGCCGAGTTCCGCAACCGGGCCCGCCGGTGGCTGGCCGCAACAGTCCCCGATCTCGGCGGGCCCGAACCCGCCCGGTTGGAAGACAAGCTCGACTACTGGCGCGGCTGGCAGCGCCGGCTGCACGAGGCGGGCCTGGCAGGGCTTTCCTGGCCGAAGCAGTACGGCGGCGCGGGTGCCGACGTGAAACTGCGCGCAGTGTTCAACGAGGAACTCGACCGCGCCGGGGCTCCCGAGCGCCTCAACATCATCGGCGAGGACTTCGCGGGTCCGACGATCATCCAGTTCGGCACCCCCGCCCAGCAGGAACGCTATCTGCCTAAAATTCTTGCCGGCGAGGAGATCTGGTGTCAGTTGTTCTCCGAACCGGAAGCGGGTTCGGATCTGGCCTCGCTCCGCACGACCGCAACCAGGATGCCCGGCGGCTGGCAGATCAACGGGCAGAAGATCTGGACCAGTCGGGCCCAACTCGCCGCCCACGCGATCCTGCTCGCCCGCACTGGCGGCGGCCCCCGCCATCGTGGCATCACCTACTTCTTGCTCGACATGGCCAGCCCCGGCATCACGGTCCGGCCGCTGGCGCACATGCTTGGCGAGTCCGAATTCAACGAGGTCTTTCTCGACAACGTGTTCGTACCGGACGACTGCGTCGTCGGGGAAGTCGACGGTGGCTGGCAGGTGGCCATGGGCACGCTTGCCTTCGAACGCGTCGCCATCGCCACCGGACGGGTCAACACCACCGGGGCGGTCAGCGACCTGATTGCCGAAATCGCCTGCCGGGTCAGCGATGACGGCTCGCCGCAGGGTGCGGATCCGCTCATCCGCCAACGTGTCGCAGATCTGTACGGACGAGCGTTGGTGCACTACCTCATTGGCCAGCGTGTTATCAGCGGCGCCGCCGGCGACGGCCCGCCCGGCCCCGTCACCTCGATCGGCAAGCTCTACTTCTGCCCGCTGGTGGAAGACATCGCCGACTTCGGACTTGAGCTCAACGAGATGGGCGGACAATACGAACTCGACGAAAAGCACCATCCGACAACCAACTCCGCTCATCGGTGGTTGCGGCTGGCCTATCAGGCGCGAGGGACCGCCATCGCCGGTGGGTCGACCTTCATCCAGCGCAACATCGTCGCCGAACGCATCCTCGGCATGCCCAGAAGCTAGCCTGCGACGGAGGGACACGCGGATGGACAAGGTGGTGGCCTCGACGGCGGCGGCGGTCGCAGACATTGCCGACGGCTCCTCGTTGGCAGTGGGGGGATTCGGCTTGTGCGGCATTCCGCACGAACTCATCGCGGCGCTGGTGGAACGCGGCGTGGCAGAACTGCACACCGTCTCCAACAATCTGGGCATCGACGGCGTCGGCCTGGGGTTGCTGTTGCAGCACAAGAGAATCCGGCGCACGATCAACTCCTACGTCGGGGAGAACAAAGAGTTCGCCCGCCAGTACCTGGCCGGGGAACTCGAACTCGAGCTGACACCTCAGGGCACGCTGGCCGAACGCCTGCGCGCCGGCGGGGCAGGAATCCCGGCCTTCTACACGCCCACCGGAGTCGGGACCCAGGTCGCCGACGGCGGCCTGGCCTGGCGGTACCACCCCGACGGCACTGTGGCCGTTGCCTCTCCGCCGAAGGAAACCCGCGAATTCAACGGCAGCACCTATGTTTTGGAGCACGCCATCCAGACCGATTTCGCGCTGGTGCACGCATGGAAGGGCGACCGCCACGGCAATCTCGTGTACCACGCCGCCGCGGCCAATTTCAACCCGGACTGTGCCGCAGCGGGCCGAATCACCATCGCCGAGGTCGAGGAATTGGTCGATCCGGGCGAGATCGAACCCAACCAGGTGCACACCCCCGGCATCTTTGTGGACCGGGTGGTGCACGTCGCACACGCGGCCAAACCGATCGAGAAGCAGACGGTGCGTCCATGACCGGATGGCACGTAGCCGGAAGGGACGCCAGATGAATTGGAGCCGAGCCGAACTCGCGGCGCGGGTGGCCACAGAGTTTCGCGACGGGCAATACGTCAACCTGGGTATCGGGCTGCCCACCCTCATCCCCGGACACCTGCCCGCCGACATTCACGTGGTCCTGCACTCCGAGAACGGCATCCTCGGTGTCGGGCCCTATCCGCGACCAGAAGACGTCGACGCCGACCTGATCAACGCCGGAAAGGAGACGGTCACCACGCTGCCCGGCGCGGCGTTCTTTGCGTCGTCGTCGTCCTTCGCGATCATCCGCGGCGGGCATCTCGACATCGCGGTGCTCGGCGCCATGCAGGTCTCGGTGAACGGCGACCTGGCGAATTGGACGATCCCCGGCAAGATGATCAAGGGCATGGGTGGGGCGATGGACCTCGTGCACGGGGTGGAGCAGGTCTTCGTGATGATGGAACACACGGCCAAAGACGGCAGCGCGAAGATCGTCGAGCGCTGCACGTTACCCCTGACCGGCAGGAGTTGCGTCAAGCGCATCTTCACCGATCTCGCCGTTATCGACGTCACCGCGGATGGTCTCTGCGTGATCGAAACGGCGCCAGGCGTCAGCATCGACGAGGTGGCCGCCAAAACCGAACCACCGCTGCTGGTTTCGGACCAAGCGCTCAGTCGGCTACCGTGATCGCGCTGCGCTCGTCCACGGCCAGCGCCGCCTTGGCGTAGCTGTGCACGTGGCGCCGCATGCGACGGCTGGCAGCGTCGGGATCGCCATTGCGGATGGCGGTAGTGATGGACTTGTGCGCCCGCACCGTGACGGACCGCACGTTGTCGTCGACGAATGACGCGTTCTCGGTGCCTGCGTAAATCGCCTGGGAGAGTGCCGTCATGAAGCCGATCAGCAGTTCGTTGTGACCAGCTTTGGCGACGCCGACGTGCCAGTCCAGGTTGGCTTGCAGGAAGGCCGACAGATCGGCGTCGGGGTCGGCGATATCGCTGTTGGCTTTGTCCAGGACGGCCAGGTCCTCGTCGGTTCGTTTGCGCGCGGCCAGTTCGGCGCAGAACGGCTCCAGCGCTTCCCGCGTCTCCATCAGGTCGGCAAGCTTGATCTGCTGACCTCTGATCAGCAAGCTGACCGAACTCGCCATCGACTTGGTGGTCGGCCGCTGCACGATGGCGCCGCCGGACCGGCCGGTGCGCACCCGGACCAGGTTCTGCACCTCCAGGATGCGCAGTGCCTCGCGCACCGTGGCACGACTCATCTGGGTCTGTTTGACCAACTCGCGCTCGGCGGGGAGAGCAAATCCCTCCTGCAATTCGCCGCTGAGGATCCGTTCGCGCAACTCACGTGCCAGCACGTCGGAAGCCTTGGGGACATCGACCGGCTTGAGCAAGATTGCAGACCGCGTCGCAGCTGCATCTGAGTCGTCTGTGTCCATCGCTGCTCCGTGGGGGATCGGCTCGGGCGAAAAGGCTCAAAGGTTAGGCCTAATATAAGGTTAGCTCATATACTTCTATCCCGGACATCGCCTGCCGCGATCGACGGCGAAGCGCCCTACACCGAGCGCGCGGACTTCGCGACAGCCGAAGCGGCCTGACTGCGTTCCCTGGCCCGAGCCCAGTCGGCATCGCCCATGGAGGTGAGGCCCGCGAAGGTATTGGGGCCGGCGAGTCGCTGGCCCCCGTCCATTGCGATCGTCTCGCCGGTCAGGTAGTCACATGCGTCGCTGAAGGCGAAGATGGTGAGGTTGGCCAATTCCTCGACCGTCCCGGCACGGCCCATCGGGATCTGATCGGGTTGCGTTGCGCCGACCGAACTCTCGTCCGTCGGGTTGAGCATCTCCCATGCATAATCGGTCGGGATGGGTCCCGGTGCGAGCGCATTGAGGCGAATTCCGTAGCGGCCCCACTCCACCGCCAGTGACATCGTCATCGCGTGCACGGCCGCTTTCGCCATCGCCGAGGGAACCACAAACGCCGAGCCGCTCCACACCCAGGTCGTCAGATTGGACAACACCGATCCGCGCAGGCCGTCGGCGATCCAGCGCTTGCCGACGGCCACGGTGGTGTTGAACGAACCGGTCATCACCGTCGAGGTGATCGCGTCGAACGCGCGCGGACTCAGGGTGGCCGTCGGCGCGATGAAATTCGCCGCCGCGTTGTTCAGCACTCCGGTCAGCGGACCGTGCCTATCCCAGATCTGCTGCACGGCCGCGTCCACCAGGTCGTAGTCCCGGACATTGACGGGCTGGAAATGCACGGAGCCGCGCTGGCCGATCGCGGCTGCGGCCTCCGCCAGGACCGATTCGCGGCGCCCCCACAGATGCACCTCGGCGCCGTGGGCGACCAGTGCCGCGGCCACTCCGCGGCCCAGTCCGGTACCCCCGCCGGTGATCAGGATGCGCTTGCCGGCCAACACCGTCGGATCGAAGATACCGGTCATAGCCCGAGACTCTTGCCGATGATTTCGCGCTGAATCTCGTTTGCTCCGCCATAGATCGGGGGCGCCAGCGCCTTGCGTACCTGCGCCTCCATGCCGAACTCGACGGTGTAACCGTTGCCACCCATCAACTGAACGCCTTCCAGCGCCGCGCGCTTGGCGACCTCGGTGCACTTGAGTTTCGCTATCGACCCCTCGCGGGCGAGCTGATCCTCCTGGCCCGCGTCGATCTGGGCCGCCACCTGATAGACAAAGGCGCGGCAGCAGTCGATCTCGGCAGCCAGATCCGCCAGCCGATGCCGAACGGACTGGAAGGTGCCGATCGTGCGGCCGAACTGTTCCCGGGTGCGCACGTAGCTGATGGTGTCTTGCAGCGACCGCCGGGCCGCACCCAGCGACATGGCGGCGATGATCAGGCGTTCGACGTTCAGCCCACGCATCAACCGGTGCCAGGCGTCACCGATCCCGCCGACGACGTTGGCGACCGGAATGGCGACGTCGGTGAAGAACACGTCGTTGACGGTGTGGCCGTCCATGGTCTGGATCGCTTTGATGTCCAATCCCGGCGTCGACGTGGGCAGATACAGCAGCGTCAGGCCCTGGTGCTTGCCGGCGCCGGGGTCGGTACGGGTGAGCACCAGCAGGTGGTCGGCCAGATGCGCCGCGGTGATCCACGTTTTCTGGCCATTGACGATGAACCTGTCCCCATCTCGTACCGCCCGCGTCCGCACACCCGCCAGATCCGACCCCGCACCTGGTTCGGACAGCGCGATGGCTTCGAAACGCCCCGCGCACAAGTTGCCGACCACCTCGCGCTTCTGGTCCTCGTTGCCATGGCGCAGATAGGTCTGCGCCGCGGTCAAGCCGGTTCCATAGGCGTGGATCGGCGCCTGGCCGCGGGCCGTCTCCTCCAGGAAGATGCACTCTTCGACCATGCCCGCGCCGCCGCCACCGTACTGCGCGGGAATGGAGACGCCCAGCCAGCCGAGTTCGGCGAACTTCTGCAGAACGGTGGCACTGTTGGACAGTCGTCCGCCGTCGGTCAGCTGGGCGCGCTGTTCGGGCGTGCCACAGGTGTCGGCGCAAAACCGCTCGATCGCGCGCGCGAAACCGAGCTGCTCCTCGGTGCACAATCTGGCCGACATGACGCTAATTGCCTCGGTAGGAGGCGAATTCGGGGCTGCGCTTCTCGTTGAAAGCGGTGATTCCCTCCTGCGCCTCGGGCGTCTCACCGAACATCTTCAACGTCGAGTACGCCATCTGACCGACCGAGGCGAACTGTTCGGTGTCGGTGTTGAACGACTGCTTGAGCACCTTCAGCGAGGTCGGCGAGAGCACCAGCATCTCGTCGGCCCAGGCACGCACCTCGGCTTTGAGTTGGTCCGCGGGAACCACCTTGTTGACCAACCCCCATTCGGCGGCCTGCTGCGCCGAATACCGGCGGCACAGGAACCAGATCTCCCGCGCCCGCTTCTCGCCGACCACCCGGGCCAGATATCCGGTCCCGAAGCCGGCGTCGAATGAGCCGACCCGTGGGCCGTTCTGGCCGAAAAGGGCGGTGTCCGCCGCGATCGTCAAGTCGCACAACACATGGAGGACGTGGCCCCCACCGATCGCGAAACCGTTGACTGCCGCAATGACGGGCTTGGGCACGTCGCGGATGACCCGGTGCAGCGTGTCCACTTCGAACAAGCCGGTTTCCGACGGACCGTAGTCACCGGTTTCGGCGCGTTGCTTCTGGTCGCCACCGGTGCAGAATGCCTTCTCACCGGCCCCGGTCAAACAGATCACGCCGACTTCCGGACTCCCCCAGGCCAATTTGAAAGCCCGGATGAGTTCGTCGAGGGTGCGCGCGCGAAACGCGTTGTACCGCTCTGGCCGGTTGATGGTGATCCAGGCCAGACCATCCTCTACCTGATAGGTGATGTCGGTGAATTCGGGCATCGGTCGCCTCTCCTCGTTGAAAGCTCTACCCAGCTATTTGGTCATACCATATTACCAAAGCTCGTCGTGCGCGCGAAGCCACTGTCCCCGCTCCCACAGACTGCCGTGAACTCCCGTCTCCGCTCGGCTAATTGGGCAAGTGCCACCTGTAGGTCATGGAGTTCGGCGACCAGCGCTGCGCGGCCACGGGCCCCCGATTCGGGGTCATCCGGTGTGATCAGGCCGCGGTGCTTGGCCAACTTGAAGGCGGTGGTGAACATCTCCCCCGACACCGACTCTTCGGTGATGCGCCGCTGCAACGCCCATTGCCGGCCCAGCCGCAGACAACGTTTGAGGAGCTCACGCTCCTCGACCTCACCGCCGGCCCGCATCAACTCCTCGGCCAGCACCCGGTAGGCGTCGACGAACGGTCGCAGCACGAGATGTGCTACCAGCAGCTCGCTTTCATCCAGGCTTCGAAGTGCTTCGGCACGATCCAGCGGCGCGTCACGGTCATGACTGCGCCCGGTCATGATCGCGAACTCGTTCCACAGCTCGTCGGCGAACTCGGCTCGGCCGGCGAAGAAGAACTCGAACTTGAGCAGCTCGCGCACCGCCAGCGCCCGCTCCCAGCCGGTGCGCTTGGTCGACTCCGGTTCTCGCACGATGGCCAGCAGGGCCAGTTCGGCGATCGCCCGCATCAGCAGGACGTGAATCGCGCTGTTGCGGTAGACCGCGACGATCAGGTGCTGGTCCACCCCGATACCCCAGACCGGGGTCGGCCCGCCCGAGTAGCACGTCAGCACCGCCGAGCCGACCAGCGCGTGCAGCGTTCGGGACACGGTCGCGCGATCGGTGAGGTCGGCGCCGCCCGCGACCGGCCAACCGCGGGCCCGCAGATAGCCGGCCAGGGGCGCCACCGTTGCGCACACCTCGTCGAGGGTCAGCGCTCGGTCGGCACCCAGCATCGCCACGCAGACGGCCGCGGTGGCGGTCACCGGAGTTGCCAGATTCAGCCGGTGGCACACGTCCAGCGCGATCCGCTCGACCACCTGACGATCACCCAGGCCCTCACTGCGTAGCGTCTCGATGCGCCCGTAGAGCGGGACCGGCGAGCCGAAGTTGATGTATATGCGCCCCAATTGATGTCGCAGACCGCGGGCGTAACTGATTAACCACCGCGCGTTCTCCGGCCTCTTGGGCAGGCCGCGTGCTTCGGCAGCCATCAGTCTGACCTCGTGTGGCGGCAACTGGTCGAAGATGATCGAGACTGGCACTGCCAGCGTCTGCTCGGACCGGGCCGCCGCGACCGCGTCGACCACATAACGCAGCAGCCCGTAGCGCGGCGGCCGCAGCTTGCCGGTACGCGTGCGCCCGCCTTCGATCGACCAGACCAGGTTGCGTCCGCGGGCAACCAGGTGAGCGACCACCGCGCGCAGTGCCAAGCGATAGACCGGCAGGTCGCCCGTGGCCCGCCGCACCGGGATGAACCCACTGCGCCGGGCCAGCGTGCCCAGCGGGAAGAAGTTGAGGTTGGCGCCGGCGAGGCCGAAGGTCGGCGAGATCCCCTGCCGGGCAAGGCTTGGCGGGAAGGAGAACTGGTCCAGATACGAGCGATGCGAGATCAGGAAGATCAGCGCGTGGTCGCGGTCGAGCACCCGCATTCGCTCCAGATCGTCCTCGTCGACGACCACCTCGAAACCGCGCACCATCCAGGCCGACAACGCCTCCCAGGCCCGTACCACGTGCCGTTCGTGCCAGGCCGCCATCTCCTGGATGTACTCGGTGGCTTCCGCCGTGACATCGGATACGCCACGGCCCAGTTTGGTCGCCAATTGTGCCGCCGCAGTGCGAAAGTCGTCAGAGCCCAACACCGCAGCCAACTCGTCCCGCAGTTGCGGGCGTAGGGCGACCAGCCGGCCGGTCACAGCGAACTCGCCCGCACACCCGCGGCGACGGCCGCAGACCAGCGCAGGCCGGCTTCGGTCCCGGGCCAGTCGTCGAGAGTGTCGACGTAGAGCTGGCGCATCCGCGGCACCCAGTCATCGAGATGCTGTCGGGTCCAGCCGGCCGTTGGAAGAGGCTCGTGCACCACCACCTCGATGGTGCCTTCCTGAGCCACTTTGGCGTTGCGCCACATGATTTCACCCGTGTTGCGGATCACCACAGGTACGATCGGCACCCCGGCGTCCCGGGCCAGATGGAAACCACCCTTCCTGAAGTCCCCGATTCGCGGACTCAGCGACCGGGTGCCCTCCGGTGACATGGCTATCGACACGCCGGTCCGGAGCTTGTCCAGCGCCGGCTGCAGGGCCGATATCGCTTTGGACGTGTTGGAGCGGTCGACGAACGCCACGTCGGCCAGCGTGAGCACCTGCCCCAGCACCGGTATCCGCCGCACCTCGTCCTTGGCGATGATGGTGAATCCCCGCCGGATCAACCGAGATACCACCAGTGCGTCAATGAGGGTGCTCTGATGGTTGATGAAAAACACGGCGGGCCGTCGTGCGGTGTGCTGTTCGCCGATGATCTCGATGTCGATGTTGCTGAGGTGACCGGCGACGCGACCGAACAACGACGTCGCCAGGTCCATCCCGCCGCGCCGGTCGAAGGTCAGCAGTCCCGCGACCAGACCGGCGCTCACGGCGGCGGCGAAGCCCCCGACCAACCCGGTGGTCCGGGCGACCGCCATGGGATGAAACTGGTTCTGCTTGTTGGTGAATCGCAGCACCGGCCAACCGCGCTCGGCAGCGTAGTTCGCCAGTTCGGGCGCTGGATTGACCGGATGCGGACATCCGACGGCCTGCAGCAGCGGGATCTCCTCTGCGCCATTGGCATATGCGTGACAGTTCTGCAACGAGATTCGGTGCTGGCGGGCGAACTCCCGCACCGCCGCGGCTTTGCCTTCCCCCCACGGGGGGCGCCCCACCACGGCGCCGGTGAGCACACCGTCTTCGGTTTCCAGCTCCGTGCACACCACATGGTCGATACCCAGCTCCCGAGCCATCGGCTGAACCTGCAGCCGGGTGGCCGAGGTCGCGATGACCACGGTGTGTCCCTGGTTCTGATGGGCACGCACCACCCGCCACGCCTCATGGAACAGCGAACCGGCAATCGACTGCGCGAAGAGCTGCTCGCCGAGCTCCATCAGATCGTCCTCGGTGCGACCTCTCCAACCCCGGATGCCCTGCAGCAAGAGCTCGTTGAACGATTCTTCGCTGAGCGGCTCACCGAGCGCAGTGCGCACGGTGCGGACGAACTCGTCGGGTCCGAGCTCGAGATTGCGAGCCCGGTGCGCGTACAACGCATTGGCGGAATACCCCTGGATCAGGGTGCCGTCGAAATCGAAGACCGCCGCCACACGACGTCCCCGCGGCCCGTCCTTGATGTGTTCGATGTGCTCGTCGACGGACATCTCCGACGGGGTCTTACGACTCATCACATATCCCTGCGTGCACAGCGCCGCGCGAGACGCATCGGCGCTGCTTCGCTCCGACGATGCCCACTATGGGCTGCCGAAGTAACGCCGGCCAAGCATTTTCGGGCGAGATCCCCCTGATGCGGGGTAGGAAACTGCCCGATGTGGTGACGCGACCGAGCGCGCCGTTCGGACACACTCACCAGACCGGGTTCGGTATGCCGCGGTATGCCGAGCCCGTCTCACCAACCCGCGCCGTGCAGGGCGCCACAGCAACAACGGAGGGGCAGGTCGGATGAAGATCTCAGCCGCGGTGGTGCAGGAGGTAGGTGCACCCTTCACCGTCACCGAGGTCGAGCTGCAGGACCCGGCGCCGGACGAGGTGCTCGTCGAAATCGCGGGCGTGGGCGTCTGCCATACCGATATCGCGGTCAAAGAAGGCCACCTGCCGTTCCCGCTGCCCGGCATCCTGGGCCACGAGGGCAGCGGCACCGTGGTGTCGGTCGGCGGCGACGTCACGTCGGTGGCCGTCGGTGACCGGGTTGCGCTGAGTTTCAACAGTTGCAGCAACTGTGCCCATTGCGCGAAGGGCGAGCCGGCCTACTGCCACAACTTCCTCGAATACAACTTCGGCGGGCGGCGTCCGGACGGATCCTCCGGAGTGTCCGCGGCCGGGGCAGCGCTCTCGGCGAACTTCTTCGGACAGTCGTCCCTGGCTTCCCACGCACTGGCGCACCAGCGCAACGTCGTCAAGCTGCCGGCGGACGCACCGATCGAACTCGTCGGACCCCTGGGCTGCGGGATCCAGACGGGCGCCGGCGCGGTTTTCAACTCCCTCGACGTCCAGCCGGGCTCGACGGTGGTCGTCGCCGGGGCCGGCGCGGTCGGGCTGTCGGCCGTCATGGCTGCGGCCGTGCGCGACGCGGTCTCGATCATCGCGGTCGACCTGCACGAGAGCCGCAGGTCTTTGGCCACCGACTTCGGGGCCACCCACAGCATCGACCCGCAAGCGGGTCCGCTGGCTGAACAAATCCGTGAAATCGCCCCTGCGGGAGTCGATTACGGTATCGACACCACTGCCGTGACACCTGTCGTCGAACAACTGCTCGCGGCGCTGGGGATGCGTGGCGCGCTGGGCTTGATCGGCGTCCCCGCCGACCCGCAGGCCGTCTTCTCGGTCGGCCTGTTCCAGCCTCCGCTGCTGGGTCTGACCATCCGCGGCATCGTCGAAGGCGATTCCGACCCGCAGACATTCATCCCGTATCTGCTCGACCTGCACCGTCAGGGCCGCTTTCCGTTCGACAAGCTGGTCACCACAATGCCTTTGGCGCAGATCAACGAAGCGGTCGAAGCCCAGCTGCGCGGCGAGGTCCTCAAGGTCGTGCTGACGCCCTGAACACGTTGGCGATGACGAGAAGCCCGCGACGTAGAACCGCGACGGTGGCCGCCGCGGTGGTGACGGCCGGCGCGGCGGCGGCACTGGTCCGACGTGAGTCGCGTCGGCCCCGCGACCCCGTCTACGGCCTGGAACTGACCCCGAGTCACCGCACCGGAGTCGGCACTCCGCTGCTGTTGCTACACGGGATCGGCGCGATCTGGCGCGTCTGGTCGCCGGTGCTGCCCCATCTGGAAGCACACCACGACGTGATCATGCCGACGCTGGCCGGCCATGCGGGTGGGCGTTCCCTGACCGCCGGGACCGTCCCTTCGGTACAGATGCTGGTCGACGACCTCGAACAGGAACTCGACCGCCTGGGTCTGGCGAAGGTGCACATCGCGGGAAATTCACTCGGCGGCTGGATCGGTATCGAGCTGGCCCGCCGGGGACGGGCACTGTCGCTGGTGCTGTTCAGCCCCGCCGGCGCCTGGCGATCACCGCGCCGGCTGCGGGCGACCGCCTACTGCGTCCGGTTCGGACTCGTTGCGCTGGGCCGGTATTCGGAGCGCGCCGAAACGCTGGTGCAGCGACGGCTGCTGCGCTGGGCCATGCTCGCGGGCCAGGTCGCTCAGCCGGGACAGGTACCGCTGGAGACGCTGGTGACGTATCTGCAAGCCAGCAGCCAGGCGCCGATCGTCAGCCCACTGCTGCGGACCCTCCATCTCGACCCGGTGCGGCCGCTGCCCGCCGATCGGGACTATCCAGTCCGACTGGTGTGGGCGGAGCGCGATCTTGTGTTGCCCTACAGACACTTCGGCGCGCCGATGCTGGAACGCCTGCCCGGTGCGGAGCTGATCCGGCTGCGCGGGGTCGGGCACGTACCGATGTCTGACGACCCGGCTCGGGTGGCCGAGCTGATCCTGGACCTCACCCGGCAGGTGGACCGGGTCCCGGAGCAACAGCAAGGGCGCAGCAATGTCCGATAGCAGTCCAGAGGTGTTCGCCGCCTGGGGTGGGGGCCAGGATCTCAGTGCCTGGGAAGCGCTGATGTGGCGCACCGAGGGCGATCCCCGCACCCGCTCGACCGGCGTGCTGGTCGAGTTACTCGACACCGAACCGGACTGGGATCGGCTGGTGGCCGCCCACGACCGGCTCACCCGTCGCATCCCGCGGTTGCGGGAGCGGATCGTCGACCCGGTGTTGCCGCTGGTCGCTCCGGCCTGGTCGCCGGATCCCCATTTCGACCTCGCCTACCACCTGCAACGGGTCCAGTTGGCTGGCGACGGCTCGATGGCCGAGCTGCACCAGCTGGCCGCCCAATTCGCTGTCCGGCCAATCGATCCCACGCGGCCGCCGTGGGAGGCGCTGCTTGTCTGCGGCCTCGCCGATGACCGGGCCGCCTACCTGTTCAAGCCACACCACAGTCTCAGCGACGGAATCGGGTTGCTGCAGTTGCTCGACCTCGCCCACTCCCGTGGCCGCGAACCCTCTCCCAGAGACGACCACCCGGTGCCCGACCCGAGGCCTGCCGAATCGCCGGAGGGTTTGTTGCTGAATCGGCTGACCAGCACCGCCGTCCATGCCCCCACGGCGCTGCTCCGGGAGGCGACTGGCGCGGCCGGCCGGTTCGTCGGTGACCCCGTCGGGACCGCTACCGCCGCAATCAAATTCGCGCGGTCGTTCAAGCGCGTGCTCACCCCTCCCGATACCGCCCACTCCCCCGCACTGACCGGCGGCGGCTCGTCATACCGGCTGGACACCTTCGACGTCCCGCTGGCAGAACTCAAGGCGGCCGGGCGCGCAGCCGGCGGCTCGGTGAACGATGCATTCCTGGCCGGACTGCTTGGCGGGGTTCGCCGCTACCACGAAAAGCTCTCCGTTGCCGTCGATTCCATACCGGTGGCGATCCCGGTCAGCCTGCGCACCGACAACGATCCGATGGGCGCCAACAGGTTCGCTGGCGCTCGATTCGTCGCGCCCGTCGGAGAGCCCGACCCGGCGGTGCGCATCGCGGCCATCCACCGGTTCATCGCCGAAGCCCGGGCCGAACCCGCGCTCGGATTCCTCGACCTCGTCGCGCCCGTCTTGAGTCGGCTGCCGAAGATCGCGCTGACCCGCATCGCCGGCGGCATGACCGGCCTGTCCGACCTGCAGGCTTCGAACCTGGGCGTCATCACCCGGCCCCTGTACCTGGCCGGCGCCCGAGTCACACACATCTACCCGATGGGTCCACGGCCCGGAATTCCGGCGATGGTCGCGATGGTCACCTACCAGGAAACCTGCTGCATCGCAGTCAACTTCGATCCGGAATCCGTCACCGAGCCGATCGCCTTCACCAGCTCGCTGCGCGAGGGATTCGACGAGGTTCTCGCAATGGGCCGACACACCTGACGCAGACAGCCTGGCGTCGCACTGCAACTACCACGGAAGGGGTAGCACCATGAACTTCTCGGACGTCGTCGACCTCCTCGACAAGTCAGTCGGCGGTCCGGACTGCGACGTAGCGTCGCACGGTCCGTTCTGGCGGGACGTGACACGCGATCAGTTCGTCACGATGAAGGTGGGCGGGCGGCCGTTGGTCACGCTCGGCGACGGAGCTCATTCGAACCTGGTGTTGTCACTCAAGGGCACGGCCCCGTTCGGCTCGGACCTGGACGAACCGCCGGCCGGCGCGGTGACCCCGCGCATGCCCGCTTACCTCGACCCGATGTCGCCTGAGGAGATTGCCGATATCGAGGCGTGGATCGACCAGGGCTGCCCCGGCGAGTGACGGTTACCCCCAATGCGGGAGTGATGACCCCCCGTCATGGTGACGCATGAAGGACGCGTCCCCACAACACTTGAATCATCGGCACGTGACCAGCGGCGACAAGAAACACCAGGCAGCAAGAAGAGGACACCTTTGAGATGACCATCACCGAACAGACCGAATCAGCCGTCCTGCCCGACGAGATCGCGCGTCGACTGGTGCTGCCCGAGGGCCATGCGGACCTCGTCGCACTACACGATGCGTACAAGTGGCTACGCAACAACATGCCGGTCGCAAAGGCACTGGTCGAGGGCTACAACCCCATCTGGCTGGTCAGCAAGCATGCTGACATCCAAGAGGTCGAGAGCCTGTCGGAGGTCTTCGTCGCGGGCGGCGGTACGGATAACCCCGGGACCCACAATCCGATCCTGCAGAACATCGCCGGCGACGAGTTCACCAAGCAGCTGCTCGGTGGCAGCCTGCGCATCCTCGACGCCCTTCCCTACATCGACCCGCCCGAGCACACCCATGCCAAGAACATGGCGTTCGGCTACTTCAAGCCGCCCTCGGTCCGGAAGATGGAAGACCGGATTCGCGAGCTCGCCAAGGAATCCATCGACCGGCTCAAAGAGGTTTCGGCTGGCGGGCAGATCGACCTGGTCGACGACTGGGCGCTGGGATATCCACTGCACGTGATCATGACGCTGGTCGGGGTGCCCCCGGAGGACGAGCCGCGGATGATGGCCCTGACCCAGGAGTTCTTCGGCACCGCCGATCCTGAGCACCAGCGTGAGGACGTCGAGGCGCTGTCGCCGGAGGCGATGGCCCAGCAGTTCTCCGCCACCATCCAGGACTTCTTCACATACTTCGATGCGCTGGCCGAAGACCGCCGGGCGAATCCGCGTGACGACCTGGCGACGGTGGTGGCCTGCGCCAAGCTGCCCGACGGGGAGTACTGGCCCAAATCCTTTGTCTACGGCTGGTATACCGCGATCTTCACCGCCGGCCACGACACCACGTCGGCGACCCTGGCCGGTACGCTGCAGCAACTGGCCCTGCACCCCGAGGTGCTCAGCCGGGTCAAGGCAGACCTCAGCCTGGTGCCTGACCTCATCAACGAGGGATTGCGGTATGTGGCTCCGGTCAAGCACTTCATGCGCCGCGCGGTCACAGACCACGTCCTGCACGGGCAGCTCATCAAAGCCGGTGACCGGGTGATGCCGCTGTTCCAGTCCGGCTGCCGCGACGAAGATGTTTTCGACAGTCCCGACGAGTTCAATATCGACAGAAGGCCCAACAATCACTTGAGTTTCGGCTTCGGCGCACACACCTGCGTAGGCCAGCACCTGGCCAAGCAGGAGCTGAAGGTGATGTTCGAGGAGCTGCTCCCCCGCCTGGAGTCGATCGAGGTGCTCGGTCCCGGCAGCGTGACACAGACCAACTTCGTCGGCGGTCTCAAGCATCTGCCCGCCCGGGTCAAGATCTCCTGAGAGGTTGGAACATTCGTGACCACCATCGAGTATCCGCAGCTCTACATCGGCGGCGACTGGACGGCACCCACCGGCAGCGATCGCATCGAAGTGCGGTGTGCGGCGAATGAAGACCGCATCGGTTCGGTCCCCCGCGCGAGCCGCGTGGACATCGACGCCGCCGTCGGGTCCGCACGGTCGGCCTTCGACGACCCCGACGGTTGGTCGACGTGGGAGCCCAAGGAGCGGGCCGAAGTGCTGGAACGCTTCGCAACCGAACTGGAAGCCCGCGGTGAGGAAACCGCGCGCCGGGTGTCGATGCAGAACGGGATGCCGATCTGGATGGCCCAGCAGTTCGAAGCAGGTTTTCCCGCGCTGCTGCTGCGCTATTACAGCGACCTGATGACCAGCGCGGCGGTGGAGGAGACACGCCCCGGCATGCTGGGCGGCACCACACTGGTCTCCAGACAGCCGGTAGGCGTAGTGGCTGCGATCGTGCCCTGGAATGTGCCGCAGGGGATTTCGTTCCTCAAGCTCGGCCCTGCCCTGGCAGCGGGATGCACGGTCGTGCTGAAACCCGCCGAGGAAACAGTGCTGGACGCGTTCCTCATGGCCGAGGCCGCCGCGGCCGCCGGCCTACCCGAGGGCGTCCTGAATATTGTTCCCGGCGGCCGGGATATCGGTGAGTATCTGGTCGAGCACCCCGGAATCGACAAGGTGTCCTTCACCGGATCCACCATTGCGGGCCGCTGGATCGCCGAGGCGTGCGGCAGGCTGCTGCGGCCGGTGACCCTGGAACTGGGCGGCAAGTCCGCCGCCATCATCCTTGACGACGCCGACCTGGCCGGTTGTCTCGAGCAGTTCTTCGCGGCCACCATGCTCAACAACGGACAGGTCTGCTACCTCAGCACCCGGGTGCTGGCGCCGCGCAACCGGTACAACGAGATCGTCGACACCATCACCGATCTGGTCCGGACCCTCAAGATCGGTGATCCACTGGACCCCGAGACCAAGATCGGTCCGCTGGTGTCCGCGCGGCAGCGCGAACGCGTGGAGGGTTACATCGCCAAAGGGCAGAGCGAAGGCGCACGCATGACCACCGGCGGGTCGCGGCCCAAAGGATTCGACCGTGGCTGGTTCCTGGAACCGACCGTCTTCGCCGACCTGGACAACAATGCCACCGTCTCTCGCGAAGAGATCTTCGGGCCGGTGCTGTCGGTGATCCCGTACACCGATGAGCGCGAGGCGATTTCGATCGCCAACGACAGCGATTACGGCCTCGGCGGAACCGTGTGGTCGGCTGATGCCGATCGCGCCGTCAAGGTTGCGCGCCGGGTCCGCTCGGGCACCGTCGGCGTCAACCACTACCTCAACGATCCGGTCGCGCCGTTCGGCGGGATCAAGCAGAGCGGCATCGGTCGGGAACTCGGTCCGGAAGGGCTGCACCCCTTCCAGGTGTTCAAGACGGTCTATCTGCCGCCCCCGGCCGGGTGATGTGACCCGGATCGGAGTAATGAACCCTTGTCCGCCGCAGTGGTTTCCACGCACAACGCCAGCGTCCACGAATTCGCGACCGATCTGATCGTGCGGCGACGCTGCCCTGCCGCCGAGGGTGTGGCCGTACTCGACCTCGCCCATCCCGACAACGGCGATCTGCCGCGCTGGGAACCGGGCGCACATATCGACTTGATGCTGGACGGCATGACGCGCCAGTATTCGCTGTGCGGCGATCCGCGCGAGTCGGCCATGTGGCGGGTGGCGGTGCTGCTCGATCCCCACTCGCGGGGCGGATCGCGCTACGTGCACGACAACCTCCGCGAAGGCAGTTCCGTGCGCGTGCGTGGTCCGCGCAATCACTTCCCGCTGGTCGACGCCGGGCACTACCGGTTCATCGCCGGCGGAATCGGCATCACCCCGATCATGGCGATGATCGAGAGTGTCCAACGCTCCGGCGGCGATTGGACACTGCTCTACGGCGGGCGCACGCGAGCTTCGATGGCCTTCGCCGACGACCTGGTCGAGCGCTATCCCGACCGTGTCACGGTGTGGCCCCAGGACGAATGTGGATTGCTGGACCTGGAAACACTTTTCAAAGATCCTGAGGACGACACGCTGGTTTACTGCTGCGGGCCCGAGGCGTTGCTGTCGGCCGTGGAGCAACACAGTGCGCACTGGCCCCCGGGCATCCTGCACATCGAAAGGTTCGCCGCCAAGGCTCCGTCGGATCAGGCGACAACCTACGAGCAGTTCGAGGTGGTGTGCCAACGCTCGGGCGTCAGCTTCGAGGTGACGACCGATCAGTCGATCCTGGAAGTGCTCGAAGACGCGGGCATCCCGATTCTGGGCAGCTGTTATGAAGGTGTCTGCGGCACCTGTGAGGCAAGGGTGTTGGAGGGAACGCCCGACCATCGCGACTCAGTACTGTCGGACGCCGAGCGAAGTGCCGGCGAAGTGATGCTGTGCTGCGTGTCGCGCTCGCGCACCGAGAGGCTGGTGCTGGACCTTTGAGAGCCGTCAAGACCAATGTCCCGAAGAAGTGCTGGTATGTCGCGGCTACCAGCGCCGAAGTGACGCATTCCCCGCTGGGCCGACGGTTGCTGGGTCAAGAAGTCGTGCTCTGGCGTGGGTTCAGCGGCCAGGTGAGCGCATTCGTAAACCGTTGCGCGCACCGGGCATTCCCGCTATCCCACAGCCGCGTTGACGGCGACCGACTGATCTGCGGTTACCACGGGTGCACCTATGACACCGACGGCAGGTGTGTGCACATCCCGTCCCAGACTCAAGTCCCCACCGGGATGAGGGTGGGGGTTTTCCCGGTTCTCGAACGGCCACCGTTCGTGTGGATCTGGCTGGGACCGGCCGCCGCGGCGGCCAGCAGTCAACCGCCGAGCACACCGTGGATCAACGACCCGGCCTGGACGACCTTTGCCGATGCCTGGCGAATCACCGCCAACTACATGATGGTTCACGAGCACTACCTCGACTTCAGTTACGCCCCAATCCTGCATCGGCATGACATCCCCGAAGACATCGCGGCCATGCCGGCATTCAGCGCTGTCGAGGTCACGGAAACGACGGTGTCCTACACCCGGCATCTGCCCGAAGCCCGACTTACCGACTGGGAGGCCGACGGCACCGGACTCGATCGCGAGCCGCGCTACAAGCGCCGCGAGAGCGGCACTTTCGTGTCCCCGGCAATGCATCGGCAGTTCTGGGAGATCACCACCGCGGACGGAGACCTGTACATCACCACCCGTACGCATGCGATCACCCCCGAGACCGAGGCGTCAACCCACGTGTTCATGCAGGGTTCGCGCAACTACGGAGCCGATAACGACAAAGTGACCGCGGGACTCCGGTCCTTCCTGGCCGGCGTCGCCGAACGCGACTCCGCGATCCTGGAGATGGCTGCCAGTCATTCCGGGTACGACCGCTGGCGCAGCGGCGTCGAATTCCAGGCCGATGCGGCAGCTTTGCGCGCCCGACGCATCGTCGGGGTCATGCTGGCCAAAGAGGCCGGGCAGGCGGCGCTGCGACCCGGACTGGCACCTAATACGCGCAGTGGTGCGCTGAGCCCAGGCCAATCCGCCGCTGCGCGAGGCTGACTCCGAAGGGACGCCGCCGGCGCTTGCCTTCCGCCAGAAACAAAAGTAACGTCACTTTCAGTTCTGGCCTACGACTTCGGGAGCCTTGTCATGGAATCCTTCGTCCACCTGCGCAAAGGGAAAACGCCGCGCCGGGTTCATGCCGACCTCGACGGCCTCAAGGACGACGAACTGGGTCGTGGCGGGTTCATCGGCCGCACTGCCAACATGTACCGCCGCAACGACCCCACCGCCTACCGCGCGGTCGGCCCGCTGCGCCCCACCGACGTATTGGCCGATCAACTCAAACCGGACGACGCCACCGATGCGAACGGCGGCCCGCTGCTGATGTTCAGCAACGCCGACTGCCGGGTGCTGCTGAGTCGGCGCAGCGAGGCAATGCCGTTCTACGCCCGGCACGTCGACGGCGACCTGCTCTGCTTCGTGCACCAGGGCACCGGCCTGCTCGAAACTGAATTCGGGCCATTGACCTACCAGCCGGGTGACTGGGTGTACATCCCCAAAGCCTGCACCTGGCGCCAAATCCCGTCCAGCGAAACGATTCTGCTGATGATCGAGGCCACCGACGAATTCCGCGTCCCGCCACCGGGCGCCCTGGGCCGGCACTTCCCCTTCGACCCGTCCCAGGCGGTCATCCCCGACCCGGCACCCATCGACGACGACGGCCGCGACGAGTACCTGGTCCGCCTCATTCATGAGGGTGGGCCCACTACCCTTCATTACCAACACAATCCACTGGACGTCGAAGGCTGGCGCGGCGACAACTTCGCGTTCACCTTCAACATCGCCGACTACAACGTCGTCACCTCCGACAGCATGCACCTGCCGCCGACCGTGCACCTGTTCATGCAGGCGACCGGTGTCTACGTGATGAACTTCCTGCCCAAGCCCGCCGAAGGGGTGCCCGGCACCGAACGCACCCCCTGGTATCACCGCAACGTCGACTACGACGAGATCGCGTTCTTCCACGGCGGTTCGCTCTACGGCATTCCGATGCCACCGGGCCTGATCTCCCATGCCCCGCAAGGGGTTCACCACGGCGCGCCGGAGAAGGCCCGCGAGCGCGCCCGCCGCAAGTTCGACGACTACACCCGGGTGGACTGGCAGGTGATCGCCATCGACACCCGACGTCGGCTGACCCCTTCCCCGGAAATACTGGCCAACGACCTTGCCCAACACTGAGGACAACACTGACATGACGCAGACTGCGGTGAAACACGACTACGAGCGCATTCCCTATCTTGTTGCCTTCCAGAACAATTCGGGGGTTCGCGACGTCTACGGTGGGCTGGCCGACATCAACGTGCTGGAGAGCTACCTGCTGAAGCCGAAGGACAAGCCGAGCGACACCGTGCTGGTGTTCATGCATCCGATCGGCGGCGGCGCCTACCTGCCGATGATTAATGCGCTGGCCCGCGCCGGCCATCATGTCATCTACTGCAACAGCCGATTCCGCGGCACCGACTCCGCGCTGCAGATGGAGAAGGTGGTCGAAGACCTCGGCGAATGCATCAAGGACGCTAAGAACCGGCTGGGCTACCAGAAGGTGGTGCTGGCGGGCTGGAGCGGCGGCGGCTCGCTGTCGGTGTTCTACCAACAGCAGGCCCAGCACGCGACCATCACCGCCAGCCCCACCGGTGACGGCCCCGACCTGACCACGTTGGATCTGCCGGCCGCCGACGGGATCATGTTGCTGGCCGCACACATCAGCCGGCACGGCACCCTGACCGAGTGGCTGGACGCCTCCATCCTGGACGAGTCCGACCCCACCAAGCGCGATCCCGAGTTGGATCTCTACAACCCGGACAACCCGAACCAGCCGCCCTACACCGAGGAATTCCTGGCCCGCTACCGGCAGGCGCAGATTGACCGCAACCGCCGAATCACCGCGTGGGTCAAGAACAAACTGGCCGAGTTGCGTGCGAGCGGTCGGCCCGGCAGCGATGTTGCCGAATTCGGCTTCGTCGTGCACGGCACCATGGCCGATCCCCGCTGGCTGGACCCGACGGTCGACCCCAACGAACGCAAGCCCGGCACCTGCTACCTGGGCGATCCGCAGGTGGTGAACATGAGCCCGGTCGGACTGGCCCGGTTTTCCACCCTGCGCGGCTGGTTGTCGCAGTGGAGCTATGACGACGCTCGCGGCGACGGCGTGAAGTGCGGCAAGGACATCGCCATTCCCGCTCTGGTCATCGGTAATCTGGGCGACGACGCCTGCACGCCCAGCCACACCCGGCGGCTCTTCGAGGCTATCGGGCACCCGGATAAGGAGATGTACGAAATCCACGGCGCCACACACTATTACGCGGGTCCCGACCAGCGAGACAAGCTGCGGGAGGCGGTCGAAATCGTCACCGACTGGCTGACCCGGCACGGGTTCGCGCAGTGACTCACGGCGCGCTGGACGGCATCCGGGTGCTGGAACTCGGCACGCTGATCGCCGGACCATTCGTCGGTCGCCTGCTGGGCGACATGGGCGCCGATGTCATCAAGGTGGAGCCACCCGGTGCGCCGGACCCACTGCGCACCTGGGGGCAGGCCGAGGTCGACGGGCACCGCGTCTTCTGGACGGTGCATGCGCGCAACAAGCGCGCGATCACCCTCGATCTGCGCAAGCCGGCCGGCCGGGAGCTGTTCCTGGATCTGGTCGCAAAGTCCGACCTGGTGGTGGAGAACTTTCGGCCCGGCACCCTGGAGAAGTGGAACCTGGGCTATGACGTGCTCAGCGAACGCAATCCGGGCATCATCCTGGTCCGGGTCTCCGGATACGGACAAACCGGACCCGACGCCCACAAAGCCGGCTATGCGTCGGTGGCCGAAGCCGCCAGCGGGCTGCGACACCTCAACGGTTTCCCCGGTGGCCCGCCACCACGCCTCGCGCTGTCGCTGGGCGACACCCTGGCCGGCATGTTCGGCGCCCAGGGCGCACTGGCCGCGCTCTACCGACGCAGCGTGACCGGGCAGGGTCAGGTCGTGGACGTCGCGCTCACCGAATCATGTTTGGCCGTCCAGGAATCCACCATCCCCGACTATGACGTCGGCGGCGTGGTGCGGGGCCCCTCGGGTACCCGGCTGGAAGGGATCGCGCCGTCGAACATCTATCGCAGCGCCGACGGCTCCTGGGTGGTGATCGCCGCCAACCAGGACACCGTTTTCGCCCGGTTGTGCACAGCGATGGACCGCCCCGAACTCGCGACCGACGACCGCTTCGCCGACCACGGTGCCCGCGGCCGCAACCAGGACGAACTCGACGAAATCATCGGCGCCTGGGCGGCCCAACGCCAACCCGGCGACATCATCGAAACCCTGTCCGCCGCAGGGGTTATCGCCGGGCCCATCAACACGGTCGCCGAGGTGGTCAACGACCCGCAGCTGCGCGCCCGCGGCATGCTGGTGCCGCATCACGACGAACGGGTGGGCCGCGACGTGCTCGGCCCGGGCATCGTGCCGGTGCTCTCCGAGTCCCCCGGTCGGGTGCGCAGTGCCGGTCCCGCCCGGCCCGGACAACACAACGACGACGTCTACGGCGGGCTGCTGGGCAAGAGCGCAGCACAGCTGGCAGCCCTGCGCAGGGAGGCGGTCTTATGACCTACGTCGCCATCCGGGAGGTGGCGTTGCGCGACGGCCTGCAGATCGAGGCGCCGATCCCGTTGTCGGCCAAGCTGGACCTGCTGAGCGCGGTGGCCGCGACCGGGGTACGCGAGGTGGAGGCCACGGCGTTCGTGTCGCCGACCAAGGTGCCGTCGATGGCCGATGCCGCCGAACTGGCCGCCGAACTGCACAACTTCCCCGGCATCGAGTTCTCCGCGCTGGTGGCCAGCCCCAACGGGGCCAACCGCGCGATTGCCGCGGGCCTGCGGTCCATCGAGTACGTGGTGGCCGCCGACGACACCTTCAGCCAGAAGAACGTCGGTCGCACCAGCGCCGAGGCAACCGCCCAGATCGGTGAGATCGTCGCCATCGCACGCGACAGCGGCGTCACCGTCGAAGTCATCGTCGCCACCGCATGGGACTCCCCGTTCGAAGGCCCTACTCCCCCGCAGCGCGTCCTGGCCATTGCCGCCGCGGCGCGCGACAGGGGCGCGGACCGGTTCTGCATCGCCGACACCATCGGCACCGCCACCCCGGGCCGGGTGAGTTCGCTGATCGCCCAACTGCGTCCGGTGCTCGGCGAGCTGCCGTTGGGTGCGCACTTCCACAACACCCGCGGGTCCGGGTTGGCCAGTGCCTACGCCGCGGTCTGCGCCGGGGTTACCCGGCTGGACGCGTCGGCCGGGGGGCTGGGTGGCTGCCCGTTCGCCCCGGGTGCCACCGGCAATATCGCGACCGAAGATCTGGTGTACCTGCTCACCGACAGCGGTTTCGAGGTCGACGTGGATCTGCCGGCCGCGATCGCCGCGGCGCGGGTCGCGCAAGAAGCTGTCGGCCACGACCTGCCGAGCGCGCTGCTGCGTGCGGGGGATCGGATCCGCGGCTGATGCCCGCCGAACTGCTCACCGCCAAGGGCCGCCAGACCCGCGAATCCATCGAGCTGGCCGCCCGGAAACTGTTCGCCGAACGCGGTTTTCACGGCACCACCCTGGCCGACATCACCTCGGCGGCGGGCAAGTCCCCGGCGGTGTTCTACCGGTACTTCAGCGACAAGGAGGATCTGCTGGCCGCGCTGGCGCAGTCCTTCCTGCACGACGTCGTCGAGCCGTCCGGGCTGAGCGTGCAGCTACCGGAGGCGCCCGGTGACGCGTTCTTCACCTCGGTGGTCACCGGTTACTGGAACATGTTCAAGCAGCACATCGGCATCATGATCGCGGTGGCTCAACTGGCCGCGACCCAGCAACGCTTCGCCGATGTGCAGAACCAGTTCCGGCGCTTCGGCATGGACATCGTGGCCGCTTCGGTGCGCCGAGCCCAGGAGCAGGGTTACGGCACCGAACTCAACCCCGAACACACCGCGGCGGCCATCGCGCTGCTCTTCGAGAACTTCACCACCGTCATCGTCGGCAAGTCGGACCTGGGCATTACTGTCAGCGATGAGGACGCCATTGCCATGCTGTCCCTGATCTGGAAAAAGACACTCTACGGCGCGTGACCTATTCCAAGGAGAGATCAACGTGGATTTCACCCTTCCCGAACACCTTCCCGGCGTGTTGGCCGAGATGGACGCCTTCATCGAGGCGGAGATCAAGCCGCTGGAACGCGAGCACATCCAGTACTTCGATCATCGTCGGGAGAATGCCCGTACCGACTGGGACAACGGCGGCATCCCGCGCCGGGAGTGGGAAGATCTGCTCGGGGAGATGCGTAAGCGGGCGGACAAAGCAGGCTGGTTGCGGTACGGGCTGCCCGCCCAGTTCGGTGGCCGCGACGGTTCCAATATCGACATGGCCGTTATCCGGGAACACTTGGCGCACAAGGGACTCGGGCTGCACAACGACCTGCAGGACGAGTCCTCGATCGTCGGTAATTTCCCACAGGTCATCATGATGGACCGGTTCGGCACCGACGCGCAGAAGAAGGAATGGACCGAGGCGCTGATCACCGGTGAACGCTCGATGGCGTTCGGACTCACCGAACCCGACCACGGATCGGATGCCACCTGGCTGGAGACCACCGCGGTCAAAGACGGTGACGGATGGATCATCAACGGCGCCAAGCGATTCAACACGGGCGTGCACCGGGCCACGCACGACCTGGTGTTCGCCCGCACGTCCGGCGAACCCGGCCAGGCCCGCGGCATTTCGGCGTTCCTGGTGCCGTGCGACTCGCCCGGCTTCACCATCCCGTACTACTGGTGGACCTTCAACATGCCCACCGATCACGCCGAAGTGGAACTCAAAGACGTCCGGGTTCCCGACGACGCGGTGCTGGGTGACGTGGACCGCGGCCTGGAAGTAGGCCAAACGTTTCTGCACGAGAACAGAATTCGGCAAGCGGCCAGCAGCCTGGGCGCCGCGCAGTACTGCATCGACCGGGCGGTGACCTACGCCGGCGAACGCATCGTGTTCGGCAAACCGCTGGCGGTGAACCAGGCCGTACAGTGGCCGCTGGTGGAACTGCAGACCGAGGCGCAGATGGTGCGGCTGCTGGTCTATTACGCCGCAACACAATTGGACCAGAACCATCACATGCAGGTCTCCGACAAGGTGTCGATGGCGAACTACCGGGCCAACCGGCTGGTCTGCGAGGCCGCCGACCGGGCCATGCAGGTGCTCGGCGGCATCGGCTACAGCCGGCACGAGCAGCTGGAACACATCTACCGACACCACCGGCGCTACCGGATCACCGAGGGCGCCGAGGAGATCCAGATCCGCCGAGTTGCCCAGCGGCTGTTCAAGTTCGGCAAAAAGTGACACTGGCTGAGGACCTGGGCACCCTGCTGACCGATGTCACGGGCAGCCGGGTGGGGATCGACAATTTGCGCCCGCTCACCGGCGGCGCCAGCCGCACCACCTGGGCATTCGACGCCGTCACCGACGCCGATCGCCGGGCGCTGATCCTGCGCACCGGCCCGCCCGACGACGTGCACGCCGGCATGGAGTTGGAGGCCCGCGTCCAGGCCGCCGCGGCGGCGGCCGGCGCGCCCGTCCCACATGTGCTGATCGCCGACGATTCGGTTGCGGCCCTGGGTAATCCGTTCCTGATCTGCGACGAGATCAAGGGCGAGACCATTGTTCGACGCATTCAGCGTCAGCTCACCGACGAGGAATCCCGCCGGCGGCTGCTGCGCCAGTGTGCGCAGGCCATCGCCGCGGTACACCGGGCCGACCCGGACATCCCCGGCCTGACCGGCGAGGACCCGATCGGTCAGTGGCGCGAACGGCTCGACGAGATGGGCGACACCACCGCCACCTTCGAATGGACGTTTCGCTGGCTCGAGGCCAACCGACCGTCCGCGCCGTGGCCCACCGTGCTGGTGCACGGAGATTTCCGGATGGGCAACCTCATCGTCGACGGGTCGGACCTGGCAGCGGTGCTGGACTGGGAATTGGTGCACACCGGCGCGCCGTATGAGGACCTGGCCTGGTTCTGTGTGCGCGCCTGGCGGTTCGGCGCACCGGCCGGGCGCGGCGCCGGTGGGCTGGGCAGCATCGAGAGTTTCCTGCGCGACTACGAAGAAGCCGGCGCGACCAGCGTCGACCGGGTGGCGTTTCACTGGTGGCTGGTGCTGGCCACGCTGCGCTGGGGCGTCATCTGCCGGTACCAGGCCGAGCGTCATCTGAGCGGGCAGACCCGCTCGGTCGAGCTGGCCACCATCGGCAGGCGGGTGTGCGAGAACGAATGGGACCTGCTGGACCTGCTCGAGGAGGTGTCATGATCGCCGACCTGTACGGGCGTCCCACGGCCGCCGAACTGGTCGCCGCGGTCGCCGAGTTCCTGGAAACCGAAGTCCGGGAGGCGACCACCGGGTCGGTCAATTTCCACGCACGGGTGGCAGCCAACGCCCTGCGCATGGTCGAACGCCAACTGCTCGAGACCGGAGCGGCCGACATCCGGGCAGCACTGGCCGGGCTGGGATTTGCCGACGAAGCCGCCCTGGCCGCCGCCATCCGGGCCGGCGACCTGGACGCACCGGACGACGCCGTCGTCCCCGTCCTGCGTGAGCTGGTCCGCCACCGGTTGGCCGTCGCGCATCCCGGATACGAGAACCACGAGGAGCCCGGTTCATGACCGACACCGCGTCCGCAACCATCGTCGAGACGGCCGAGCGGTTGTTCACCGCGATCACCAACGGCGACCACACCGCCGTAGCGAACCTGTGGAGCGACGACATCGCGGTATGGCGGACGGGCGGGCGGCGCGGCCCCACCGCATACGACGACAAGTCCCGGGCGCTGCGGGTGATCAGCTGGTTCCTCTCGATCACCGCCGAGCGCAGCTACGAAGTGCTGGATCGACAGGTCTTCGACGGCGGGTTCGTGCAGCAGCACCTCCTGCATGCCACCGGCCATGCCGGGCAATCCATCGCGATGCGGGTCTGCATAGTCATCAAGGTGGACAGAGCAGGCCTCATCGATCGGATCGAGGAATACTTCGACCCCGGGGACCTCGCACCCTTACTGGATCGGCAGGGGGAATAAGGATGACAACGCTGGAGAGTCTGCTCGCCGACCCGGAGAGCACCGGATCGTGGACTCTGGTGCCGGACCGCTCGTCGGTGGGTTTCCGGATCAGGAACATGTGGGGCGCGCTGCCCGTCAAAGGCAAGTTCACCAAATTCAGCGGCGACGGCCGGCTCGCCGCTGACGGCACCGTTGCGGGACGGTTCACCCTCGTGGTCACGTCCCTGCACACCGGCATCGGCCGTCGCGACCGGCACCTGCTGTCCGCTGACTTCTTCGACGCCCAACGCTTCCCGACGATCACCGTCCTGGTCAACGAACTGCAGCCGGGCCCGGGCAAGAGCGCCGAGCTGCGCACCGATTTCACCATCAAAGGCGTCAGCCAACCGGTGACGCTGCCGGTGACCATCACCGAGCAGGACGACGGTTCGGTACAGATCCGCGGCGAGACGCAGCTCGACCGGACCCGGTTCAACGTGGACTGGAACAAGATGGGTGTCATGTCCGAGACCGTCACCGTGTCAGCAGAAGCCGTCTTCGTGCGATCCTCCGGGACCGCGTGAATTACGATCTGGACCGTGCCTGACTCGAGCAGCCCCCTGAAGATCCTCGTCTACAGCGACAACGTGCAGACCCGCGAGCAGGTGATGCAGGCGCTGGGTAAACGGCTGCACCCGGACCTGCCCGAGTTGAGCTATGTCGAGGTCGCGACCGGCCCGATGGTGATCCGGACGATGGACGAAGGCGGCATCGACCTGGCCATTCTCGACGGCGAAGCGGCACCGACCGGCGGCATGGGCATCGCGAAACAACTCAAGGACGAACTGTCCAGCTGCCCGCCGATCCTGGTCCTGACCGGCCGGCCCGACGATGCATGGCTGGCCAACTGGTCACGCGCCGAGGCCGCAGTGCCTCACCCGCTCGACCCGATCGTGCTGGGCCGCACGGTGCTCAACCTGTTGCGCGCGCCTGCGCACTGATCCGGTACAGCTCAGGCGCCGCGGACCTGAATGCGCTCCGGCTCGGTTGCCCGGGGACGGAACTGGGCCTCCGCCGATTCCGCATCTGCTTCCGGCGCGGCCTCCGATGCCCGGAAAGTCGACACCGGGATGCCGGATCCGCTCGCCGCGGCGGCGCGCGTCGCTTCGCCCGGGGCAGCGGCGACCGCGATACCGGGCGCGGCCGTCGGCAGCACGCTCATCGCCGGAACCTCGGCCTCCGGGGTCACCGACTCCTCCGCCACCGGCGCTTCGTCTTTCTCGGCCTTCTCGGCTTGCTTGTCCTGCTCTGATTCCGCCGACTTCGTCGGAACCGGCACCGACGGCCTGTCGCCGAGCAATCCGGCCATGGCCAGCCCGCCGACCGCCATCGGCATCATGGCGAAGCCGCCGAGGCCGGGACTCACCACGCCGGGACTGGCGACGCCGGGGTTGGCGGTCGTGGCGCCTGCGCTGCTCGCCGCGGCAGGCGCGGCCGCCGCACCGCCGTCGCTGTACGCCGACGGGTCACCGGCTGCGGCACCGGCCGACGCCATCCCGGGATCGGTGCCGCCCATGCCACCGGCAGCACCACCGCCGCCCGCCGCGCTGGCAGCGCCGGTGCTGACCGGGCCCGCCCCGCCCTGGGCGCCACCGCCGCCACCGGCGGCCGCACCGTTACCGCTACCCGCACCCGATCCGGCCAGCGCGCTGAGTCCGCCGGCCAAGCCGCCGGTCAGCGCCGGGAAGCTCTCGAGCACGGTCTGCCACGGCACCACCTGCGCGGCGGCCGCCGCGGCACCGGCGTAGTAGCCGGCCATCGCGGTGACGTCCGCGGCCCACATCTCCTCGTAGATGTTTTCGGCCAACGCGATCAATGGCGCATTCTGACCGAACAGGTTCGACATCACGAGCTGGACGAAGGCATTGCGGTTCTGCTCCACAGCTGCTGGATGAACGGTCGCCGCGCGGGCCGCCTCGAACGCGCTCACGACCGCTCTCGCCTGCCCGGCCGCCCCCAAGGACTGAGATGCCGCCGCTGCCAGCCAGCCCGCGTACGGCGCCGCGGCGGCCGCCATCGCCGCCGCCGCCGGGCCCTGCCACGCCTGTCCGGCCAGGTTCGAGATCACCGACCCGAACGATTCGGCAGCCGACCCGAGCTCCGCGGCCAGGCCGTCCCATGCGGCGGCCGCCTGCAACATCGGCGCGCTACCCGCGCCGAGGAACATGCGCAAGGAGTTGATCTCCGGCGGTAGTGTGAAAAAGTTCACAGGTCGCGTCCTCCCAGATCGGCCGTCGGCGGCTTTTGCGAACGCCGCAAATCCCGGCAGCAGTCCAGTGGCAAGGGTAACAACAAGCGCTCCGAGACGTCTGCCGGTCGCCGGAATCAACCGCATCTTGCCTGGCTACACGCCTGAATTCGAGCTTTTCGACAGTCCTGTACCACTGGGCGCCGTCCCGGCGCGATCCGAGTTGACAGGCAAGGATTTATGACATGTCCAAGAGCTTGACCCCGGACATGTGCCCCGGGCGCCGCGCGACTATGTTGAAGGTCACTGTGACGGTCCACATGCCCGGTCCGTCACACGTGTCATGCGCTGGGCCAGCCCGGATGTCACCGGCGGCCGCTGCGCTGGCGGCCCAAACGACGGATGGCGGAGCGAGTTGAATCCCTACATACCCATTTTCGTGCTCGCGGGCATCGGCGCAGCCTTTGCCATCGGCTCGGTATTCCTGGCGAGCATCACCGGTCCGACTCGCTACAACAGGTCGAAGCTGGCAGCCTACGAATGCGGCATCGAGCCCACCGAGACCGGGTTCAGCGGACCGAACGCACCCACCGGTCAGCGCTTCCCGGTGAAGTATTACCTGACCGCGATGTTGTTCATCGTCTTCGACATCGAAATCGTGTTCCTCTATCCGTGGGCGGTCAGCTTCGACTCGCTGGGGACCTTTGCCCTCGTCGAGATGGTCATATTCATGCTCACGGTTTTCGTGGCCTACGCATATGTGTGGCGCCGCGGGGGCCTGACGTGGGATTGAGGTAGGACGTGGGACTCGAAGAACAGCTGCCCGGCGGGATCCTGCTGTCGACGGTCGAGAAGGTCGCGGGCTATGTCCGCAAGAACTCGCTGTGGCCGGCGACGTTCGGATTGGCCTGTTGTGCGATCGAGATGATGGCGACGGCCGGCCCGAGGTTCGACATCGCCCGGTTCGGCATGGAGCGCTTTTCAGCGACGCCGCGCCAAGCCGACCTGATGATCGTCGCGGGCCGGGTCAGCCAGAAGATGGCGCCGGTGCTGCGCCAGATCTACGACCAGATGGCCGAACCCAAGTGGGTCCTGGCGATGGGCGTGTGCGCATCTTCGGGTGGGATGTTCAACAACTACGCCGTGGTGCAGGGCGTGGACCATGTGGTGCCGGTGGACATCTACCTGCCCGGTTGTCCGCCGCGGCCCGAGATGCTGTTGTACGCAATCCTGAAGCTGCACGACAAGATTCAGGAGATGCCGTTGGGCGTCAACCGGGAGCGTGCCATCGCCGAGGCCGAAGAGGCGGCCATGGCGGCCAGGCCCACGATCGAGATGCGCGGAATGCTGCGATGAGCTCACCGGACAAGGATCCGCAGGGCGCAGCGGTCACCCCGGGCGTCCAGGTGCCGGTGGGCGGCGAAGTGATCGACGTCCGCCGCGGCATGTTCGGGGTGTCCGGCACCGGCGACACCTCCGGTTACGGTCGGCTGGTCCGCAAAGTGACACTGCCCGGTGGCAGCCCACGCCCCTACGGCAGCTACTTCGACGACATCGCCGACCGACTGGGCGAGGCCCTGTCGCGCGACGGCGTCGAGTTCGACGAGGCTATCGAGAAAGTGGTGGTCGACCGCGACGAACTCACGTTGCACGTGCACCGGGACCTGCTGCCGCAGGTGGCTCAGCGCCTGCGCGACGAGCCCGAGCTGCGGTTCGAGCTGTGCCTGGGTGTGAGCGGGGTGCACTACCCCAACGAGACGGGCCGGGAACTGCACGCGGTGTACCCACTCAAATCGATCACGCACAACCGTCGGCTGCGACTGGAAGTGTCTGCGCCAGACAGTGATCCGCACATCCCGTCACTGTTCGGTATCTACCCGACCAACGACTGGCACGAGCGCGAGACCTACGACTTCTTCGGGATCATCTTCGACGGACACCCGTCGCTGACCCGCATCGAGATGCCCGACGACTGGCACGGGCATCCGCAACGCAAGGACTACCCGCTGGGTGGTATCCCGGTCGAGTACAAGGGCGCGCAGATTCCGCCGCCCGACGAGCGCAGGGGTTACAACTGATGAGCACCACGGAAACCCTCGTCGTCGCCGGCGGCCAGGACTGGGACAAGGTCGTCGACGCCGCGCGCAACGCCGATCCCGGGGAGCGCATCGTCGTCAACATGGGCCCCCAGCACCCGTCCACCCACGGCGTGCTGCGGCTGATCCTCGAGATCGAAGGCGAGACGGTGACCGAGGCCCGGTGCGGGATCGGCTACCTGCACACCGGAATCGAGAAGAATCTCGAATACCGGTACTGGACGCAGGGCGTCACCTTTGTGACCCGGATGGATTATCTGGCACCGTTTTTCAACGAGACGGCGTTCTGCCTGGGCGTGGAGAAGCTGCTCGGCATCACCGACGAGATCCCCGAACGGGTCAACGTCATCCGGGTGATGATGATGGAACTGAACCGGATTTCTTCGCACCTGGTCGCGCTGGCCACCGGTGGGATGGAACTGGGCGCCATGACACCGATGTTCGTCGGCTTCCGGGCCCGTGAAATCGTCCTCACCCTGTTCGAGAAGATCACCGGCCTGCGGATGAACAGCGCCTACATCCGGCCGGGCGGACTGGCACAAGACCTGCCGCCCAACGGAATTGACGAGATCGCCGCCGCCCTCAAGGAGCTGCGGGTCCCGCTTCGCCAAATGGGCGAGCTGCTCAACGAGAACGCCATCTGGAAGGCCCGCACCGAGGACATCGGTTACCTGGACCTGACCGGTTGCATGGCACTGGGCATCACGGGTCCAATTCTGCGTGCCACCGGACTGCCGCACGACCTGCGCAAGAGTGAACCGTATTGCGGATACCAGGACTACGAATTTGACGTCATCACCGAAGACACCTGTGACGCCTACGGGCGCTACATCATCCGCGTCAACGAGATGTGGGAGTCGGTCAAGATCGTCGAGCAGTGTCTGGACAAGCTCAAGCCCGGCCCGACCATGGTTGAGGACCGCAAAATCGCTTGGCCCGCAGACCTTTACGTGGGCCCTGACGGGATGGGCAACTCACCCGAGCACATCGCCAAGATCATGGGCAGCTCGATGGAGGCTCTGATCCATCACTTCAAGCTGGTGACCGAGGGCATCCGGGTGCCAGCCGGCCAGGTGTACGTGGCGGTGGAGTCACCGCGCGGCGAACTCGGCGTGCACATGGTCAGCGACGGCGGTACCCGCCCCTATCGGGTGCACTACCGGGACCCGTCGTTCACCAACCTGCAGTCCGTCGCCGCAATGTGTGAGGGTGGCATGGTCGCCGACCTGATCACCGCCGTCGCGAGCATCGACCCGGTCATGGGCGGAGTGGACCGATGACAGTTCCGAATGTCGGAAGTAACGGTGGCGAAAGGGTTTTCCTCCGGCTCGGACCGCCGCCGGAGGAGCCGAGCCAGTTCGTCGTTGAGGGTGCGCCGCAGTCGTACCCGCCGGAAGTGCACTCGCGCCTGGAGGTCGAGGCCAAGGAGATCATCGCCAAGTACCCGAATAAGCGTTCGGCGTTGCTGCCGTTGCTGCATCTGGTGCAGGGCGAGGACTCCTACCTGACGCCGGCCGGTCTGGAATTCTGTGCGCGGCAACTGGATCTGACCGGTGCCGAGGTTTCGGCGGTGGCCAGCTTCTACACCATGTACCGGCGCGGTCCGACCGGTGACTACCTGGTGGGTGTGTGCACCAACACGCTGTGTGCGGTGATGGGCGGCGACGCGATATTCGACGACCTCAAAGAGCATCTCGGCATCGGCAACGACGAGACCACACCCGACGGCACCGTCACCTTGCAGCACATCGAATGCAACGCCGCCTGCGATTTCGCACCGGTGGTGATGGTCAACTGGGAGTTCTACGACAACCAGACTCCGCAGTCCGCGCGCGAACTCGTCGATTCGCTGCGCACCGGTGAACCGGTCGCGCCCACCCGGGGCGCACCGTTGTGCAAGTTCCGTGAGACGTCACGAATCCTGGCGGGCCTGCCGGATCAGCGTCCGGACGAAGGGCAGGGCGGCGCGGGAGCGGCCACGCTGGCCGGGCTGCGGGTGGCCAAGGAGAACGACATGGAAGCGCCGACCCCTGCGGGAGGCCAGTCATGACCACACCGCTGACGCCGGTCATCAGTCGCTACTGGGACGATCCCAAGTCCTGGACCATCGAGACCTACGAACGCCACGACGGATACCGGGCCATGAAGAAGGCCTTGGCCATGGCGCCCGACGACGTGATCGGCGCGGTCAAGGACTCCGGGTTGCGCGGGCGCGGCGGCGCGGGTTTCTCCACCGGGACCAAATGGTCGTTCATCCCGCAGGGCGATTCCGGCGCCGCGGCCAAACCGCACTACCTGGTGGTCAACGCCGACGAGTCCGAACCCGGTACCTGTAAAGACATTCCGCTGATGCTGGCCACCCCGCACGTCCTGGTCGAAGGCGTCATCATCGCCTCGTACGCGATCCGGGCCACCCACGCCTTCATCTACGTGCGCGGCGAAGTGGTGCCGGTGCTCCGACGGCTGCAGAACGCAGTGGCCGAGGCCTACGCCGCCGGCTATCTGGGCCGGGACATCGGCGGCTCGGGATATGACCTGGAGCTGGTGGTGCACGCCGGTGCGGGCGCCTACATCTGCGGCGAGGAAACCGCACTGCTCGACTCGCTGGAAGGGCGCCGCGGCCAGCCTCGGCTGCGTCCGCCGTTCCCGGCTGTGGCGGGTCTCTACGGATGCCCGACCGTGATCAACAATGTCGAGACCATCGCCAGCGTCCCGTCGATCATCCTGAACGGAGTCGAGTGGTTCCGTTCCATGGGTAGCGAGAAATCGCCCGGCTTCACGCTGTATTCGCTGTCCGGACACGTCACCAACCCCGGTCAGTACGAGGCGCCGCTGGGCATCACGCTGCGCGAGTTGCTCGACTACGCCGGCGGGATCCGGGCCGGGCACCGGCTCAAGTTCTGGACCCCGGGTGGGTCGTCGACGCCGCTGCTCACCGACGAACACCTCGACGTGCCGTTGGACTACGAAGGGGTCGGCGCGGCCGGTTCCATGCTCGGCACGAAGGCGTTGGAGATCTTCGACGAAACCACCTGCGTGGTACGGGCGGTGCGGCGCTGGACGGAGTTCTACAAGCACGAATCCTGCGGCAAGTGCACGCCGTGCCGGGAGGGCACCTTCTGGCTGGACAAGATCTACGCCCGCCTGGAAACCGGGCGCGGCACCCGCGAAGACCTGGACAAGCTGCAGGACATCGCGGACGCGATCCTCGGAAAGTCGTTCTGCGCGTTGGGTGACGGCGCCGCCAGTCCGGTGATGTCGTCCCTGAAACTCTTCCGCGACGAATACCTCGCCCACGTCGAGACGGGCGGCTGCCCGTTCGACCCCCGCGATTCGATGCTCACGTTGGATGGAGTAAGCGCGTGACCCAAACTGCCGACACCGAAAACCGCGTCGCTCAGCCGGAGATGGTGTCCCTCACCATCGATGACACCGAAATCAGCGTCCCCAAAGGAACTTTGGTGATCCGCGCGGCCGAGCTGATGGGTATCCAGATTCCCCGGTTCTGTGACCACCCGCTGCTCGACCCGGTCGGTGCCTGCCGGCAGTGCCTGGTCGAGGTGGAGGGTCAGCGCAAACCGCTGGCGTCGTGCACCACCGTGTGCACCGACGACATGGTGGTGCGCACCCAGCTCACCTCGCCGGCGGCCGACAAAGCCCAGCACGGCGTGATGGAACTGCTGCTGATCAACCACCCGTTGGACTGCCCGATGTGCGACAAGGGCGGCGAGTGTCCGCTGCAGAACCAGGCGATGTCCAACGGTCGCGCGGAGTCCCGCTTCACCGACCCCAAGCGCACTTTCGCCAAACCGATCAACATCTCCTCGCAGGTGCTGCTGGACCGCGAGCGCTGCATCCTGTGCGCCCGCTGCACCCGGTTCTCCGAACAGATCGCCGGCGACCCGTTCATCGACATGCAGGAGCGCGGCGCCCTTCAGCAGGTCGGCATCTACGCCAACGAACCGTTCGACTCCTACTTCTCCGGCAACACGGTGCAGATCTGCCCGGTGGGCGCGCTGACCGGGATGTCCTACCGGTTCCGGGCCCGCCCGTTCGACCTGGTGTCCAGCCCGAGCGTCTGCGAGCACTGCGCGGGCGGCTGCGCGACGCGCACCGACCACCGCCGCGGCAAGGTGATGCGTCGACTGGCCGGCGACGACCCGGAAGTCAACGAGGAGTGGGTCTGCGACAAGGGCCGCTGGGCCTTCACGTACGCGACCCAGCCCGACGTGCTGACCACTCCCCTACTGCGGGACGCCGACGGCACCCTGCAACCCGCGTCCTGGTCGCACGCCATCGTGGCCGCGGTCCAGGGACTGACTGCTGCCCGCGGCCGGACCGGAGTGCTGGTCGGCGGCCGGGGCACCTGGGAAGACGCCTACGCGTATGCCAAGTTTGCGCGAATCGTGTTGAACACCAACGACATCGACTTCCGCGCCCGACCGTACTCCGCCGAGGAGGCGGACTTCCTGGTGGCACGGGTGGCGGGCCGGCCGGTCACCGTCAGCTACTCGGATCTGGAGACCGCACCGGTGGTGGTGCTGGTGGGCTTCGAACCCGAGGACGAAGCGCCGGGAGTGTTCCTGCGGTTGCGTAAGGCGGCGCGCAAGAACGGCGTCCCGGTGTACGCGATCGCCCCGTTCGCCACCCGAGCGCTGAAGAAGATGTCGGGTCGGCTGGTGCAGACCGCGCCCGGGGATGAGCCGTCGGCGCTGGACGGTCTGGCCACCGGCGAGGTGGGCGACCTGCTCAGCACCCCCGGCGCAGTGATCCTGGTCGGTGAACGCCTGGCCACCGTGCCCGGCGGGTTCTCCGCCGTGGCGCGGCTGGCCGACTCGACCGGGGCGCGGGTGGCGTGGGTGCCGCGGCGGGCTGGTGAGCGCGGAGCGTTGGAAGCCGGGGCGCTGCCCGGGCTGTTGCCCGGTGGCCGTCCGGTGTCCGACGACGCCGCCCGCGCGCAGGTGGCCGCTGCCTGGCATGTCGACGAATTGCCTGCCGAGACAGGACGTGACGCCGACGGCATTCTGGCCGCCGCGACCGACGGGACGTTGGGTGCGCTGCTCGTCGGCGGGATCGAACCCGGCGACTTCGCCGATCCCGACGCGGTGCTGGCCGCGCTGGACGCGGCGCCGTTCGTAGTCAGCCTGGAACTACGGCACAGCGCCGTCACCGAACGAGCCGATGTGGTGTTCCCGGTCGCGCCCACCACGCAGAAGTCGGGCGCCTTCGTCAACTGGGAAGGCCGCTACCGCGGTTTCGAACCGGCGTTCCGCGGCACCTCGCTGCAGGCCCGCCAGTCCGACCACCGGGTGCTCGACACGCTGGCCGACGAGTTGGGCATCCACCTGAACTGCTCGACGGTGGAATCGGCTCGCGAGGAACTGTCCGCGCTGGGTACCTGGGACGGCAAGCGCGCGGCCGGCCCGCAGGTCGAGGCCGCGCCGCCCGGTCAGCCCGGCTCGGGTGAAGCGGTGCTGACCGGTTGGCGGTTGCTGCTGGACGCCGGTCGCGGGCAGGACGGCGAACCGCATCTGGCCGGGACCGCACGCAAACCGGCGGTTCGGCTGTCGGCCGGCACCGCTGCCGAAATCGGGGCGGTCGACGGTGCCGACGTCACCGTGAGCACGGACCGCGGCTCAATCACGTTGCCGCTCAACATCACCGACATGCCCGACCGGGTGGCCTGGCTGCCACTCAATTCGCCGGGTTCGGCGGTGCACCAGCAACTGGGCGTGACGATAGGCGCCGTCGTGCAGTTATCAGTGCAGGTTGCGGCGGGCAGCGATGTGCAGGAGCTGGGCGTATGAACGGTCTGACCGCCTTCGGACACGACCCGCTGTGGCTGGTGCTCATCAAGGCCGTCGGGATCTTCGGCTACCTGGTGCTGACGGTCCTGGTGGGAATCCTGGCCGAACGCAAGATCCTGGGTTACATGCAGCTGCGGCCGGGCCCGAACCGCACCGGGCCGTGGGGCACGCTGCAGAGTCTGGCCGACGGCGTCAAGCTGGCATTGAAGGAAAGCATCACCCCCAAGGGCGTCGACTGGTTCGTGTACTTCGCGGCACCGGCCATCTCGGCGATTCCCGCATTCACCGCCTTCGCCTTCATCCCGATGGGCCCGGAGGTGTCGATCTTCGGTCATTGGACGCCGCTGCAGCTGACCGACCTCCCGGTCGCGGTGCTGTTCATCCTGGGTTTGTCGGCCATCGGCGTCTACGGCATCGTGCTCGGCGGCTGGGCGTCGGGGTCCACCTACCCACTGCTGGGTGGGGTGCGCTCGACCGCCCAGGTGATCTCCTACGAGGTCGCGATGGGGTTGTCCTTCGCGGCGGTGTTCCTGTTCGCCGGCTCGATGTCGACATCGCAGATCGTGGCCGCGCAAGACCGCGTCTGGTACATCTTCCTGCTGCTGCCGTCCTTCGTGACCTACCTGATCTCGATGGTCGGCGAGACCAACCGGGCGCCGTTCGACCTGCCCGAGGCCGAAGGCGAGCTGGTCGCCGGTTTCCACACCGAGTACTCGTCACTGAAGTTCGCGATCTTCATGCTTGCCGAATACGTCAACATGACCACCGTTTCGGCGCTGGCGGCGACGATGTTCCTGGGCGGCTGGCACGCGCCGTGGCCGTTGAACCTGTGGGAAGGCGCCAATCACGGCTGGTGGCCGCTGCTGTGGTTCACCGCCAAGGTGTGGACGTTCCTGTTCATCTACTTCTGGCTGCGCGCCACGCTGCCCCGGTTTCGCTACGACCAGTTCATGTCGTTGGGCTGGAAGCTGCTGATCCCGGCCTCGCTGGTGTGGATCATGATCGCGGCCGTCATCCGCACCCTGAAGAACCAGGGCTATCAGCACTGGACCACGGTGCTCGTGATCAGCAGCCTGGTCGTGGCCGGGGTACTGATCGCCACCCTGCGAAAACCGTTCAGTGCGCCCAGCGCACGGGCACGGGCCCGCCAGCGCAGCAAACAACAGCAGGAAGCGGGCAGTGTCGAACCGGCATTCCCCGTCCCGCCGCTGCCCATGAAGAAGCTCGACCAACCCGTCGGCGCGGTAAAGGAGAAGGCGCGTGGCTAAATTCTTGGACGCCCTGGCCGGCTTCGGGGTGACATTCGGGTCGATGTTCAAAAAGAACATCACCGAGGAGTACCCGGAGAAGCCGGGGCCGGTGGCGCCCCGCTATCACGGCCGTCACCAGCTCAACCGCTACCCCGACGGGCTGGAGAAGTGCATCGGCTGCGAGTTGTGCGCCTGGTCCTGCCCGGCCGACGCGATCTACGTCGAAGGCGCGGACAACACCGAGGAGGCACGGTATTCGCCGGGTGAACGGTACGGCCGCGTGTACCAGATCAACTATCTGCGCTGCATCGGCTGCGGTCTGTGCATCGAGGCCTGCCCGACACGGGCGTTGACCATGACCAACGACTACGAGTTGGCCGACGACAATCGCGCCGACCTGATCTACGAGAAGGACCGGTTGCTGGCCCCGCTGCTGCAGGACATGCTGGCACCCCCGCACCCCCGCGCCGAGGGCGCCACCGACAAGGACTATTACCTCGGCAACATCACCCCCACCGGCCTGCGCAAGTCCCAGGAAGCCGGGGATCGGCGATGATTGCCAATCTGGCGGCGGACGTGCTGGTGCGCACCTCCACCGGCGAGGCCGTGATGTTCTGGGTGCTCGGCACCGCGGCGCTGATCGGCGCCCTCGGAGTGGTGCTGGCCGTCAACGCCGTCTACTCGGCGATGTACCTGGCAATGACCATGCTCATTCTCGCGGTCTTCTACATGGCCCAGGACGCGCTCTTCCTGGGTGTCGTCCAGGTGGTGGTCTACACCGGCGCGGTGATGATGCTGTTCCTGTTCGTGCTGATGCTGATCGGCGTCGACTCGGCGGAATCGCTGAAGGAGACGCTGCGCGGTCAGCGCGTCGCCGCTGTCGCCACCGGCATCGGGTTCGGCATCCTGCTGATCGCCGCCATCGGCAACGTAGCGACCGGCGGCTTCTCCGGCCTGAGTGCGGCCAACGGCAACGGGAACGTCGAAGGCCTTGCGGCGCTCATCTTCTCCCGCTACCTGTGGGCCTTCGAACTCACCAGTGCGCTGCTGATCACCGCAGCGGTCGGGGCGATGATCCTGGCGCACCGCGAGCGCTTCGAGCGCCGCAAGACCCAACGCGAGCTCGCCGAGGAACGCTTCCGTCCGGGTGGACACCCCACCCCCCTGCCCAACCCCGGTGTCTACGCGCGGCACAACGCCGTCGACGTGGCCGCGTTGCTCCCCGACGGCTCCTATTCGGAGCTGTCGGTCTCCAGGATCCTGCGCACGCGCGGGGCCGACGGTCTCGAAACCCCGTCCGCGGAAGCGGTTTCGGGTGGCCGCAAAGGGGACCGGTCATGAATCCGGCCAATTACCTGTACCTGTCGGCGCTGCTGTTCACCATCGGGGCCGCCGGAGTGCTGCTGCGGCGCAACGCCATCGTCATGTTCATGTGCGTCGAGCTGATGCTGAACGCGGTCAACCTGGCGTTCGTCACCTTCGCGCGCATGCACGGCAGGCTCGACGGACAGATGATCGCGTTCTTCACCATGGTGGTGGCCGCGTGTGAGGTCGTGATCGGCCTGGCCATCATCATGACCATTTTCCGGGCCCGCAAATCGGCGTCGGTCGACGACGCAAATCTACTCAAGGGTTAACGACGCCAACATGATTCACTACACCTGGCTGCTGGTGGCACTGCCTCTGGCGGGTGCCGCAATCCTGTTGTTCGGCGGCAGGCGCACCGACGCGTGGGGGCACTGGCTAGGCACCCTGGCCGCGCTCTCGGCATTCGGCGTGGGTGCGACGCTGCTCGCCGAGATGCTCGGCAGCGCCGAGGGCGACCGCACCATTCGCCAGACCCTGTTCAGCTGGATCCCGGTCGGCGGGCTGCAGGTCGACTTCGGGTTGCAGATCGACCAGCTGTCCATGTGTTTCGTGCTGCTGATCTCCGGCGTGGGATCGTTGATTCACATCTACTCGATCGCCTACATGGCCGAAGACGAGGACCGCCGCAGGTTTTTCGGGTATCTCAACCTGTTTTTGGCCTCCATGCTGCTGCTGGTGGTCGCTGACAACTACGTGCTGCTCTACGTCGGCTGGGAAGGCGTGGGCCTGGCGTCCTACCTGCTGATCGGCTTCTGGTACCACAAACCCACGGCGGCGACGGCGGCCAAGAAGGCGTTCGTGATGAACCGGGTCGGGGACGCCGGGCTGGCGCTGGCCATGTTCTTGATGTTCGCCACCTTCGGCACCGTCTCCTACAGCGGCGTCTTCGCCGGTGCGCCCGCCGCCAGCACCGGCGTGCTGAACGCGATAGGCCTGTTGCTGCTGATGGGGGCATGCGCCAAGTCGGCCCAGGTTCCGCTGCAAGCCTGGCTGGGCGACGCCATGGAGGGCCCGACCCCGGTGTCGGCGCTGATCCACGCCGCGACCATGGTGACCGCCGGTGTGTACCTGATAGTGCGGTCCAACCCGGTGTTCAACCTGGCGCCCGACGCGCGCCTGGCCGTCGTCATCGTCGGCGCCGTGACCCTGATGCTGGGGGCCTTCATCGGCTGCGCCAAAGACGACATCAAGCGCGCCCTGGCCGCATCGACAATGAGCCAGATCGGCTACATGGTGCTGGCCGCCGGCCTCGGCCCGGCCGGCTACCCGTTCGCGATCATGCACCTGCTCACCCACGGCTTCTTCAAAGCCGGCCTGTTCCTCGGCTCCGGGTCGATCATCCACGCCATGCACGAAGAACAGGACATGCGCCGCTACGGTGCGCTGCGCAAAGCCCTGCCGATCACGTTCGCCACGTTCGGGCTCGGCTACCTGGCGATCATCGGGGTCTGGCCCTTTGCCGGGTTCTTCTCCAAGGACGCGATCATCGAGGCGGCGCTGGGTTCCGGCGGCATCCGTGGCTACGTGCTGGGCGGGGCCGCGCTGTTGGGTGCGGGAATCACCGCGTTCTACATGACCCGCGTGATGCTGATGACGTTCTTCGGCAAGAAACGCTGGGCGCCCGGCTCGCATCCGCACGAGTCACCCGCGTTGATGACGGCGCCGATGATCCTGCTGGCGTTCGGCTCAGTGTTCTCCGGCTTCCTGTTCACCTATGGCGACTCCCTGCGGCGCTGGCTCGAACCGGTTGTCGGAGTGCACGAGGAGTCCGCGCACGGCATCCCGGCGTGGGCGGTCAGTGCCGCGGCCTTGAGTGTCGTCGTCGTCGGCATCGCGGTCGCCTACCGGATGTACGGCGGCAAGGCCGAGATCCCACGGGTGGCCCCGGCTCGGGTCTCGGTGCTGACCACCGCTGCACGCGCCGACGGTTACGGCGACGCCTTCAACGAGGAGGTCTTCATGCGCCCCGGTGCGCAACTGACACACGCGCTGGTCGAGGTCGACGACGCCGGCGTGGACGGCTCGGTCAACGGGCTCGCCGCGCTGGTGGGCCGGACGTCGAATCGGTTGCGCAGCCTGCAGACCGGCTTCGCCCGTAACTACGCGTTGTCGATGCTGCTCGGTGCCGCCGTGCTGGCCGGTGCGCTGCTGGCGGTGAACCTGTGGTGAACTTCCCCTGGCTGAGCGTGCTGTGGCTGCTGCCGCTGGCCGGCTCGGTGCTCATCATCCTGCTGCCGCCGGGGTTGCGCAGGGTGGCCAAGTGGACCGGCTTGGTGGTCAGCATCCTGACGCTGGCGGTTTCCCTGGTGGTCACGGTCGGATTCAAGGCCGGCGGAGATACCTACCAGTTCGTCGAAAAGCGCACCTGGATACCGGCTTTCGGGGCCGGTTACACGCTGGGCGTGGACGGTATCGCGCTGATCCTGGTGTTGCTGACCACGGTGCTGGTCCCGCTGCTGCTGGTGGCGGGCTGGA